>CAZWDT010000010.1:0-1388 GCA_964632755.1 uncultured Methanotrichaceae archaeon
CGCGCGATATGCTTCGCATATTGATAGAACCATTCATTCGTCTTCGGTTAAGGGATTTAGTGCAATAATTGATGCAAATATTTTGATAAAATACTATCAATGGCGGTAATAGTATTCTCTAAATTGTGCCGATAGGTGCTCTATTGAATATCATTGGTTGGATATCTGGAAAATTAGTGGTACATTATTATGCAACCATTTCCTTAACCGATGACCAATGTAGAACCATTAGGATATCGAGAGGCCTTCTATCTCAAATGGCGGGCACGCCGACGGTTGCCAGCAACGCTACAGCCCAGTTGATCCAGGAGCCTTCTCATCCCCGCCTTCCTGTAAGCGACAGTTACCCACAGTAGGTCTGCTCCCTTCCGGGCCTGAACCGGTCCCTGCGGTTAAGGCACGCCGACCTGCCCTCCGGCAGGCCCGCGGGCCAATGATGGCCCTACAGGACGGAGAATCATTGTCAGCAGCTGGACTGAGCATTGCAGCGCATGTGTCGCCCGTCAGCTTCATCCCCCGCGTATCGACGATTTCAGGTTATAGGTGACGCCGAACCACCCGGACTGACCCGCCGACACCTATTAACCCACAGAGGGCAATAAACCTAACGCAAAGGAGAGGAGGATTGGAATGAACGAGTTGATAGGCTACGTGTTGGGAAACCGACAACGAGAGAGGATTATGGGAATCTTGGTATCGCGCGGGGCAATCACCCAGGAGAAGATCGCAAAGCTCGAGCGAGTTCCGGCGCCGGCAGTATCGAGGGTGCTCCAGGAGCTGGAGGAGAAGGATCTCGTCAGCCGCGACGGCGATGCCTGGAAGCTGACCGAGACCGGCTCCCAGGTGGAGAAGGAGATGAAGAGGCGGACCTGAGGGGGGATGGAGATGGATGTAATGGAAGCACTCCGCCAACGCCGTAGCATTAGGAGCTTCCAGAGCCGCCCAGTGGAGGACTCGGCCCTGGCAGAGGTGCTGGAGGCAGGACGCCTTGCGCCGTCGGCCCGAAACCTGCAGAACTGGCGCTTCATAGTCGTCAGGGAGGAGGAGACGCGCCTTCTTTTGGCCTCTGCGGCAAAGGGCCAGACGTTCGTCGGCGAAGCGCCCGTGGTGATAGCTGCCTGCGGAACCGAGATCGAGTACGTGATGACCTGCGGCCAGCCGGCATATGCCATCAACGTGGCCATAGCTGTTGACCATATGACGCTTGCCGCAGCCGCTTTAGGGCTTGGAAGCTGTTGGATAGGGGCCTTCAACGAGGACAAGGCAAAGGAGATCCTGGGCGTGCCACCGGAGGCGAGGATCGTATGCATGCTGGCCCTTGGATATCCCGCGGCCACGCCGCCTCCCACGCGACGAAAGGGCCTGGATGAGCTCGTCGCCTGGGAGTC
>CAZWDT010000010.1:1488-25610 GCA_964632755.1 uncultured Methanotrichaceae archaeon
CCACGCCGCCTCCCACGCGACGAAAGGGCCTGGATGAGCTCGTCGCCTGGGAGTCATGGGAGAGCTAGGGCGGGCAGTCGATCGATAGCCGGGCGAGGAGAGGATGAACGGAAAGCCCTTTGACAGTTGCCCGGTCTGCGGGTGGCGAGCTCTCGGAGAAGAATGTTGAGAAGATCCTCTCCGGAGGAGGCAATACTGCAGTTCTATTGGTCTCTGCTGAGGTATGCCAGCGCTGCGGAGAGCGGCTCTATTCAGAGGAATCCGTGAGATAGGTTCGAGCTGATAAAGGCCAAGCTGGAGCGCCAGGAGACCAGTGAGTTCCAGGCCATAGGAGTCTCATATCAGGTGGCTTAATTTCGAAGATCCAGGCCGTTTTGGTGCATCTCATGCGGAGATGAGGTACTCCAGCTTCTCGAGGAAGCGCCAGGCAAGCATGAGCTGGGCAATGCCTGTCGCGTCCACGTAAGGCTCTGCCCCCATCACAACCGGGCGAGATACTCCAAGCATGCTGCAGAGCCTCTCCTCCAAGTCCTCCACCATATCGCAATGGAGCTCTCCGTCGATGGTAATAACTCCAACTCGCTTGCCGTAGTAGTCATCCCTCTGGAACTCGATCGAGAAATCCCGCTCTGAGAGCCTGAGGATCTTGCTGAGGTCGATCGTAAGCTCCACCGCCTCCACGGGCTCGATGATCTGCTGGATCAAGCGGACCGAATAGAGCTCCTTGGATGGACCATCCAGGCCGCCCATTAGGGATGTGGGGAACCTCGAGTCCTGGATCTTGATTGCCATCTCGGCATAGACCTTCTGGACGTCGACATACAGCTTGTAATCGGGCTCTCGATCCAGGATCTCCCTCATGACGTCCTCAGCTCGATAGCCCCGATCGTGCACATCCCGCCTCAGCTTCCATCGGCGCTTGACCGTTCGGGAGGGATCGACGAATACCTTGAAGTCGGTCAGACGGCGAAGTTCCGCCGTGTAGAAAGGGTGCAGCCCTTCGACGATAAGGATCGGCCTTGGCTCGAAGGGGACCGTCCCCGAGAACGTGCCGGTTGAGTGATCGTAGACGGGCTTATCCACCGTCTCCCCCCGGCGAAGCCTCTCCAGGTGCTCTGCCAGGAGGCCGAGCCGATTGGCCTCGGGATGAAGGGGGGTGATCCCCCGGTCCAGCCTCTGTTGGCGATCGAGCGAGTGGTAGTCGTCCATGGAGAAGGTTGCAACCATCTCCTCTCCAAGAATTCGGCGAACTCCCTTTGTGAATGTGCTCTTGCCTGATCCGCTGTCGCCAGCCACCGCCAGGACGAAGATCCTTCCTGAGGCCTCGATTCGTTGGAGCAGGCCAGCTGCCCCCCTCATCCCTTCTTCTCCATTACGAGGTCCGCGAACTCGTTTGCCCTGTCCATCGTCTCGATCTCCCGCCTCTTGATGATGACCGTCTCCTCGATTCGCTCTACCTTGACCTCCCCATCGACTATCACCGCCGAATGGGTCATCGTCACCTCGGATAGGCTGGACATGAGGCGGGCCTTCTTGACCATGGCGGAGGAGAACTTGCTCACGCCGGTCAGGATCACCATTCTGTCATCCTGGGTGATGGCGTTGAAGGGGGCCTGCTCAGTTGGGAAGACCTTGAAGCCGATCCCCTCCAGGTGCTGAAGGATGTCGTCCATGATCTGACCAGTATCGTCCTCGGCAAGGGGCGGCAAGAAAAGGTCCACCGGCTGTATAAGCCCTTGATCGAAGACCTCCTCCAGCCTCAGGGCGACATCGACCGAGGTATCCATGCTCTCGGTCTCGTACTTGCTCACAGTTCGCCTGGAGACACCAAGATCGGATGCGAGCGCCCCTAAGGAGATTCCCATCTTCAGCCGCAGTTCGCGCAGCTGCTTGCCGTCGATGCGTACATAGAGCCCGCCGTGTGCGGCATAGACGAGAGGCGGGGCGCCTGCGAGGAGGTAATCCTCCAGCGTCCGAAGGCTCAACGTGGGGACGCCATAGCGAAAGTAAACCGCTCCGCGTTCGAGGGGTTGGTCGCGGGTCTTCTCGCCCACGAGGAGGGGGCACCCCATGAGATGCCTGGACAGGAAACGAACCCCTCTCGCCGTCTTCTCGTTCAGCCCGTCGATATTGGAGAGCATCTTTAGAAGCAGGAGCAGATCATCCCGCCTTGCGATCAAATCGAAGCTTCGTGGACGGATGTAGCACCGCTCAGAGATGTCGAACCCCGCCCTGTCGAGCATCTCGATCGCCTGGGTGATGAGGATCTCCTTATCCATCGTTATATATGGGAGTTCGGCCGATATTTAAAGGTTCACAATGCTCACAATTGGGATCGACGACACCGACTCGGAGAGGGGCCTCTGCACCACATATCTGGCGGCGGTGCTTCTGGAGAGGCTGGGTGCATTGGGGGTGGTCGAGGGCCTGCCAAGGCTTGTCAGGCTGAATCCCTGTGCACCCTTCAAGACGAGGGGAAACGCAGCGATCGCGTTCGCCCTTCGGTCTGACCGAGTCGAGGAGGTAAAGGAGGTCGCTTTGGAAGCCGTAATCGAGCTCTCCGACCTCGATGGAGCTAACACCAATCCAGGCCTGGTCGTGGCAGAGACGGTCACCCCTGAGATGAGGGGATTCTACCGGCGGGCTGTAACGGAGATCCTGGAGATCGATGAAGCGCGCAAGATCCTTCAAGATCAAGGGATATGGCACAGGGGATTCAAAAAGGGGCGGGGATTGATCGGAGCGCTCGCTGCCGTTGGATCTGCTTTCGAGGACCACACCTTCGAGCTCGTCCATTACCGTCATCGAGATCGCTGGGGCACTCCTCGCTCCATCGACGAGCCCTCGGTCTGGAGGGCGGACAGCCTGACCTATCCCGGGACTTGGGATACCGTCGATATGGACTCTGGCCGGATCGTCTTCTCCCCCCACTCGCCTGACCCCATACTCTTCGGCATCAGGGGAGACGATATCGGGGCAATCGAGATGGCGGCCTCGATGATCGAGAGCGAGCCTGCCGAGAGAAGGGTTCTGTACATCACCAACCAAGGAACCGATTCGCAAATGCTCCCCGGAGAGATGGGCGATCTCTGCGACGACAGGAGCTACCGCCTTAGGGGCACCGTGGCCTCGAATCCTTGCGCCATAGCCGGAGGCCACCTATTCTTCGATCTTGCCAGCAACGACGCGAGGTTGGAGTGCGCAGCGTTCGAGCCCACCAAGGGCTTTCGCGATATCGTTAAGAGGCTGATGCCCGGTGATCTCCTGGAGGTATACGGCGCCGTTCGAGGGGGGGTGCTCAACCTGGAGAAGATGGAGGTGATCTCCCTTGCCGAGAGACTGGAGTGGGATGCCCCCATCTGCCCCACCTGCAAAAGAAGGATGAAGTCCGCCGGGAAGGGACAAGGTTACCGGTGCCGCCGCTGTCGCACCCGCGGCGAGAAGGAATCGCGCGCCACTTCCCGGGAGATCGAGACCGGGCTCTACGAGGTTCCCCCCTCGGCGAGGAGGCATCTGACGAAATCCTTGATCCGCTACGGCGAAGGATGCGTCCACCCCTCCAGGTGATGGGGGGGCATTCGAAGAATAAGCGGGGTGGGAAAGCCCACCCCAAAGGACCTCAGTTCTTGAATGCGGACTCCAGGGGCGGGATTACCTGCTTCTTCCTGGAGAGGCACTTCTCCTTGTAGATGGAGTTGTTGGCAATCTTGCCTCCGAAGGCCTTCTCGAACCCGAGAGCGGCTTTATCGTTGCCGTAGAAGAGGAGATCGCTCGCTTCCTTCATGACGTCGGTGAGCATGAGGACGATCATATCCAGCTTCTCGGCCTCGACCTTCTTCTTCATCTCTGCGAGGAGTGCTTCCCTCTTGGGACCGAGGTCGGTTAGGTCCATGACCTCTATCTGGCCGACACCTGCCTTCAGTCCCGCGAAGTCGAACTTCTTGAAGTCGCCCATCAATATATCCTCGGCCGACTTGGTTCCAATATCGCTCTTTGCCTTGAGCATATCCATTCCGAACTTCTGGGGATCCTCGCCGCAGATCTGGGAGAGCATGGCCACCATCTCCTTGTCCTTCTCCGTGCAGGTCGGGGACTTGAAGAGGACGGTGTCGCTCAAGATCGCCGCCATCATGAGGCCTGCGATCTCCTTTGGGATGGGGATGTTGTTCTGCTGGTACATGCTGGCAATGATCGTCCCCGTTGCTCCCACGGGCTCGTTGTGGAAGAAGATCGGCTTTCCAGTCTGTATGTCGCCGATCTTGTGGTGGTCGACGACCTCAACGATATCCGCCTTCATGATGTTGTCCACAGCCTGGCCGACCTCGTTGTGGTCCACGAGGATGATCTTTTGGCCTGCAGCATCTGTGCAGATCACAGGGGCCTGCAGATTGAAGTGGTCCAGAAGGAACTTGGTCTCATTGTTGACGGGGCCTGCCGCCGCTGGGATCACGCCGGCTACGCCCATCTGCGTCTTAAGGTTCGCGTAGGCGATTGCTGAGGTCACTGAATCGGTATCAGGGCTCTTATGCCCAACAACGTAGATGTTCTCGGTCAAATGTAGCACCTCAGCGTTATTAGTGTGGATCTGCTAGATAAGATTGCCGTCCGGCATCGAGGCCATCGATATCCTTATATCACCTCGAGCCCAGTTTATAAGCTGTCTCCCTTTGAGGGCTGGCATGAGCTGGGCAGTCCTGCCGCGTTGATTGCCGGAGCAAGTGGGGGACGACAAGCCGCGTTGATAGGTCCTTGGGGGAGATAATGACTAATGTCTACCTATGACCTCAAGACAACCCAGATGTGGTACAAGCGCCCGCTGCGAGGGTTACCGGGTGGACTGCGGATACCCAGAGGATGATACGCCGGAGTTAGCATCGGGCCACAGCTAACAAATACTAACACCTCCTAGCCTCGCCCATGGATGGCATCCTGGTGACATTGGAGGGGATCGATGGGAGCGGCAAGACGACCGCAGCCAGGATACTGGAGGGAAGGCTCCGGGACCGCGACGTCCTATTCACTGCTGAACCAACCTCTGGGGAGATCGGTCGGCTGATCAGGAAGGAGCACCTCGCCCAGGATCGAGGGCCGAGCCGGAGGATGGAGGAGCTCTTCCTCTTCATGGCCGACCACGCCCAGCACTTATACCAGAGGATCATCCCGGCGCTCGATAGGGGAGCGCTCGTCGTCTCCGACCGTTACACCGACTCCAGGGTGGCCTATCAAGGGGTGACGCTTCAAGATATCCTGCCGGAGCCCATCCAATGGATCCGTGAGCTTCACCGCCCTTGGAGCGTGGATCCCCATCTGACAATCCTATTTCGCCTGGACCCCGCCCTCGCGGTGGAGAGGTGCAGGACACGCCCACGGGAGAGGTTCGAGCACGAAGCCATCCTCACCCAGGTGGCGAGGATCTTCGACCGGCTCGTCCAGGAGGAGCCCGGCCGTTTTCTCGTGATCGACGCCGAGGCCGAGGCGGAAGAGGTGGCAGAGCGCGCCCTCTCTGCGATCCTCGAACTGACTGCAAGCCGGATAAGCCTTTGAGCTGAGCTTTCGCTATCTCGGAATATGGCTCTCTCGGCGGTCCGCGACCTACAACGACCCCGATAAGGCGATGTCGATAAGCCTCTTTGCCCATTGAAGCTTCTTTGCCTTACGCGGAGTGACCGTCGGATCGTCGAACTCGAATCCAGCGAGGGCGACCTCAGATGCGCGAAAGTGCACGACGAGGAATACGCAGCGATCCCCATCGGTGAATCCGCCCATGTTGTATAGGCCCTCTGGGGGCCTGCACTGGCACGTGCCGAGGGCTTCGCCCATCTGGGGGAGGTACTCGCGAACCTTGTCGATGTTGTCCCCATGCGCGTGGACGACTACGATCGATCCTCGCTTGCTCGCATCGATTATATCCTCAATCGTCCCGTCGAGGTCGGTTACTATCGCATCCGGAGATATGCCTGCCTTCAGAAGGACGGAAGTTGCGCCGTCTGCGGCAATGATTGCGCGGTCCAGAAGTGCCCCATCTGCTTCGAGACCCGCGATCTCAGACAAGAGGCCCGGCCCGTTTCCGCATACGAGCACCTTCTTAGCGGAGATGAGCTCCGCGAGCCTTGAGAGTGGAGGCGGAGATCTGAGAAGCTCCGAAAGAAGGACTGCGGCCTCGAGGTCTCGCACCCGAGAAAATCCGAAATCGTCGAGGATCTCCCTGTATATCGGCTCCCAAGCCTCGTAATCCATGAGAAAGCCCTCTGCAGAGGAAGTTAACTGCCTTTCGGCGGTAGTAAAAAAGAAAGGGTAGATAGGGGATATTCCCTATCTTCAGGCCCAAGGCTTAAAGGGCTCATCGCCGACAGGCAAGCCGTACATGCCTGCGCGAGAGGTCTTCAGACAGGTGCAATCGAAGATGCCACCAGCAGACCAGTCCTTCGTCTCGCTCGGGTTCATGTCGGCCCATCCACCGGAGCAGCAGGGCAGCCAGTCACTGGACGTCTTCTTCCAAGTGTATGGGACCTCCAGGGTCATGTTCTTCTCGATGTGATAGGTGCCAAAGTAGTCCTCATCGATCTCGATTGCCGGGTCTCTCCATGCAGTCTGCATGGCAAAGGTGTCGGGATAGGCGGGAGTAAAGAGACCATAAGCGGCTTTGCTGAAGTCTGCCTGGAGAACGCCGAAGTGGATCTTACCGTCGGTGACGTCCTCGGTGACCTTGAGCTGCGTCACTCCCACACCCTGATGTTCTGGGTCGTAATTCTCGTACCACTTCTCCTTGGCCAGCACGTCCAGCTCCTTGTCTATGGCATGGGCGTACTCGATCTCATGATGCATGGATGTTACGGCACGGTAGTTCTTGACCCAGGTCTTCTCCTTGAGCAGGGAGTCGAAGACGAGAGGCCTTCTCGCATAGTAGCCGGTCCCAATCGCCATGGTCATCGGAGAATAGACCATGATGTTGTCCTCCTTCATGGAGAGGCATGCGACGTGCTCATCGGTATCGTCCGCACTGCCGGACCGGAACCACTTATAGTAGTCCTGCGCAAAGATCTGGGAAGACGAGTCGATAGAGCCGCTCCCGTGCACGTAGTCCTTCATGGCCAAAGCGCCCATCTTTGCGTACTTATAAGTCATGAAGTAACCATTCCCGTTGACGTCCTGCTCGAAGTTGAACGTCGTATTGTACTCCGTAGTCGTAGCAGCTAAGGCCGGCCCACACACAACCGCGACCACTGCGAGCACTGCCAATAGAATTTTCCTCAAATCGTTCCCTCCATCTGGTGCTAAATATGAACCATCAATCCATGATCCTATCCTCTTTTGAGCAAACCACCTATTTTAATCTGTTGATTGCGGTTTATAAATAGGACGCTGCCCAAACGATGGACGAGAAAGCATCGATCCAAGGTAGCATCCGCCCTCGATAAGCCGCTATAGCTCCATGACGAGCCATCCGGCAGGATATATGGATACGATTTATAATATATTAGATGAAGTGAATCCCAATCCAAGGCTTCCGCCCCTGCTCGGCAAGCGGCTAACCAAAAGGTTAATACGTTAGAGGCTGAGAGAGTCTCGCGACATGTCCGCTCACGTCGATCTTTAGGAGGTCTGCCTTTTGGTATCTTTGATCTCATCTAGAACTTGGACTGGCAGGCGCATGACCGCCGTCCAAGTGATTGGTGCATCAAGGCCTTGCGCAGCCTCTGGAAGTTGGCATGAGGACATGGAAAACCCCAATCACGTATAGTGCCTGAAAGTTTTTCACCTAAGGGTGATTCGGTCCCGTTCAGGGGCCTGAGGTACCCCCAGCCGGACGGCTGGAAAAGGAGGATAAAAGGGGGATGCTGGCAGAACTGGAAGAGAAGAAGGCCAAGCTTAAGCAAGAGTCTTTTGGGTTCAAGGAGAAGCGCAGCCAACTTAACGCCGAGGCGAGCAAGTGGGCAGGCAAGAGAAATGAACTCAACAAGGGGACTAAGGAGCTTATAGAAAAGGCCCAGGAACTCAAGCTGCTTCGTGATCAGTACAACAAGAACGTAGCTGAGGAGAAGCAGAAGAGGGACGAGTACAACGAGAAGACCAACGAGATCTACGCCAAGATTGACGAGATCCGCAAGAAATACAACCTCACCGGGGATCGATCGATAAAGGATCTGAGGAGAGAGATAGATCATCTCGAGTTCCGGCAGCAGACCGAGGTCCTCAGCCCCGACAAGGAGAAGCAGCTGGTCGATAAGATCTCATCCCTCCACTCGGAGTTCAAGGGCCGCAAGGAGCAGCTGGAGAAGAACGATGAGCTGCGCGAGCTGTTGGATGAAGCCCAGGCCCTGCGAGATAAGGCCTCTGAGTATCACGAAGAGGTCACAAAGTACGCCGAGCTTGCCCAGGAGTATCACGATAAGATGATCTCCACATTCAAGGAGGCGGATCAAACTCGAGCGGAGGCTGATGCGGCACACAAGGAGTTCGTGAAGGCTCAGGAGGCCGCAGACGAGCAGCACAAGGAGTTCATCAGGACGCAACGGGAGATCCGCGACTTCGACAAGGTCATCATCGGTCTCCGAAAGAAGAACCGAGATACACGGGAGGATCGAGCAAAAGAGGTGGCCAAGCGCGAGGCAGAGGAGATAATGGACCACTTCAGGAATGGAGAGAAGCTGGATACGACAGACCTCCTCCGGCTACAGCGAGCAGGCCTCGTCTGAGATCCGAATCCGGGCAGATATATGCCCACCCTTATTTTGTATTTTGGATCTAGATCCGTCTACTGATGATCAGAGCTGTGCCCTGGATGGCCCTCTTGGCCATCCATTAGCTTCTAATAAAGGCCCTGCCAAACTAGGATCTCATGAGGATCACCTGGCACGGCCATTCCTGTTTCGAGCTCATGGAGTCTCTGAACATCCTCGTGGACCCTTACATCGAGAGGAATCCTGTAGCCAAGTGCAGCGTGGGCGACTTCAACCCCGACCTCATAGCGGTCACCCATGCCCACGCCGACCATCTGGGAAACGCGGGCGATATAGCCAGGCGGACAGGCTGTCTGGTCATATCCAACCCCGAGGTGGCAAAGCACCTTGACAAAACGGGGGCTAGAGCGGAGGGGATGAACATCGGAGGTTCCTATTCGGTAAGCGATGTCCAGTTCCACATGACGCCTGCCCTCCACTCATCCGGGATGACCGAGATTGATCCGGGCATCTATGGGGGCGAGGCCGCGGGATTCGTGATAGACGACATAATTCGCATCTACCATGCGGGCGATACCGGCCTCTTTTCCGACATGCATTTGATTGGAGAGCTACTTCGCCCCCAGATCGCCATGTTGCCCATAGGAGGCCGATTCACGATGGGCCCAAGGGAGGCAGCGATGGCAACTGCCTGGATTCGGCCTGAGATCGCCATACCCATGCACTACAACACCTACAAGGCCATCGAGCAAGATCCAGCCGAATACCAGGAACTGGTGGAGACCCTTTGCGACACCGAGGTGCTGGTGCTGGATGTCGGCGAGAGCATAGAGTACTGAAAGCCCTCTTGCGACCGCAATCTTTTAAGCTACTGGTCCCTGGAAAGCCAAGGGATGAAGTGGATTCGCCTTCACTGGGGACGGCCGATCGTGAGGGGAAAGGCGGAGTTCGTCTCTGCGCAAAAGGACCTCTCGAATAGCGAGGGGTGCACCATCCAAGCATTAAACGCCGATATGGTGGCAAGCGAAAGACATGCCCTCTTCGCCGCGGAGAAGGCGGAGAAGGCCTTCCACGATGGAAGGAACGTGGCAAAAGACCTTGGAATGGAGATCCTCCGCTATGCCTCAGGGGAGCGACAGATCGGCAAGGCCTTATGGATGGGCGTATCCGATGAGACTCAGAGGGTCGCCATCATCACTGTGAGCTCGAAGGAGAAGGAGCCGAACCTTGAGGGCCTGATAGAGGATGACGCGATCGGGCCAAGGCCGCGGATGGACCTGATCAGGGAAGCCTTCAAGATATCGGAGGAGGAGATATCCGCGGTGGGCGAGGCCAAGATACCGGATCTGGTGCTGGAGAGGGTGGCTCTGGTCGACGCATATCGCTGAGAGGATTGAATGAACGAGGAGTTCTATACGAAGAAGCGTTGGTTGAATTGGATCAACAAAGTCAAGGAGAGCAACTTCAAACTGCCCGACATCGAGGAAGGGGATGTGGGAGCTGTATTCGTCTACATAATGGACGATGTGGTGCTCGCTTGCCTCAAGGTCCTCGCGAGATATAATAGGGGCATAATTACGGCGGACGAGGCGACCTCCACCATCGACGATATCAGAGAGATAGTGTTCGAGGAACACGACTCGCTTGGAGAGGATGCCGACATGATGCTGGATTCTCTGAAGACATCCCTTGCTGCGGTCTTTCACTCCTGCCAGAGAAGCATCGACGGCGACTTCGATAAGAAGATCCCTGTCGCAGATCTTGTGGGAGAGGCCCTGGATGCCGAGACCGAAGAGGAGTTCGACCGAGCCCTCGATATAGTCAGCGAGGTTGGTGCGAGGGTGATCGGCGGCGAGGCCATGCCCGACCTCGGCGATATCCCTTACTGTATGGTAGCGGAGCTTCTCGACGGAGTGGATGCAATCTCTGCTGCGATGATAGGCGACGACTCCTATAAGGAAGACTACGGCGACGATGGCGATGAGAAGGCCTGACTCAGCGGGTGATCACCTCAACGCCCCCCTCCATCACGACCAAGGTATGCTCGGCCTGGGATACGAGGGCGCCTTCTGCCTCCCAGAGGATGGGATATCCATGTATCACGCCGCTTCTGAGCAGCTGGTTTAAGGCGTAATCGACCCTCTCCACGTTAAGCCATCGGCGGGCGAAGGGCAGTGTGCTGTACTTATCCTGAATATCCTTCATCAACTTGCGAGGGATGGCCGCCCTAATGGGACGGCGAACGGAAAATCCAAATATCTCAGTCGTCGGCCCCTCGGTTATCCTCCCTGCGCCGTCCGTTGCGAAGGGCTCTATCGCGATTACGTCGCCAACCTCGAGCTCTACCCCCTTATCCACGGCGACGTTATGGATGCTGGGGTTGGCATGAGCCAGGTACCTCTCCAATCCGTGACCTGTAAGGTTGGCAACCGGCCTGTAGCCGTATCCAGTGATGACCTCCTCGATCGCCCTGCCGAACTCTGCGGTGTTTGCCCCTGGCGCGACTAGCTCGATTGCTGCATCCAAGGCGGCCTTGGAGGCCTCAACCAATTGGTCGTGGCCGCTCAGGTCGATCGTTATCGCCGAGTCTGCGATGTATCCATCCATATGCACCCCCACGTCGACCTTGATCATCTGCTCGGAAAAGCAGCTCTCGTCTCCCGGAGAGGGTGTGTAGTGGGCAGCGATCCTGTCGAGCGATATGTTGCAGGGAAAGGCAGGCTTGCCCCCCAATCGATAGATCGAGGCCTCCACCGCCTCGGCCACCTCAAGAAGGGAGACTCCCACATCCACAATTGACCGCGCCTCCTCAAGGACCTGGCTCAGTATTCGTCCTGCTTGCCTATATTTCTCCAGAACAGCTTCATCCATCGGACCGGAACCTCCTATGAACTAGTTCCCTTCGACAATATCAGACGACAAGCCTCCGCTCGTAGACTGTGAGGTCTCGGCATCCGCCTTCCTCCACTACCACCAGATCTTCGAGCCTGATGCCACCAACCGACGGGTAATAGAGGCCGGGCTCGACCGTCACAACGTTTCCGGCGAGGAGCATCTCCCCTGCCTCGGAGATGGAGGGCGTCTCGTGGACCTCAAGGCCGACGCCGTGGCCGGTGGAGTGGATGTAGCCCACTTTCTCCCTCTCGGGATATCCCATATCTCGAAAAGACTGGCATACGAGCTCATGGACCTCGCACCCTTCGATTCCGGACCGCAAAGCCCCTAGTCCCGCCGCCTGGGCCTGGAAGACTGCCTCATACATCTCCTCGATCTCCAAGGAGGCCTCGCCCCTGAGCATCGTCCGCGTCATATCGGCATAGTAGCGCGTCTTGCTGGATCGTGGAAAGATATCGATCACTATGGGCGAGTTGGCAGGCAATGGTCCGCTCCCCTGAAAGTGGGGATCGGCGGCCTTTTGCCCTCCGGCAACGATCGTGCCATCTGCCTGGAAGCCTCGCGTAAGAAGGGAGACCTCGATTGCCCCCCTAACCCTCTCGGAGGTCAGGGGGCCTCTGTCATCCACGAGCATCTCGCCGCTTACCCTCGACCGCGAAATTAGCATCTCCGCGGTCCTCATGGCGTCCTCGCACGCCCTTTGGGCTTCCGTTATCGCCTCTATCTCCCCTGGTGACTTGATCGACCTCATCTCCCTAATAGGGCTCTTCACAATGGAGACCTCGAACCTCTCCTCCAGGGCGCGACAGATGCCAACGGGAAAGCTATCCGGAATGGCCAGGCGGGACTGCCCTTGATCCTTTAGAAACTCCGCCAGAACCTCACCATACGCCCTTCTCGGATCGGATTTCAGGCGCTCCGTGATACCGTATTCCGACGTGCTGAAGGCTGCGGAGGCAGTGGACTCCTTCCTCGCCCTCGATAGCTCCATCGAGGAGACGAGGATAGATACACTCTCGCAAGCGAGGAGCGCGAAGCGGTCGTGGGAGAGAAAGCGAGATAAGTAGTAGATATCAGGATGGCAGATGCTGTCGCCAACGAGGAGCAGGCCGTCGAGCCCCCTCTCCTTTAGAAAGTTCATTAAAAATGTTGACATGAGCGCCTTACTTGATGCCCTTGATCGCCCCGGAGAGCTCCCTTACGAAGGCGGTAATGTCGGAACAGCGCTCGACCGCAGTTCCAGTGACTATTATGTCCGCCCCGGCCCGGGCAAGATCTGCTGCCCTACTGCCGGTGATGATCCCGCCCCCAGCCACGACCAATACGTCGCCCATGGCCCCCTTGACCGCGCGGACCATCTCCGTCGGGACCGGCTCATCCGCTCCCGACCCCGCCTCTAGGTAGACGAGCCTCATTCCCAGGAACTTGCCTGCTAGAGCATAGGCCACCGCAAGCTCCGGCTTTCCCCTGGGAATCATCTTAGCATCGCCCACCCAGCCGACCGTCCCCCCAGGCTCTACGACAATATAGGCCATGGGGATGGGCTCGAGGCCGTACCTGTGGACCAAAGGGGCTCCAAGCGCTTGGTTCTCGATCAGGTAGCTGGAGGAGCGGGAGTTGAGAAGGCTCATGAAGAATACCGCATCCGCACCGGGACAGAGCCCAGCTGTGCCGCTTGGAAATAAGATCACGGGGAGGTCGACTTCCTCCTTGATGGCATGAACTGTGTTCTCCAAGCAGGATCCGCTCGCCCCGATCGATCCCCCAACCATGATGCCATCCGTCCCGCCCTCGAGAGCGGCATGTGCCATCGCCGCCGCTTCCCGGGGCTCTTGCGAGTCGGGATCGATCAATGTAAGATGGGCAGAACCTGTTACCGCCACCACTCTCTTGATGCGCTCCTCCGTTCGGCCGATTCTTGCGATCATGGGAATAATCGTGGACAAAAGCCCCGTTGAGGGGGCTATTCTAGTCTATCCTCTGCTCTCCTTGGACTTCATCCTCAGCCCCTCGTAACCGCACTTGCGACAGCGAGTGGACTTAACTGGGTTGCGTGCATTGCATCGCATACAGATCTTCATGTTTAATATGCGATTTTCAGCCTCGGGAAACCTGGCCATAATATTTTCCTCTCCTAACCCCCGCCTTCGAGATTGCCGGAATCCTTTGGATATCGGCTTGCCGGCAGCGGAGGTGATGGCGCCGGGGTTGGGATTTTCATGGAGGAACTATGGCGTTGCCCCCAATTTGAACCCAAGCGTCCCAGAAGGGACAACAGGTCTCGAGCCTGCCGCGTATGAACTCTCAATCGCCCGCTGGCGAGGAAGAATTGTCCGCTCTGCCACCCCGGCCCGAGGTTCCCTCATGCATCACCTGATTTAAAACTGTTTCTGCTGGGCAAGGTTTATCTGGGCTCGAATCGTCGACCTCGTCGATGTCTCTTCCAGAGGATGCACTCGAGTTTCATCGGGCGGCGAGGGGCAAGATCGCCATCCATAGCAAGGTACCTTGCAGCACCCAGAGGGATCTTGCCCTCGCCTATACGCCAGGGGTAGCCGAGCCCTGCCGCGAGATCGAGAGGGAGCCGGATCTCGTTTATCAGTACACCTCCAAGGGCAATATGGTGGCCGTGATCACAGACGGAACGGCGGTGCTCGGCCTAGGCGATATAGGACCCCTCGCAGCGATTCCCGTCATGGAGGGAAAGGCCATCCTCTTCAAGGAGTTCGCAGGAATCGACGCATTCCCGATCTCGATCGACTCGCGCGACCCAGAGGAGATCGTGGAGACGGCAACGAGGATTGCGCCTTCCTTTGGAGGGATCAACCTGGAGGATATCAGCGCACCTCGCTGCTTTCAGATCGAGGAGAGGCTCAAGCGGACGCTGGATATCCCCGTCTTTCACGACGATCAGCACGGGACAGCAGTCGTCACCCTCGCCGCGCTTAAGAACGCCCTCGACCTCGTGGGAAAGGAGTGGAGCGAGATCAAGGTGGCCGTATCAGGCGCTGGGGCCGCGGGCGTAGCCGTAGCCAAGTTCCTGATGAGCTTCGGGACGAAGGACGTACGGATCTGCGACCGCCGCGGAATACTGAGCAGGGATAGGGATCTCGAAGGGATCAAGGCTGAGATGGCGAAGGTCACAAACCCCCATGAGATCTCAGGAACCCTCACCCAGGCGATGGAAGGAGCCGACGTCTTCATCGGGGTCTCCGCACCAGGGATCGTGACCGAGGAGATGGTGGAATCGATGGCGAAAGGCCCTGTCGTGATGGCGATGGCAAATCCTGTCCCGGAGATCATGCCCGATAGGGCGTTGCGTGCCGGCGCCCGCGTCATTGCCACAGGCCGGTCCGACTTTCCAAACCAGGTGAACAACGTCCTGGGCTTCCCTGGGATATTCCGGGGAGCGCTCGACGTTCGGGCCTCCGATATCAACGAGGCGATGAAGGTTGCTGCAGCCAGAGCGATCGCATCCCTCGTCGATCCCGTGACCTTTGATTGCATCATACCCTCCCCCTTCGACCGCCGCGTGGTCCCCGCTGTCGCAGAGGCGGTGGCAGATGCAGCCATTCGTTCAGGGGTTGCCCGCGTCAAGGTCGATCCGGCCGAGGTGGGCCGCAGGGCGGCAGAGTTGATTGGAGGGTCCAACAGCCCCTGACGCTAGGGCTCCCTGGATAACCACCACTCCCTATGCCTATCTCCATATCGGGGGCCCCCAGTTCGACCGATTCGCGACTCACCCGGCTGGCTCCGCAGCTGCCCCAGCCATAATTCTCTGCATCTCCTCGTCAACAATGGCCCCCTCGAGATTGACCTGGGCCATCAACTCGAGCGTCGTTCGATCGAAGGTGATGTGCATCAGGTTCGTGTAGCTCATATCCACGTTCTTGCCGGCAAATGAGATGAAGGTCGATCCGCTCATATCGCTTCCGGAGAGGTTTACGTCCTCCATGTATATATTGCTCGTATTCATATTGCGGAGATCTGCCCCTCTGAGGTCGACATCCTTCAGGTTGACCTTGTTCACCTTCGAGCCGCTGATGTTTGCATTTTGCAGGTTCGTTCCGATCAGGTTTATCCAGTTGAACTCCGAGTCCACCAGGTCGGCATGAGAGAGGTTGGCTCCGTTCAGGATGGAGTTGTCCAGATTGCTCCCCCTGAGATCGCTGAAGGATAGGTTTGCATTGGTCAAATCGGCGTATGAGAAGTTCGCTCCCCTGAGATCGCTGCTCGAAAGGTTGCATCTGATCATATAGGTCCTGCTGAAGTCCGATCCCGCAAGATTGGATCCGCTCAGGTCGGCAAGCATGAACTCTGCCCTCGTTAAATGGCCGTTTGAGAGCACGCTTCCCCGAAGATCGGCCCAGCTTGCTCTTGCGCCGATCATATTTGCCCCAGTCTGATCGGTTCCTCTCATGATAGCCTGGAGAAGGCTCGTCCCAACGAGCCTTGCCACTCTGAGATCAGCTCCTGTAAAGTTGGCGTTATCCAAGTGGGCATCGGAGAGATCTGAACGGCGGAGATCTGCGCCGCTCATATCGGCTCCGTTAAGATAGGCGCCAGTCAATGAGGCCTCCACAAGGTTGGCCTTGGCGAGCCTTGCACCTGCCATTCGCGCCCCTGTGAGATCGGCTCCTGTGAGGTTGGCTCCTCGAAGGTCGCAATCCTCAAGCCCTGATGCTATGATGATGGATCCCGATAGATCGGCCTCGCTCAGGTTTGCCCTTGTGAGGTTGGTAAAAACAAGCCTTGCGCCGACAAGAAGGGATTGGCTGAGGTCAGCCCCTGATATGCGAGCTTCGGAGAGGTCCGCGCCAGTGAGGTTGGCTCCTCGAAGGTTGCATTCGATCAGGTTTGCCCCAACGAGGTCTGCATCGCTCAGGTTCGATCCCGTGAGGTTGGCCCCATAGAGCATTGCCCTCCTCATGAAAACGCCGGATAGATCCGCGCCCGCGAGATCAGCCCCATTGAGATCTGCAGCCATGAGGTTTGCTCGATTGAGCCTTGCCCCCCGGAGGATCGCCCCGGCAAGTAACGCAAGTTCCATATCCGATCCGGAGAGGTCGGCCTCGGTGAGATTGCTGCATGTGAGGTTTGCCCTATTGAGGTTGGATTCAATGATTGATGCTCCGGAGAGATCGGAGCAGCTGAGGTTTGCCTCCTTCAACGTGGCCCCGGAGAGATCGGCGAGGGAGAGCATCGCCTTATCGATCATGGCATCCTCGAGGAAGGCACCTCGCAAGTCGGAATGGCTAAGGTCTGATCCCTGGAGGTTGGACTGGTTTAAGCTTGCACCGCTCAGGTTGAGGTAGCTGAGATCCAGATGGCTGAGATCTGAGCGATCGCTGAAGGGCTGGTTGATGATAATGCTTCCAGGTGGAAGGGCCAACGGCAAGATCCCCCACCGATGGAGCTCCAGCATATCGAACATATAGGGGTTGGGGCACTCCTTCACCACGGGAATATCGGAAGTACTCTTCCCAGCGAGGATCTGCAGGGCGATATCCGCAGCCAGGTGTGCCTGGGCCTTGCTGCTGGAGAGTTTTCCCCCCACAATGCCATGGCCAAGGACGAAGTCCCATAACCCGTAGACGGGAACGGAGCTTGTCGCCCGGAGTAGCTCTGCGCTCTCCTCGTATGTGAAGATATGACCCTCTCGATCTCGTGTGAACGTCATCAGGAGGACCAGATACTCTTCCGTTAGGCCTTTGAGCTTACGCTGCAGTTCCAGGGAAGTGAGGTTGTCTAGCAACTGAACGTCTGCCCTTCGGCTGGAGTTCGCGACCGCCTGGTCGATCAACCTCCTATTGGCAAGGCCAGTTGCCGTCTGATCGTTCACTATCAAGATATGTCGAGCTTGGGGGTGGAGCTCAAGCATGAGGTCTATCGTGGCCTCGACATCCATCTCCTGAACGACGCCTGTGAAGCCCGCCTTTCCCTCCAGAAGATCGTCGTTGAAGTAGTTGACACCACAGAAGACCACAGGAACCCCGGGGAAGAGAGACTCCCCGTTCTCCAAGAGGAATCGGAAGGCATCGTCGTCGGATGCGATGATCACATCGAAGCTATTGTTCCTATACTCGTCCCGATAAAGGTCTCGAAGCTGGTCGAGACGGATTCGAGTGGGGTCCTGCCTATCGGCGTCCATATACTCGACGGTTAGGGATGCAGAGGGCATCCTGATCAAGAAGATCTTTTGAATCTCAGTTGTAATGGCATCGGTCCAGGCCATGCCAGGATGGTAGGAGTTCAGCAGCAGGACTTCTGGGGCCTCTTCCCCCATGGGGGGGGTGCCGCAGGATATGGATGACAGCATCAGTGATGCGATGATGAGACATATCCCACGAGATCGGATCATACTTAAGCTATTATCTTGGATTGTATACTACCCTTTCGGTTTGGGATGGCTTAAAATCGTCGGATCTCGCTAATCCATCCTGTGCAGCTCGGCAGAGAGGGCTACGAGGGAGATGCTTATGAGGTTGAGCGTGGTTGCCGCGTACCAAAGAAGGGACTCGTTGGGGCTTAAATGCGCGATCCATCCCGACCAGAGGACGGCGCAGATGATGCTGAAGGAGACGAGGGTATCGATTGCGAGGAAGACCCTGGGCCTTCCGATGAGGCGCCCCACTTGGGCGATCGTGCAGAACTCAACAGGCGACGTCCTTCCGGCCAGGTCGAACGCCGCCGAAAGGACGTTCATCACGAGGTCTGCCGATGCCCAGATGACGACTGCCGCGCCCAATATGACCAGCGTCGCACCGTCTCCCCGGCCCATTCGAATGCAAAGGACTCCGAAGAGCAGCTTGAATACGCAGAAGGGGATTCCGATCGTCAGGGCCTGGAACGCGGGGGCCTGTAGAGCGCTCGTCTCGATCGATCCGCCGGACTGTATGGTTTGCTCGTCCTCCATTCTCCACTTACCTCGGCCTTTGCAGAAGTCAGGCTGAGGTCGATCGTATTTCTATCTTGGCACAATCGAAGCCCCTCTGGCCCCTCGCCTTCCGGGAGGGAACAGATTTGAGAGGCGGGGCCCTTCCAAACGTTCCCCATGGCCGATTCGACGAGACACTCGGTTATCGCCATTTACTCCCCATCCGACGGCCTTCACCCGGCCAAAGGGGCTGCGGTTATGCTAACGTTTTCCAAAATGTTTATGAATGATGACATACTTAACGAGAGATTGATAAAATAAGATATGCTAATTGAGGTGCAATGATATGATAAAATCGCTTTGGGCATTGGCCCTTGTGCTGCTGATCCTACCGGCCTCTGGATCCGAGTATCCCTTGACGATAACCGATTCAGCCGGCAGGGAGGTAACCATAGATGCGCCCGTTGGGGGGATTATCGTCCTCAACTCCGACGCCGCCGAGGCAGTCGCAGTCCTCGGCGCCGTCGGCAAGGTTGTGGGCATATCGAACTCGGTGAAGGATAAGGCCATCAGCAGCTACTTCCCTGAGCTCGACGATCTTTCAACCGTCGGCAAGTGGAACAATCCGGACTTCGAGGCCATAGGAGAGCTCTCCAGGGATGAGTCGATGGGAGATATCGTCGTCATCAGCTACAGTTATCCAGACAAGTCCTACGGCATCTTCTCTATAGAGGAGGGACTTTCTCCCTTCGAGAACATCATCGTTCTTGCGCTTGACTTCTTCAGGCCGGAGACCATGGCAGAAGAGATCACGTTGCTCGGGGCCGTGCTGAACAAGGAGGATAGGGCAGAGGAGTACGTCCAATGGGTCGAGTCCAAACGAACCCAGGTAGAGATGGCGGTCGAGGGGAAGGCAAGGCCGAGGGCCTATGTGGAGTGGAGCTCTTCCGGGGGACTAGGATCCCTTTCGACCATGGGGCCGGGATCGGGCTTTGGCGTGCTGCTCGATATGGCCGGAGGAGAGAACATCGCAGAGGGATTGGAGGGCGACTACCCGAAGGTGGACTGGGAGTGGGTGGTAAGCGAGGACCCCCAGGTGATGATTAAGAGGGTCGCCGCAACGGATGAGACGCGCTTTGGCTGGACCGAGGATAGCCTGCCGCTCGATGAGAGTGAGGAGATCCAAAGTCGCCCAGGCGCCGAGAGCATATCCGCGGTCCAGGACGGCCGGGCCTATCTCTGCCACTGGGATATGATGGCCGGGCTGGACCATCCAGTAGGGCTCACCTACCTCGCAAAGATGCTCTATCCTGAGGCGGATCTCGATCCCCAGGAGGCCCGCCGGGAGTACTTAGAGCTCCTTGGAAAAACGCCCACAATGGATACGACCTTCGTCTACCCCGGGGTATAGAGGTTTGAGAGGGGCTCTTAGCCCCTCATCTTCTTGATATATCTCTCATAGGCCACCCGCGAGAGCAAGTCGGCCTCCTCGTTCTCCTCCCGTGGCACCCACTCCAAGCGAACCTCTCTGCCGGATAGCAGCGGCCGGATCTGCGGCACATAGTGGCGGGAGGTTGCAGAGCGAACCTGCCACTCACCCTTCATCTGGCGGATCACGAGCTCTGAGTCTCCCCTGACCGTCAGCACCTCGTCAATCCCCTCGCTTGCCAACCATTCCATGGCGGCCAGGAGGCCGGCGTACTCGGCGACGTTGTTGGTCATCCCCCGACCCTGGCCGACTGCGCCGCAGCCACGGTGGATCACATCTCCGTCCCTCCGGACGATGTAGCCATAGGCAGCAACCCCACCTGGATTCTTGGGGTAGCATAGCCCATCGAAGTTGACGGTTATCAATGCCTCACCTCACTTGAAGCGATATTTCCCCTAAGTCCAGTACCTCCACAGGCTCGAGTCGTATCCGATGCCTGCAACGTCGATCTGGTTCTCCGGAGAGTCGTCCCACATGGCCCCTGGATTGGACAAGAGCTTTCCACCCAGCGAATACCAAGTGTAGCTGCCAAGCCCTGAGCTCGAGCGGCAATCCCAGAGGGAATCGTCGCTTCCCCGGATGAATGCGTGGATGTAGTCGCCTGTGGTGTCGCCATCGGCTATCACGAAGGGCTGACCGTTGATCAATCCGCCCCTTGGAAGCCAGGCGCCGCTATGGGTGACCATGTTGTAGTCGTAGACCCAGAGAGCTCCATCGCTACCCTTGGTGAAGACTGCGATATAATCGGACCATCCAGGCTCACTGATCGCAACAGGACTTCCATAGGTGTATCCGCCAAGGGGATACCATGTGCCAGAGCCGCCGATCGTCGTGCACTCGTTGACCCAGACGGAGTAGTCAGACCCAGATCCCCAGACGAAGGTGTAGTACTTGCTCCCCTGGGCAACGACGTAGGGCGTGCCTGCATAGCGTCCGCCCAATGGGTGCCATACTGCATTGAGGGTGTTCAGGTTCAGGTCGGCCAGCCAGAGGCCATCGTCGCTCCCATGTACCATGATCCCAGCATAGCCGGGACTGGTTGGGTCAATTACAGCAGTTGGGCTTGAGTATATGTATCCTCCAAGGCCGTTCCAGGCATGGCCCATAGAGGTGGGATCGAGGAAGAGGTCCCATAGGCCAGAGTCCGATCCACGAACGAAGACATGAATATTGCCAGAGCTGTCCCTGATTGCCCATGGATCGCCATAGAAGGCGCCTCCCATGTTGTACCACGTGCCTCCCCGGTTGTCGAAAAGGGCGTTGCTGCTATATTGCCTGACGAAGACGTGATCGACTCCGGAACTGTCCTCGATCAGGAAGGGACGCGCATCGACCAGGTTGCCGCCGTATCCCACCCAGTAACCGGGAACGGGCTCAGCTCCTAGCATCGTCTCCTCGACATCCCCCAAGAGCTCTCCCTTCGGCGTCCCATCGCCGGAGGCAGAGAGGGTTCCCGCCACCTCATCGCCCGAGTAGCTAACCGCGCCACCCTGGCCGGGAGAACGGGCGTAGAGGACGAGATCCCCTTCTCCCTTGAGGCTTTGTTCGGCCAGGAGCACTGATCCCGCCCGTGCCTGGAGCTTCGAAGCCAGGGACTCCTTGGAATCTGCATAGGTATAGCTCTCCCCCTCGGAAGAGGTTGCCCTGCTCGCTGCATATCCCTTGGAGAGGAGGCTAATCGCCCTGAAGTCCGCTGTGGCTGCGAGTTCATCTCCGGCGACAGCGATGGCATTCTCGCGGATCAGGCCTACGCCATTTAGGCCTCCAACCAGATCGACCGATGATTCGCCCGAGGACGCCTTGGCCTCGGCGTATGCCAGTGCCCCTAACGCTGCTGAATCCTGGCAGGCGATCACCTTCTCTCCATCAACGGCCACGCTCTGGACCGACGAGAGAAGGCCGCTATCTACCCCCACCCCTTGAGAGGCGGCGCGGGCATTGAGCGATCCTGCAACCTCCATCTGCGCCTGGCCACGTGCCTCTGCCTGCTGAGAGAGCGCCATCTCCCTATCGTGCGCATAGGAGCAAGCCTGTGAGGCCAGGCCGCCCTCGGCCGAGAGGCTGCCCGATATCGTGGACCCGCTGGCGCTCAAAGTCCGAGAGACCACGTTATGGCCCTCTCCATCAATCTGGAGGCCCTCGACGAGCCCCCCTCGCGTCATATCAATGCTCTGCTCCATCTCCGTCGATGAGTCGAGATCGAAGCTCAC
Source organism: uncultured Methanotrichaceae archaeon (assembly GCA_964632755.1). Lineage (GTDB taxonomy): Archaea > Halobacteriota > Methanosarcinia > Methanotrichales > Methanotrichaceae > JAFGMR01. Next base: position 23,641 of record CAZWDT010000010.1, read on the forward strand.
AGCGATAGTAGCAGAGCCCCCCTCCCCCGAGCTGACGCTGAAGGAGGCCGCCATGCAAGCGGACTGCAAGAGTATCGTTAGAATCAAGGCCTTGAAGGCCATGTATCTCATGGGTATTCACCATCAATAATAGGATTTTAAGGGATTTAATGGTTCCTAAACATATTCACAAGATTTGGCGAGTCCATCGAGCGACGCAAGCCCTGAAATATCTTGAGGTCCATTAATCCCACGATGAAGGACCGGATTCGCGTGGCAATTATCGGAGGCGGCATCGCCGGAGCGGAGCTCGCCCGAAACGCAACCTCCGAGAGGTTGCTCGATGTCACCCTAATCGAGCCCAAGTCCTGGATAGAGGTCCAGGCCCTCTACCCCGACTTCCTCGCGGGATTGGTCAGGATGGAAGACCTCACCGCCCCCCTGATGCCCTTCTGTTGGAATAAGGGGGCCACCCTGGTCGGAGAGCGCGCGCTAGGCCTGGAGAATGGAGCGGTCATCTGCGAGAATAAACGGGTGGAGTTCGACGTGGCGGTGATTGCAACAGGGGCAGGGCAGAACTACTTCGGCGTCAAGGGGACAGAGCACACCTTCTCCATCAATACGCTTGATCAGACCATCCGGGCGAGGGAGTTCATAGAGCGCGAGAATCCCAGCCGGATCATGATAATAGGCTCCGGCCTCACCGGCGTGGAGACGGCCTGCGTTCTCGCAGATAGCCTGGAGAGCGACATATATATCGTGGAGATGAGGGAGCGGCTGCTCCCCCAGTTTCCCCAGTCCACATCGAGCCATGTGGAGAGGGCCCTATACAAGAGGGGGGTGAATGTCCTCACATCCAGACAGGTGGAGGGGGTCTCTCCCGACAGCATAGCCTTCTCCGACGGATCCTCGCTCGACTGCGACATGGCGATATGGACGACGGGGATCAAGCCATCGCGTTTCGTAGAAGGGCTCGATCTGCCCAAGAAGAACGGCTGGCTGCTGACCGACCCCTACTTCCGAGTGAAGGACGAGATCTACGCCATAGGCGATACCGCTTGGATCGAGATAGATGGGAGGCTTGCCACGAAGACGGGGATCGAGGCTGAGAGACAAGCAAAACATATGGCCGATAACCTCTCCCGCATGGCGAGAGGACATCCTTTCGCGCCATACTCCGTGCTTGCCAGCACCGAGAACCCCATGGCCTTGATATCCATAGGCAGCGGCTCTGCTGTGGGCGTATACGGCGGCCTATGCGTCGCCATGCCCTCGCGACTGATTCATGGCCTCAAGATCTGGATCGACAAGTCGATAGCGAAGAGGTACAGGTGAGAATGGGCGCGTCATCGCAAAGGATTCCAAGATCTCCCCGGCAAAAAGGCCAATGGAAGCGTTCCGAACGGTTCAGAATGGTTCAAGACCGTTCCGTTCCGGTTCGTACCCCTCCACCTTCTTCTATCGTTCGGCGATGATGTTAGGGCAAGGAGTTGGCTCCAGGCGTTGGGAGGGCGATTCCGCCCCCCAAAAAAAAAACGTACACGTCGGAGCCTTCCTTAATGGAGGTATAAAGAGTGAGAATAGCAAGTTCGATGATGGTAATGGCAGCGCTCTGCCTTCTGGCAGCGCCCACAATAGCCATGCCATGGGGAAACGGCCACGGGGTTGGGTCATGGCAGATGGACCTAACCGATGAAGAGATGATGAACATGACATTGGCCGAGCTCAAGGAGCTCAAGGATCAGAAGATGGCCGAGATGGAGAACATGACCCTTAGCGACCTCAAGCAGATGCGAGAAGAGCAGAGGGCCGAGCGCGAGAACATGACGCTTGCAGACGTCCAGGAGCAGGGGCGTTTCAAGGGCGATGGTCGCTTCGATAATCAGCGCTTCGATGGACGACAAGCCGATGGATGTCAAGGCGATGGACGACAGGCCGGTCCTGACGGGATGCATCCCTTCATGGGCGGGGACCTCTGTCTGCTCGACCTC
>CAZWDT010000010.1:25710-47116 GCA_964632755.1 uncultured Methanotrichaceae archaeon
CGGTCCTGACGGGATGCATCCCTTCATGGGCGGGGACCTCTGTCTGCTCGACCTCGATATCAGCCAGGAGGAGCTCGACGGGATGACGCTTGCCGAGATCCAGGCTCTTCGTGAGCAGAAGAGGGCCGAGATGGAGAACATGACCCTTGCAGAGATCCAGGCCCTCAGGGAGCAGAAGAGGGCCGAGATGGAGAACATGACCCTTGCAGAGCTCAAGGAGAGCGGCAAGTTCTGCGGCATGATGGGCCCTGGCTGCCCAATGGGAGACGGCGGCATGATGGGAGCAGGAAATCAGATGGGCGCCGGATGCCAAATGGAAGATAGAGCTCAGAATGGACCTGGCAGGATGACGGACCGATTCGGTAATGATGGTTCACCGAGAGGTCGTGCATAAGCTTTCGTGAACCGTTCAAGAGGGTTATGGGCCAAGCGACCCATGACCTCTTCCCCGTTATATGAGGTCTCGGCGATGGATCCAAGATACGATCGAATGATCATCTCCGCTCCCTCCCCCATGGCAGATGGCCTGGGCGAAGAGGGGATTCTACCACGGAAGGGAAGGCCTTCCAGTCCGAGCCGAGCCGAAGGATTGCGCTCGAACTGCGGGAGGTGCCGATGAAGGCTATGAGCATCTCGGCTGCTCTCGCGTTCCTTTTATCCATATCGATCGTTGCCATATCGGGTCCCATCGAGACACCTGCTGAGTCCTTTTCGAATGCTTTGGCCGGAGATCCTGCGCAGCCGCCTCGCGGAATGGAGAGAAGATTTGGATGCGGTCACTTCACGTCCGATGGCCTTGCATTCTCCAATCAGGGAATCGCCCCCCTTCGATTGGACCTGATCGACGGAGTTGGGATCCAGCCATCCCTCGCACGGTCCTTGCTAAGTGAGGGGAGGACGATCGAGGAGATAAAGGATGAGATCTCCAGGATGGAAGGAACGCCCGTCGCCAGGGGGTGGATAATGCTTGGGGAGGACCACTACCTCCTCTGCAACATAAACCGGGAGTTGGATGATGGTGGCTCGAGGCTGGAGGCGGACTTGAAGAGATCTGCTGGAATGGACGCCCTGAGGAGCGGGGAGGTCGTCGGCCATATAGAGATCAGATCGAGGGCCGATGAGGGCGCCTGGTCCGGTGAGGGAGATATATCGCTTCGCCGTGGGAATGGGGAGATCCACTATCGAATCGTCCTCATATCCGGCCCGCCGCCGGCGGACTGCGATGGTGGATGGCAGGCACAGAGGATCGAAGATCGCCCTCCAAGAGGGCAGAGGATGGAGGAGATCGAACTCTTGCGCCACCATATTATGGGAGACCACGCCCCCATGTGGTGAGCAGGTGGGGAGTGATGTGGATGCCTCCGCAGGCCTGGACGCCACCATATAGGGCGAGGCTCGACCACCTGGCAATTTATGTCGCCTAAAACGGAAGACCAGATGGCATGGGCATTCTAGAAACATTCCAACAGAGGGGAGTGTCGCAATATATAATGCATATTAATCGCAGACTCATTGCTCGATCTATATGTGCTTACATATCGGAGGGAATGCTCCCTGGATCCAAAGGATGATCTGGACCTGATCTACCAAGCGAAGCACCTTTTCGACTCCCTGGGTCTGGGGCTGGTTGTAACCGGAGAGGATTGGCGTTTCTTGTACGTCAATCCAGCCTTTTCATCCATGGTGGGATCTCGACCGGACGATACGGTGGGCAGGTCCATAGATAAGTTCGTCCCAGCCGATGAGCTGCCCCCCTGGAGGAGGCTCGAAGGTTGCGCATGGCTGGGAAGGCCACCCTCTATGAGCTTCGCCTGAAAAGGGAGGGCGGGGATCTCCATATAAGGATTGCAGGAGCCCCACGCTGGCAAGATGGGCGGGTGGTAGGGAGCATTTCCCTGATAGCCGATATTAGCGATCTGCACAAGGCCAACTGTGAGTTGGAGAGACGGGTGGAGGAGAGGACGGCCAGGTTGACAAGGCTGAACGATGAGCTCTTACAGGAGATAGAGGCGCGAAAGCAGACGGAGAAGCGTTTGAGGAAGAGCAACGCCCACTACCGGGCTCTTGTGGAAAATCAGCCCGCCCTCGTATGTCGAATTCTGCCCGATGGCACCTTCATCTATGTCAACAAGGCGCTTTGTCGATTCATCGGCAAGAGGGAGGACGAGCTTGTGGGACAGAACATCATCTCGCTAGCAATTGGCCAGGAAAAAGGGAGGGCGGAGGTCGCATTGGCTGCTCTGGGGCGGGAGATGCCGGACAGCCTCGCCGGCGAAAACCGTCTGATATCGATGCCTTGGGGCAAACACGCTAGTTCAGGTGGAACCTCACGGCCATTACCGGCGAATTCGGCCGGGAGGTAGAATACCAGATGGTGGGACTCGATATCACCGAGGGCAAGAGGATTGTTGAGGCCTTGGCCGAGAGCGAGGCTCGTTTCAAGGCCATCTTCGAGAATAATGCACTGGGAATGATGATGATCGATCTTCTGGGAAGGTCGCTTCCAGTCGGCGTGTGGCCAAAAAAAAGTACCAGACCGAAAGGGCAGAGGCCCCATTGGGGCCCCACGCTCGGGATTAACGGGCTGCCTTTGCCACCCGCTCGGCGCTGTCCTTTCTGTTCACGGCATAGCTCTTGATATCGTAGTTGGCCGCAGAGATTATCTCGTCAGCGAGAGCGCTCTGGGCCGACCGCTTCTTCTTGAAGGAGGCCTGCCATGCCCCCTTGGTGAGGAGCATCAAGGCCACATCCACCCTTCGCTGGGGAGAGGTATCCACCGCCTTTGGAACGGTGATTCCGCCGTACTTCAGCCGGACAACTTCCTCACGGGGACCGGCGTTGGATATCGCCTGGGCCAATACGGTGAGAGGGTTCTCCTTGGTCCTCTGATGGATTATATCTAAGGCCTCCTCCACGATCTTGTAGGCGACCTGCTTCTGGCCGGAGTTCCTCTCCTTCCTCATCATCTTGTTCATCAGACGCTCTACTATATGCTGCTCCGACTTCTTGAACTGCTGCTTGGCATGCTTGCCGCCGGAGTGGAGGACAAGCTTTGGGGAGAGGTTCATGTAGCCCTTGATGCTGATATCAGCGATCTCCGCCTCTGCCGGATCCCATTTACCGAATACCTTCATATGCCTCACCTAACAGGCTTCTCCTTGCGCCCGGATACCATCTCCATCAGGGATACGTTGTTTACACCTACGACCTTGAACCGCACACCGGGAATGTCGCCCATCGATCGGCCCATCCTGCCGCCGATGCGCTCCACGACCACCTCATCGTGCTCATCGATGAACCCTATTGCCCCGTCTCCAGGACAGAAAGCGGTCACCTGCCTGCCGTTCTTGATCAGCTGTATCCGCACGCACTTCCTGATGGCGGAGTTGGGCTGCTTGGCCTCAACTCCAACCTTCTCCAAGACGATCCCCCTCGCCATGGGAGCTCCGCCGAGGGGATCTGCCTTTATTTTCATCCCTGAAGCTCGCTTGATGTAATGAGGATCGCTCCACCGCAGGGTCTTCCTGTCGCTCTCCAGCTTTCTGGCAGCGTAAATTCCCTTACCCATTATTTCACCTGATTGATTGTGAATGCCCGTCCTGCCCCTGGCCGCCGCGACTGGGGAATTCCGGCCAATCCTATTGAATTATTATATCGTCAACACCGTGATGCCTAGAAGCGAGCATCTTGGCCTTCAATATATTCCGGCCGTCCCGCCCAATGGCAATGCCCTTGTCCTTGTTTGCTACCTCTACATAAGCCAATCGCTTATTGTTCTTGTCGACCACAGATACGTTCTTGATCTCGGCCGGCTGGAAGAGGTTCTCCAAGAACTCGTTCACGTCCTCGCTGTACTCCACGATCTCGATCTGCTTGCCTATGGACTTCTTGACCCGGTTAATATTGCTTCCCTTTCGGCCAATCGCCGCCCCCATATCCCCCTTCTTGATGACGAATATGATGCGTTCGTTCTCATCGTCCACGATGCAATCCCTGGCCATGCCCCCTGTAAGACTCTCGAATAATGCAATGTATCTGATACCCTCGGTGGTGAGCTTGAACTCACTCATTCTCAACACCTCGAATCTCTCGGAGCAGGGCCATGACCTCGGACTCACCGGGATCGATTATGGCGAGAGCAGAGACTGAAAATGGCTTTCCACAAGCGGATCCAAGATCCTTGCCCCGGCCCTGGTACCTGTAGATCGGTATCTCCAGGACCGTCAGATCGGTCTTGACATGCTGAGGGCAGTCCTCCGCATATATGATCAGCTTCGCCTGCCCATTTGTTCCGAACTCGATCGTCTGGTTCGACCCCAGAACCACCTTTCCCGTCCTTATCGAACTTCTGAGCGCTCGATCTATGTTTATCATCGTATTACCTCATCTCTTTGCCACTAGTTGCACATCGCCTGTCCCAAGCTGTATAGGCTGACCTACTATCACGTTCTCGGTTACGCCCCGAAGATCGTCGACGTCCCCGCGGATGGCTGCATCTAGTATGTGATTCACTGTGACCTCGAAGGCGGCTCTCGCAAGGACGCTCGCTTTCTCCCCAGAGACCCCATGTCTACCGATCTGTTTTATCTCGCCGTCGCAGGTCATAATGTCGGATACGAGCATGATATGCCTGACGTCCACGGCCAAACCCTGCTCCCGCAAGGTGTCGGTGGCCTCGTTGATGATGGCATTCCTGGCAGCCTCTATGCCCAGTACCTCGCCGATCTCCGTGATATTGTTCGTCTTGGTGCGGCCGGGGTCCACGCCCTCGAACTGGAGGACCTTCTTCAGCGCGGATCCCTCAGTATAGAGGATATATTCGTCGCCCTCCTTCCTGATCACCACTCGCTTAATCCCATCAATTCCCTTGAGGGAGAGCTTCTTTATCTTTTCCACCAGCTGGAGCAGCTCCCTGTAGGAGGGCTCCTTTGGGGCCATGATCAATAGGTTGCCCCCACCCGGCTGATCAACCGATAGGCGCATCTCCTCTCCTAGCCTCTCGGCCACCTCTTTGGCAGTGATCTTGCGCTGGACGAGCGCCTCGGAGCTCAGCTCTATGAGCACGTTCATCTCCGCAAGATCGGTTGCAATGGACCCCAGATGGAGGATGGATGTGGACTCGATCGCCCAGGCAACCTCTCGGGCAAGGTCCCTATCCCCAGCATACTGCTCAATAAGCCGTATCGTCATCGTGGGAGTGGAGGGGACCTTCCTCGCATCCACTATCTCGATCAGCCGGGGAAGGCCGAGTGTGACATTGATCTCGGCGACGCCTGCGTAGTGGAAGGTCCGCATGGTCATCTGTGTGCCGGGCTCGCCTATCGACTGTGCGGCAACGACGCCGACCGCCTCACATGGCTCCACCTTGGCGTGATCGTAGTCGGCCATCACGTGCTCCAGGATCTTGTCCAACAGCTCCCTCGTTAAGCCCACCCCGGAAAGCCCCTCCCGGAGCGCAGCCACGATGCTCTGGGGGAAATCCAGGGACGTTATGGCCTCTTCCACCTCGGCCTCGTTCAACATGGCTTTCTATCCTCCGAGGCTAAGACGCGACCGATGATCCTTTTCACGTTCTCTGGACCTGCATAGTCCCTCCGCGAAGCATCCACGCCGTCCTCGCCATAACGGAACTGCACTATCATGCCCCTCGTCTCCCTAACCGTTCCGTCGTACTTCACCTCGAGATCCTGGAGGGCGTTTACCAGGCGTCGCTGGAGATAACCGCTCTGTGATGTCCTGATGGCCGTATCCACGAGGCCTTCGCGTCCGCCGATCGCGTGGAAGAAGAACTCCGTGGGATTGAGACCATCCTTGTAGCTGGACTCGACGAATCCATGAGCCTCCGCCCCGAGATCGCCCCGCCGGAAGTGAGGCAATGTGCGGTCGGCGTACCCTCGACTGATGCGCTCGCCACGCACAGACTGCTGGCCCACGCAGGCAGCCATCTGAGTCAGGTTGAGCATGGAACCGCGAGCCCCGCTGACAGCCATGACGACGCCGCTGTTGTCAAGTCCCAGGTAACGCCCGGCGATCTGGCCCGTGCTGTCCCTGGCCTTGCCCAATGTCTGCATGATCCTCATCTCCAGGGTCTCGTCGAGCGTCCGACCCGGCAACGGCTCGAGCTCTCCCGCATTGTATGCGGAAATGAGCTTCTCCACGTTCTCCCGGGCAACCCTAGTCACCTCTTTGATCTGATCCGATGCTGCGGCAGGAATATCCTCATCGTCGATCCCGAAGCTAAACCCGGCGAGCATTATCCCCCGCAGGGCGAGAAGCGTCATGCGATCTAGGAAGGTGCTTGCGATCGTTGGATTGAACTGCTTGATGACGCGGTCGGTGATCTTTCCCTTGAAGGCTCCGATCGCCGCCGAGTCTATGGTGCCCTGGATCAAATTCCCGTCCCTGATCACCACGTAGGCGTCGTTCTCGCAGTTCTCCTCCTTGCACTGGTCGCATGAGGGGCAGAAATCTGCCTTGAAGGTCAGATTGAGGCCTCGAGGCAAGATCAGGCTGAAGATCTGCTTGCCAGTCCAGTAGGGCTCGCCACCATCGTCCGTCCCCGCAGGAGGAGGCAGATCGATGCCGTCGTACTTCTTTAAGAGTTCCATCGCACCTTGCCGGTCGATCGGCTTCCTGCCATGGGTAAGGAGGAAGGATCCCGTGACGTAATCGTGAATTCCCCCGATGATGGGGCCTCCGAAACGCGGAGAGAGGATGTTCTCCTGGACGCGCATTAGTATGTGCGCCTCGGCCCTGGCCTCCTCGGTCTGGGGAACGTGCATGTTCATCTCGTCCCCGTCGAAGTCGGCGTTGTAAGGAGAACATACCGCCGGGTTAAGCCTGAATGTCTTGTAGGGCATCACCTTGACCCTATGGGCCATGATGCTCATGCGATGAAGGGAAGGCTGCCGATTGAAGAGGACGATATCCCCGTCGTTGAGCTGTCGATCGACCTTCCATCCAATCTCAAGCTGGTCCGCAACCTCCTCGCAGTTCTTGTCCGTCACCTTGACCCTTCGCCCATCGGACCTTGTGATGTAGTTCACCCCGGGATGGTTATCAGGGCCCCGCCGTACGAACTGCTTGATAACCTCCATGTTCCTGACATTCACAATCAATGGAACAGATAGCTCCATTGCCACCTCAAGCGGCACGCCCACCTCGTTTATGCTGAGGTTGGGATCGGGTGATATGACCGTCCTTGCGCTGAAGTTGACCCTCTTGCCCGATAGCGAACCCCTGAATCGACCCTCCTTTCCCTTGAGCCTCTGCGAGAGCGTCTTTAGAGGGCGGCCGCTTCGATGACGAGCGGGAGGAACGCCGGAGACCGTGTTGTCGAGGAATGTTGTGACGTGATATTGGAGGAGCTCCCAGAGGTCCTCGATGATGAGCTGGGGAGCGCCAGCCTCCCTATTCTCCTGGAATCGCTGGTTGATCCTGATGATGTCCACTAGCTTGTGGGTAAGGTCGTCCTCGCTTCTTTGGCCACTCTCAAGAGTGATCGAGGGCCTCATCGTCACAGGGGGCACGGGCAAAACGGTCAATATCAGCCACTCAGGCCTTGCGGTTGCCGAATTCATCCCTACGGCCTCGATGTCCGCATCTGGGATCTTCTCGAAACGGTCCCTGATGTCTGAGGCGGTCAGCTTATGGCCCTCCTCGATGTAGGCGAGCGGCCTCTCGAACTTGATCTCCTGCTGAGGAGCCCCACAGTAGGGGCAGGTCTTGTGCTTGCGAGCCTCGGCGAAGATCTTGCTCACGAGGTCGTCCGTGGGCTGGCCGAGGTGCACGAGCGTCTTGATCTGCTCGATATAGGTCGCCTTCTCATGTTCGAGGAGCATCAGACGGGAGCAGTCCCGACAGATGGCCCGAAGCAGCTTTCTGATCAGCTTGGCAAATCCCACATGAATGACCGGGGCGATCAAGTCTATATGGCCGAAGTGGCCTGGACACTCGCCAGGCCGGCCGGCGCAAGATCGACAGCGCAAGCCCGGATCGATGACCCCGAGCCTGGGGTCCATCAAGCCCATGTCGATGGGAAAGCCATCATCGTCGTAGGTATCGGCGGTGATGATCTTCACCACGCTCATCTTCCTGAACTCCTGGGGGGAGATGAGCCCGAAACGGATCTTTCCAATCCTCTTTGGAACGGTCATGGTTACACCGCATCCTCCAGTATGAGACGTGGAGCCACGCCCAGAGACTTGATCTCGTCGAGCAGCAACTTGAAGGCGTAGCTCATCTCCACTGGATATATCTCCGTGTCCGCACCGCAGACTGGGCAATAGTCCGCGTTCCTGCGCTTGTCATGTATGGCGATTACCCCGCAATTGCTGCAGACGAGCTCTGTCACCTTGTCCGACTCGTCGACCAGCCGCTCCTTCAGTGCCAATGCAGCCCCATGGGCGATGAGAACATCCCTCTCCATCTCTCCGAACCGGAGGCCGCCCTCGCGGGCCCGCCCCTCGGTAGGCTGCCTCGTGAGCACCTGTACCGGTCCTCTGGAACGAGCGTGCATCTTCCCCGAGACCATATGATAGAGCTTCTGGTAGAGGATGACCCCCATGAAGACGTCGGCCATCACCTGCTCTCCGGTGGTGCCGAAGTAGAAAATCTCCCTGCCCGTGTGAGAGAATCCGAACTTGGTCAATGCACCGCGAAGGTCCGTCTCGGTCTCCCCCAAGAAGGCGGTGGCATCAATGAATCGGCCCTCCAAGGACCCAACCTTTCCCCCGATCATCTCAAGTACGTGACCCACCGTCATCCTCGATGGGATGGCATGTGGATTGAGGAGGAGGTCGGGGACCATGCCGCTCTCAGTGAAGGGCATATCCTCGGGCGGCACGATCAGGCCCAATACGCCCTTCTGGCCGTGTCTGGACGCGAACTTGTCCCCGAGCTCGGGCACCCTTTGGTCCCTGGACTTCACCTTGGCGAGCCGGTTCCCATTCTGGGACTCGGTCAGTATAACCATATCCACAACGCCCTTCTCATTTGAGCGCATGGTGACCGAGGTCTCCCTTCGCTGCTGGGGCGTTATCCCGAACTCGCTTGGCTCCTCCAGGAAACGGGGCGGGCTGGTCTTCCCTACGAGCACGTCGTTTGGCCCCACATAGGCGTTGGGGTTCACAAGGCCGTCGTCGTCGAGCTGTTCGTATGTCTCCGAGCCCCTTGCGCCGCGCACCTCGAGGTCCGGGATCTCGAACTTGTCCTCCTGGCCTCCGGGGTACTTGCGCTCCTCGGCCTCCGATACCCGGAAGAAGTGGCTGCGGGCAATGCCACGCTCGATTGAGCCCTTGTTCATGACGAGGGCATCCTCGATGTTATACCCCTCGTAGGAGAGGACGGCCACTACGAAGTTCTGGCCAGCCGGCCTCTGGTCGAAGCCAATTGCCCTCGCGGTCCTGGTGCGGACCAGTGCCTGATGAGGATAGTGCAGGTAGTGGCTCCTGGTGTCCGGCCGAAGCCTCATGTTCGCCATGGACATTCCAAGACACTGCTTGACCATCCCCGCCCCCATGGTGTTGCGAGGGCTTGCGTTATGCTCCGGATAGGGCACTAGACCCGTGCATATGCCCAGTATCAATGAGGGATCCAGCTCCAGATGGGTATGCTCAGGCGTTAGATCGTCCTCCCAGATGGCGATCAGAGTGTTCTCCTCCTCCTCGGCGTCGAGATACTCGATCAGTCCCATATCGACGAGGTCGCCAAAGGTCAGCTCCCCCCGATCCACCATCGAAACGTGCTCCTCCGTCACCATGGGATGGCCGCGTTCCACATTAATCAAAGGCCTGCGAGCCCGGCCCGAATCGGTATTGATAACGATCTCACCGGTGCGTTCGAAGAAGGCTATATTGACCTGGTTGCTGATCTGGCCGCAACGCCTAAGACGTCTCATCTCTGAGACAAGCTTCTCAGGCTGGGGATTATGGCCCACGATCTCCCCGTTCAGGAATACCCTTGCGCTGCTAGCCATCGTAATCACCCATCGGTATCACGCCCATCTCGTAAAGCATCCTCCTTACGTCCTCATAATCCTCTGTCCCCTTGGAGAGCTCCACCGCCTGGGCGAAGTTCTTCACAAGGCCACAGTTGGGGCCCTCTGGCGTCTCGCTGGGACAGATCCGACCCCACTGTGTAGCGTGCAGATCGCGTGCCTCGAAGTGAGGCTGGGACCTGGACAAGGGAGATATGACCCTGCGCAGATGGCTCAGCGCTGCCATGTAGTCGGTCCGGTCCAAGAGCTGTGAGACGCCCGTCCTCCCGCCTACCCAGTTGCCTGTAGCAAGGGGATGGATCATCCTCTCGGTCAAGACGTCCGCTCGAACGGTGGTGATGACGTTCAGGTCGCGATTCCTCATGCTCGCCCGCTCCAGCTGGTACTTTATGTCCCTCGTAAGCCTGTTGAAGGCCACCCTGAATAGGTCCTCCATCAGGTCCCCAGAGAGCTTCAGCCTCTTGTTGGAGTAGTGGTCCTTATCGTCCTCGCCGCGATGGTTCAGTGCGAGCTCGAAGCATGCCTCGGCCATCCGGGCGAGGAAGAGGGACTTTGCGTAGCGGACCCCTTCATCGACGCCGATATGCGGAAGCAGGTACCTATCGAGGACATATGTGGCCCTCTTCCTCTGGTACTCCTTCGCCTGGCCCGCAGCAACGCGCGAGCCGATCTTCTCAAGGGCTTCATCGTTGGTGGAGACCTCCGCCTCCTCCAGGTTCTCCAGCATGAACTTGATGATCTCGGGATTATCGGATACCGCTTTCACGATGTCCATATCGGTCTCCATCCCGAGGGCGCGAACAAGAGTTACGAAGTTCAGCCGTCCTGATACAGAGGGGAATGAGACCTCCAGTATTGATTTTTTCCCCCGCTCGACGATAACCAGCGATCGGTATCCCTGCCTCTGGCTGAAGACCTTGGCAACCTCAATGTTCTCATCGTACCTCTGGTTGAACTCGACGAGAATCTTGTTTGGAGCCAGGTCCTCGAGCGTCATGATCACCCTCTCAGAGCCATTTACCACGAAGTAACCACCCGGATCCATGGGGTCCTCCCCATAGGTCACCATCTCATCTGGCGAGAGGTCGACCATGTTGCAGACCTTGGACATGAGCATGATGGGAAGCGTGCCAATCCCCGCCTCCACCATATCCTTCTCCTTCTCCCCCTCGACTATTGTCATCTCCAGCTTGATGGGAGAGGAGTAACTAAGGTTCCTGAGCCGGGCATCATTGGGGTAGAGCCGCTCAACCGACCCATCCGCCTCTCGCACCATCGGCCGGTCAACATGGATGCGTCCCAGCCTGACGTAGGTATCCTCGATGTTCGTCTCTATTACTCTCACCTCGTCGATGACCTTCTGCAGACCCCTATCGATAAATTCGTTGAACGAATTTATGTGATGATGTACCAGCTTGTCCGTGGTAAAATAAGCCGTATAAAGAACATTTCTATCCAGCAAACCCTCAATCCACCCTTTTCAATCTATCACGAGCCTGTAGAATACCGACTCCTTGGCTGTCGGGCTGTGCCTGATCACTTTGATGACGTCCCCCACCTTGGCCCCGATCTCTTTTATCACCGGGTCGTTCACGTGGATCTTAGGAAGCTGTGAAGCCTCCACGTTGAACTTGCGAAGGACTTCTTCAGCCACCTCCGGTGAGAGCAGGATATGGGGGGGTACCAGATCATGATCCAGCACGGAGAACTTCTTCAAGCAACCTCCTCCTATATCTCAGAATCAGCTATAAGCGGGCTCGAAGGGATTTGAACCCTCGGCCACCTGGTATCTTCATCCAAAAATTTAAAAGCCAGGCGCTCTGCCTAACTGAGCTACGAGCCCATATGAGCGATTCAGCCCATCTTCGTTCCGCCTTGGACTGCACTATGCAAGGGTTAAAGTTGTCCAGCATAAAGCTTTTTCCCTTAAACCCTCACGACTCCTTGATCAACCTGGCCACCTCGTCGCCCACCTCGGACGTCGTGGAGGTCCCGCCGAGATCGTAAGTCCTTATGCTGCCTTGCCTGAGATTGGCCTCAATTGCTGCGACCACATCCCTTGCAGCATTCGGCTCGCCGAGATGTTCGAGGAGGAGGGCCCCCGACCAGATGGTGGCTATCGGATTGATCTTGTTCAGACCCTTGTACTTCGGCGCTGATCCGTGGATGGGCTCGAACATGCTCGTCCCCTCTGGGTTCAGGTTTGCGCCAGGAGCAAGCCCAAGGCCGCCCTGTATCATCGCTCCAAGATCGGTTATGATATCTCCAAACATGTTGGGGGCAACGACCACATCGAACCACTCGGGATTCTTGACGAACCACATGGTGATGGCGTCGACGAAGTTGAAGTCTGTCTTGACCTTTGGGTATCCCGCCGCGGTCTCCTCGAATATCTCCCTCCAGAAGCCGTAGATATCGCTCAGCACGTTCGCCTTATCGACGCTCGATAGATGGTGATCCGGTCTTGACGCGGCAAGCTCAAAGGCATACTCCATAACGCGGCGACAGCCCTTTCGGCTGACCATGCCGATCTGAAAGGCTATCTCGTCACCATCGGACTCCACATCCAGGCCGAACTTGACCTGGTAAAGGCTACGCATCACCTCGAACTCCACTCGGCTTCGTCCGGCCTTCGCCCGGCCTCCCTGGCCGATGTAGAAGTCCTCGGTATTCTCCCGCACCACAACGAAGTCGATATCCTGGGGGCCCTTGTCCTTGAGGGGCGTCCATACTCCGTCGAGCAGCTTGACCAGCCTGAGGTTGATGTATTGGTCGAAGTAGAACCTCATCGCGAGGAGGATGCCCTTCTCGAGGACGCCCGGCTTGACCCGCGGATCGCCGATCGATCCAAGGTAGATGGCCCTGTAGCGACCAAGCTCTTTCAGCGTCTCCTCGCCGACGAGCTCGCCCGTCTCGAGGAAATGCTCCGCTCCGAGTGGATACTCTATCCATTCGAGGCCAAAGCCGTGCTTATCCGCTGCGGCCTCCAAGACCTTCTTGCCCTCGGCAATGATCTCGGGCCCGATTCCGTCGCCGGGGATGACCGGCACCTTGTATATCATGCAGTACCTACCTGTCTCTTGGTGTACTGGATCAGCCCACCCGCCTCTACGATCTCCTGAAGGAAGGGGGGGAGGGGCGTGGTATTGTAGTCCTCAAGGCGATCCAGATTGTGGATGATCCCTCGGTCCAGGTCCAGGCTGAGGCGATCTCCATCCCTAATCCTATCCACTTCATCGCATACCAGCAAGGGAAGGCCCACGTTGATGGAGTTGCGGAAGAATATTCGGGCGTACGATCTGGAGACCACGGCCTTCACGCCTGCTCCCTTTAAGGCCAAGGGGGCATGCTCCCTGGAAGAGCCGCATCCGAAGTTGCTGCCTGCAACGATCACGTCGCCAGGCTCCACTTGGCCCGCGAACTGGGATCGAATCCCTTCGAAGGCATGTTTGGCCAGATCCAAGGGATCATTCATCACCAGGTAGCGACCAGGTATGATGGCATCGGTGTCTATATCGTCTCCGAACTTCCAAGCTTTTGGCAAATTACCCTCTCCAGCCGGTGAACTATCCATCAATCCAGTGGACATATATAAACATGATGCACTCCTCGGGTGCGCATGAGGCGCCCGCGTCCTTCGCAGCTCTAGACCGCACCCTTTTTAGCGGTGGATGACATAAGTTGGATGCTCAGATAATGGTGGTTTCCGTGAAGGCGATAATGATCTCTGGACGAACCCTGGGGCAGGGTGCGGCTTGCGAGGCAAAGATGTCCCCGGACTACTTCCGGGAGGCCTCCTCCTGCTCGCTCTCACAGGCGGACTTGCGCGGGCTTGGGATCTCCCCAGGCGAAAACCTGGAGGTGACGAGCGAGCATGGTAGCGTCATCCTAGCACCACAGGAGGACCGAGGACTTGATCCCGGCATTATATTCATCCCCATGGGTCCCTGGGCCAACTGCCTGGTGGGTCCGGATACATCAGGCTGCGGCACCCCCCAGTACAAAGGAGTGCATGTGGAGGTGAAGGTCACCACCTTCCCAGTCCTCGCGATTCGAGAGCTTTTCGGCCGATTCGGGAGGACGAGGACTTGATCCACGAGGACGTCATCTGCTCCTTCTGCGGCTGTCTCTGCGACGATATCAGGGTTGAGACGAACGATGAGGGCATAGTAAAGGTAAAGGGGGCCTGCAGGCTTGGCTCCTCCAAGATCTTAGGGCACGGGCCCGGACACGGGCGGATATCCAAACCCATGATCCGTCAAGATGGCGAGCTCGTCGAGGTCGGGTATCAGGAGGCCTATGACCGGGCGGCGAGCATTCTAAAGGCGGCGAAGCGACCCCTCCTTTACGGCTGGGCGTCCACCGTGTGCGAGGCCCATGAGGAGGGGGTGCTCTTAGCAGAGGAGATAGGCGCTGTGATAGACTCCACGGCGACCGTCTGCCATGGCCCTTCCGTCATCGGCGTAGAGGAGAAGGGGCTTGCCGGGGCCACCCTTGGCCAGGTGAAGAACAGGGCCGATCTGATACTGTTTTGGGGATGCAATCCGGCCGAGGCACATCCTCGCCACATGCGCAGGTACTCCTCCAACTCCACTGGGCGCTTTACCCCCGAAGGTCGAAAGGGGAGGACGGTCGTAGTTATCGACGTGAGGGAGACTCGCACCGCAAGGCTGGCCGATCGATTCATACGGATCGATCCAGGGACCGACTACCAGGTGATAAGCGCCCTTCGCCTGATCCTCGCGGGCAAGGCCGAGATATTGGGCGACGAGGTATGCGGCCTCCCCAAAGGAATGCTCGTCGATCTCGTTGATATCCTCAAGAAGGCGCGCTTTGGGGCCATCTTCTTTGGCCTGGGCCTGACCCATAGCCGGGGAAGGTACAAGAATATCGATTGCGCCTTATCCCTAACGGCGGAGCTCAACGCCCACACCAAGTTCATGATCATGCCCATGCGCGGCCATTACAACGTGGCGGGGATTGGCCAGGTGATGGCCTGGGAGGGAGGATATCCGATGTCCGTGGACTACTCACGAGGGGCGCCATACTTCAATCCCGGGGAGACTGCTGCATGCGACCTGCTCGCTCGAAGGGAAGCCGACGCAGCGTTGATCATAGCTTCCGACCCTGCCTCGAACTTCCCGAGGTCGATCGTAGAGGCCCTCGCGGAGATCCCCGTCATCCAGATCGACCCCTACGAGAACCCCACGACTCTGCTCGCTGATGTGGTGATACCGTGCGCCATCGCCGGCGTAGAGGTCGAGGGCACCGCCTACCGCATGGATGGCCTGCCCCTTCGAATGAGAAAGGTCATCGAGTCGGACTATCCAAGCGATGAGGAGATATTGAAGGAGATAAGGGAGAGCGCAAGGAGGCTTGGAGATGATCATTAAAGGCGGGGTCGTCTACGATCCGGCAAACGGAGTGCTCGGCGAGGAGATGGACATCTGCATAGATGGGGGAGTGGTCGCCGAGGCCGGAGGTGGTCCAACGATCGACGCTCGAGGCATGCTGGTGCTGCCTGGGGGCGTCGACGCCCATTCCCACATCGCCGGCCCCAAGCTCAACGCCGGAAGGATCATGAGGCCAGACGACGGCCGCATAGGGACCGAGCCGCTGCGCGGCCTCTGCAGACCATGCACCGGATACACGGTTCCAAACTCCCCTGCAATCGGCTACCGCTATGCTCGTATGGGCTACACCACGGTATTCGAGGCGGCAACCCCCATAATCGAGTCTCGCCATACCCACGAGGAGCTCGAGGCGATACCCATACTGGACAAGGGGGCCTTGACCCTCTTTGGAAGCAACTGGACGGTGATGGAGTGCGTCGGCGAAAAAGACCTGCCCAAGCTCTCAGCCTATGTGGCCTGGGGACTTCGTGCGAGCAGGGGCTACGGCGTAAAGATAGTCAATCCCGGCGGAGGCGAAGCCTGGGGATTTGGCTCCAACGTCAAAGGGCTGCACGATCCCGTGCCCGAGTTCAATGTCACCCCAGCAGAGATAATCCATGAGCTCGCAAGGGCAAACGAAAGGCTCTGCCTTCCCCATTCCATCCACCTCCACTTCAACAACCTCGGAAAGCCTGGCAACTACACGACGGCCATCGAGACGCTCGATCTCCTGAAGGATATAGTTCCGAGCCGGGACCGCCAGGCGGTCCACGTGACTCATATGCAGTTCTCGGCCTACGGCGGGACCGGCTGGAGGGACTTCGAGTCCAAGGCCCCGGAGATCGCCGATTACTACAACAAGAACGATCACGCGACAATGGATATGGGCCAGATCATCTTCGGAAGCGCAACTACAATGACTGCAGACGGCCCTCTAGAGTACGCAAACGCTCGCCTGCTCCACCAGAAATGGTCCAACCACGATATCGAGCTCGAGGAGTCGAGCGGCGTTGTGCCGCTCGTCTACATCAGAGGAAGTCCAGTCAACGCTGTGCAATGGGCGATAGGGCTTGAGCTTGCCCTCCTCACCGAGGATCCCTGGAAGGTGCTCTTAACCACGGACAACCCAAACGGTGGGCCGTTTGTTAAGTACCCTGGGGTGATCGCGCTTCTTATGAGCCACAAGCGCCGGGAGGAGGAGATGGCAAAGCTCCCGGAGATGCTATCGAAGCGGTCGGTGATCGGAAGCATCGATCGCGAGCTCGGCTGGGCTGAGATCGCCGTGATGACGAGGGCAGCTCCTGCCCGCGTTCTTGGGCTCAAGGAGAAGGGCCATCTGGGCGTCGGAGCGGACGGAGACGTCTCCATCTACGAGATCGATCCCCGAGAGGTCGATCCGGGAAGCGATCCCGCGCTCGTCGAGAGGGCTTTCACCCAAGCGAAGTACACCATCAAGGCGGGGGAGGTCGTCTCCCGCGATGGGGAGATCGTTGGCATTCCACAGGGCCGGACCTTCTGGACCGACGCGAGCGTGCCAGAGGAGGATATGGCCCGGCTGATGACATCCCTGAAGGAGAAGTTCGAGAAGTATTACAGCATCCAGATGTCGAACTACATGGTCCAGGAGGCCTACCTCTCCCGCCCGGTTGCGGTCAGGGCCGGCGTGGAGGTGGCCCAATGAGGACGATAACCTTGCGGCCGCTCGCCTCCCACCTGGTCCCGATCGAGGCCGAGGCACTTACCGCAGACGGCCTTGCAAAGCTCTCCGTCGAGGAGATGGAAACGCTCGATCTGTGGCTTGGCAACCGGAGGACGAAGCTATGCGATCTCTTCGCAATTGAAACGGATGGGGGGCCAGCTCCAATCGAGGAGACCACGATAATCCTAGACGGCGACTTCTCCCGTGTGAAGAGGATCGGCGAGAGGATGTCTGCGGGGGAGATCCATGCGCTTGGCGATCTTGGAATGCATGCTGGAGCCGGCATGTCAGGCGGAAACATCCTCGTCAAGGGATCGGCCAGCGACTGGTTGGGAAGGGAGATGCGCGGCGGATCGATCGAGGTAAAGGGAGATGCCGGAAACTATGTGGGCTCGGGCTACCGGGGAGAGAGGTGCGGCATGCGCGGCGGATCCATCCTCGTCCGGGGCAGTGCAGGGGTCTTCCTGGGAGAACATATGTGCGGCGGAAGCATCCACGTCTTGGGCAATGCCGGTGACTATCCGGGGGCCGCAAACGGTGGAGGCACCATCTCGATTGGGGGGGATACCCATCTCCCAGGGGCGGAGATGACAAAGGGGAGCATTAGTGTGGGGGGCCGCACAACGGTCCTTCCCGGGTTTCAGTTTCAGGATGAGGTCGAGGTGGAGGGCTTGACCTATCGGCGCTACGTTGGCGACCTGGTGGAGAACGGAAAGGGCGAGCTTCTGCTCGCCTTGGCCCAACAGTCAGCTTGATATGTGAGGATGCATCCAGATTGAAAAGGGCATCGTCGTTTTGAGGTGTTTCAACTTGATCGATCGCAGCAGAATTTTTGAGATTTTGGATGAATACGACCTGAGCGATCCGCTCATAGGCCTGATCGCCTCCCATTCCGCCCTGGACGTTTGCGACGGCGCGGTGGAGGAGGGCTTCAGGACGCTCGCCGTATGTCAGGAGGGACGGGAGAGGACATATGCCAATTACTTCCGCTCGGAGCATGTGGACGGCAAAAGGATCAACGGGATGATTGACGAGGTGACCGTGCTGAAGTCCTTTAAGGAGATCCTGAACGGAAAGGAGCAGGAGATGCTTCGGTCCAAGAACGTCCTATTCGTGCCAAACCGCTCCTTTACCTCCTACTGCGGAATAGACGCCGTCGAGGAGAACTTTGCCGTGCCCCTCGTGGGCTCCCGAAACCTACTACGTTCCGAGGAGCGCGGCGACAAAAGGGATTACTACTGGCTCCTGGAGAAGGGCGGCCTCCCCTACCCGAAGCAGATCGATGCGGAGGATATCGATTGTCTGGTGATGGTCAAGCTGCCGCACGCGGTCAAGACGCTGGAGAGGGGCTTCTTTACGGCAGCGAGCTACGAGGAGTACTACGAGAAGGCCGACCTCCTCCTCAAGCAAGGGGTGATCGACCAGGACGGCCTGGAGCTAGCGAGGATCGAAAGGTACATCATAGGACCAGTCTTCAACCTAGACTTCTTCTACTCCCCCCTATCGAGGAGGATTGAGCTCTTGGGGATTGACTGGCGCTTCGAGACAAGCCTCGACGGACACGTCCGCCTGCCAGCCCCGCAACAGCTGCACCTAGGCGAGCAACAGATCAATCCCGAGTACACCGTCTGTGGTCATAACTCGGCAACGCTTCGGGAGTCCCTTCTCGAGAAGGCATTTGACCTCGCGGAGAAGTATGTGGCAACCACCCAGGAGTATTACGGACCCGGGATCATAGGGCCCTTCTGTCTCCAGACCTGCGTCGACAAGGACTTGAACTTCTACATCTACGACGTGGCCCCCAGGATCGGCGGCGGAACCAATGTGCATATGGCTGTCGGCCATCCTTATGGAAACGCGCTTTGGAGGCAAGCCATGTCGACAGGCAGGCGCCTTGCCCGCGAGATTCGCATGGCACTCGATAGGGACCAGCTGGAGAAGATCGTCACCTGAACGTGTCGTCCATGGATGGAGAGATGAGGGAAGAGGCCAGGATAGAGATTCCAAAGAAGCTTCGAAGAACGGTCGGCAAGATGGCGAGGCAAGGGGAGGAGCCGCTTCTCATCGTCCCCGCCCTCGTGGAGCGACTCTGCAACCAGAGGATGCTCGCCATGGCCAGGATCGGCATGGGAGAGGCGAGGATTTTCAGCTGGCTTGTGGTCACGGAGAAGCATCTACATGTCGTCTGGCCTGGCCTGGTCTGGGACAAGGTGCAGACCGTACCTATCGAGGAGATCTTGGACATAGAGTATGTAAAGGAGTTTCACAACAACAGCCTCAAGCTCGTCCTCGGAAAGGGGGCGGAGAGCATAGTCTTCTACGACGATGCCGAGGGCATCAGGTTCTATCAGTTCATCAAATACAAGAGATGGAAAGATCGATGACGAGGGATAGGATCCAGTTGGTAGCCCACTGTCTGCTAAATCCGCACACCAGATTGAAGGGGCTGCATCCCCCAGCCTTCGAGCCCGAGGGGGCGATAATCCAGCTTCCCTGTCCGGAGGCCCTCCTCTTAGGGCTCGATCGATGGGCAGTTACGAGAGAGCAGCTCGACCATCCGGCATTTCGCCGTCTCTCTCAAGAGCTCATCGGCCCGGCAGCAGACCTCGCAGAGATGCTGGCAGGCCGCGGTGCTCGAGTCGTCGTCGTAGGCGTTGCAGGAAGCCCGAGCTGTGCGATATTCTCGACGACCGCCGGCTACGAAGGCGGCCTTCCACGGACAGCGGAGCACCGCCGCATCCAAGGCCGGGGGATATTCATGGAGGAGCTCGCCCAGCAGCTCGAAGAGCGGGGAGTGCCAGTCGAGTGGATGGAGGTTGGGTAGGAGGCGGATCACCGATCCTTCTCCTCCGCGGCCTTCTTCATCCCTTCCATCCATTCCATGAAAGCCTTCTCGAACTCCTCCTTGGATCCAAGCTCCCGGCCGACATCCTCGAGCACCTCCTTTGCGATCCGGCCAACGGCTGCCATCTGGCGGCCGGCCTCCCTTGCGGCGGCGATTACTGCCTCTGCCCGCTCGCGCCCAGGACCTGCAAGCATCGGCTTCATCATCTCGGCGTGGGGCCGCAGGAGGGATCCTGCGAGATGCTCCCTGAATATCGCCCCCATTTGAACCAGCAGGGGGGAGAACGCCTCCAACTCCCATGCCCCGCAGGTCGAGATCAGAACCGCCAACTGATCACTCACCGGCTGGCCTGGGATGTATAGGGGAACCAATCGGTCAATCAGGTTCTTGAGAGGACCGGTGATTCCCGCGCAGTAGACGGGGCTCGCGTAGACGACGACGTCCGCCTCCCTGAACTTTGGGTAGAGGATCTGCATATCGTCTTTTATCGAGCACTCGCCAGGGGTCTTCATCCAGCAGTCAAGATCGCCAAGGCAGGGCATTATACTCAGCTTTCGGGTGCAAAAAGACTCGATATCTGCTCCCGCCGACCTCATGCCATCGAGAAAGGCCGTGAGGATGAGGCCCGTATTTCCCTCGTCCATATGAGGGCTTCCGTTCAACGCCAGAACCTTCATTTACGATCACCTCAAATGGATGACATCACAATGATATATACCAATTCCCGGAGGAAGGCTATGGTCTCACAGCTCGATATCGCGCCTACGATTGCGCGCGTGCTTGGAATCGAGGTGTCGACGCATGGACGTCCGATCGAGGGTGTGGAGTGCTGGGGTTGCAGAGATGCCATATTGATCATAGCAGACAGCTTCGGATGGTCTCTATACTTTAGTTTTCTAACCCATCTTCGTCAGATCCCAATTAAAACCGATAGCAGTAAAGCACCAGGTTTTTTGAGTCTGTTCTACTCCCCTCCAACACCCATTGATTTCAGGTAGCTACTTGCATGAAAAAGCTCCGCATGACATCGGATATCATCTTTTGTGCCTGAGCCCTGCAGGAGCATGAACGTTTCATGTGTGTGATTGTAAATACATAGATCGGCATGCATAAATCACTTTCAATCGAAAGGTCTGTTATCTGTATATATTATACATCACTCATTTTTATAGGAGAAAACAGTAGCAGCAGGAGACTTGGTGGTCATTTGGGCGCGCATGATAGGTAGTTTAGCCGGGAATCTGGAGAACATGGGTTACAAGAAACTTAACCACAAAGGAACAAAGCCACAAAGGACGCACAAAGAGCAAAGAGATAGTATTAGTCTTTGTGCCTTTATGTCTTTGTGGTGATCGTCCGTGATCCCTGGTTATAATTATCACGTGGCAGCAAGTTCTGACCTCAGATCCCTTTCAAACCCCTTCAACCTCATATGAGGCCCATGTGATCCCTCCAACGAGATTTATATGAAG
>CAZWDT010000011.1:0-17072 GCA_964632755.1 uncultured Methanotrichaceae archaeon
AATGGATCTCGGACGGTATTCTCGTAAGAGGTGGAATCGCTAAAGGAACCTATTGTGAAATGAGTAGTGCCGCCCAAAAAATTGCGTCCAATAATACAATTAGCAGTATTTTTTCTGGTTCTGCTGTCTTTACTGCGGTCAAACTAGAAGGGTCTGGTAATGGTGCATTATTATTCACAAATGATGAATGTGCAAGATTTTATAATAAAAACTACGGAGAGCCAATTTATTCACTTGAGGATCAAAAAATAATCTCCTGGTCTGATAATAAAGATGTTCTATTCTGCTTTGCTGCATTATCTTTTTTGCGGCTATTAAAAATCATATCAACTTTAGTTGAATCAGAAATCCCAAAATCGATATGCAATAAATTGATGAATAATATCAAATATTCTCGTGCAGCAAGTTCTGACATTTATTTTCCTTGGTTAATTATTTCACCAATCCTATCATCGCCTATTGTATCCAAGGAACTTCGTGGAAAAATACTTGAACTTTTTAACACCAAGGAAGAAAACATATACGAATTCGACAAAAAAATAATAAATAAATGGTTTGATAGAGATGATATCAAGCTATTATTTGCCATAGCGGACATGGATTCGAGTATCCCCCCCTCTACAATTTTGTCCGATATACTCACATATAAATATGAGTGCTAAAATCAATAGCAGTATCATTAATTCTATCTTGAATCTCAAACTATTGCATCTAACTTGACAATGTCACATTGTTTATAAATAGAAGTCGGCTGATATCGATATATTACGATTAAAATATTCCAGGCTTCAAAGCCGCTCGTTATCGATTTGATCGATAATCTGACAATGTCAAGCTAAGTCGAGCAGCAAAATGTGGATCCGATCGCCGAGTGTCCTCATGGGAGCCCCTCATACTCCTGCTCAACCATTTGCGGAACAACCGCCTGTCCAGCTGCGCGCCCAAGTAGATAAATTGTAGCTAGGATGTTGAACCTTAACTCCATAATAATAGGGGATAGTATTCTATGAATCAAGCAGCATACCATCGATAAATCAGAATTCTGATTCCACACTGCTAGGGAATATGGTATTTCCTAAATCAATATGCATTGGCATTTTGACTAAATATATCCCCTAAAACGTGGGGAGTTAAGGGTTGAACACCAGCAGATTCATGGGTATTACTATCGAGAGCCGGAGGAAGAGCTCGCCGAGGACGGCGTCATAATCGGGCGCGAGAAGGGCGAGGTGGTGGGGATGACCTTCCTCAACGCATCCAAACGGGCCGACGCCGCAAGGAGCCGGACCTGACCTCGGCTTCGGGCCCGGGAATATGACAAAGGAGGAGCGAGCTTTGAAGGATAAATTCTCCAGGGAGAGGCTCGGGATCGAGACGGCCATCCTGAGCGAATCAGTCCTTGCCGAGGAGTGGCTAGCCCAGGAGGAGGACGAAGCTTGGGAAGATTTGTGAAGGGTGACGTGGTCGTAGTACCCTTTCGGATCTTTGATCTCGGCCTAGCCAAGAGGCGTCCTGCTCTGGTGGTCGCAAAGCTTGAAGAAGACGACAGGATACTCGGCCATAAAAGAGACGGCGGATTGCGCCAACGGTGGGCGAGCACTGGATTGTAGCGAAGGATATGATAGAATGGTGAGTCGCGCTGGCATAACCTGCCTATATCCCAGATAAGCCCGGGGGTTCGCCAGGGACTCTCCTCCCTGGAGACGAACTATTTATAAAACCTGTGCATGATGTCGATGTGGTGCCATCTCATGGACTTCATCGCCAAGCTGCAAGAAGTTATCATCCTCATTCTGACATGGATAATGGCTGTCGTCCTGATAATCGCAGCGATTGAGCTGGTTTGGACCCTTTTCCAGGACGTTATACTGAACGTCTTCGGCCTGCAGATGAAAGAGCTGCTGAACTTCTTTGGCACTATACTCCTGGTTCTGATAGGCGTCGAGCTGCTGGAGACGCTCAAGGGCTATGAGTTGGATAAGACATTCAATGTCCAGATCGTATTCCTGCTGGCCTTAATCGCCCTTGCCAGAAATGTGATCTTGCTCGAGCTCGAGGATACCACAGACTGCTTCAAGCTGGCTGGATTCGCATTGATCATCTTCTCCCTCTCAGCAAGCTACTATTTGATCAGGAAGAGCGAGGATAATTAGCTGTTGGGAGTCCCTTGTTCGATATGTTTCGCCTGGCAGGCGGCAGGCCGTGTGCCAGAGCTTGCCCTGCGATGGAGGGGCGTCGAGGGTCGATCATTGCGCGCAGGAATTGAGATCCCGTCTTCCCAATGGCAGGATTTAGCTTCCGCAGGTGCGAGATCGTGCCATCCCCAGATCTGCGGTAAAGCCTGGCCCGGCCTTTGTGATTGGATCGCCGAAGCCGAGCATGCAGTCCAGGTCCGCACCATCTCGACTCAGTGCATCCACAAATCAAAATATTTTCCAAGCTACCCAGCAGCGTCCCTCAAGCCCGACCTTCCGCTATCATCTCCTCGAGCCTTGCCTTGATCCCCCTGATTGCCTCGACCGCGGGCCCGCCGACGTCGATCGGCGCCTTGCCGTGGAGGTCTGCTTCTATCAGGTTCCTGTCGTAGGGAATGGTCCCGAGTACTGGGATTCCCATCCCGTCGAGCTTCTCCTCGATGATGCCAGGTTCATCTGTCTTGTTGATCACAGCAAGCAGGTTGGTAACGCCGATTGCCTCTCCAAGACGCTTGATCCTCTCCACGGTCTCGACCGATCTCAAGCCAGGCTCGACTATGACGATCATAGCGTCGACCCCGCGGGCCGTCCCACGGCCGAGATGCTCTATTCCCGCCTCCATATCCAATATGACAACGTCCTTCTCCCGCGCGATCACATGTCGCAGCAGAGCCTTTAGAAAGGCGCTTGCAGGACACATGCAGCCGGTCCCGCCCGCATCCAGCGTGCCCATCACCGCGAGCCTTACGCCGTCGGGCCCTTTGCAGCCGCACATATCCATCACGTCGTCGACCTTGGGATTGAGCTTGAACATGCCCATTGGCATCCCCGCCCTCTCCTCCACAAGTTGCTTATAGTCGGTGATGGGGCGCGGGTTCTGCGCGATTCCAAGGGCAGAGGCGAGGTTCATGTCAGGATCGGCGTCGATTGCTATCACCTTGTAGCCGTCCCGGGCAAAAAGCCTCGCCAGTGTCCCCGATAAGGTGGTCTTTCCAACACCGCCCTTGCCGGATACTGCGATCTTCATCCAATTATCTCCATAGCATTTGAGCAAAGGCCCCCTGGGCCATGCAGGTTTATATCATTTCTGCAGATAACTGATATCTGTGGATATCTGCGGATGAGGTAAGTGGGATTGAGAGGAAGTGGGATAGAGGCTGCCATGGAGAGGATCATAAAGCGAGACGGCCGGGTTGTTGCATTCGATCCTCAGAGGATAGTGAGGGCAATTGGTAAGGCCTTTGACTCCCTGGGGATAGTCGATCCCGATGCGGCAGAGGCCCTGGCAGAGAGGGTGGTTTGCGTGGCAGAGGACCGCCAGGGCGACGCCCCCACCGTTGAGGAGATCCAGGACATCGTCGAGGAGGTGCTGATCGATGCCGGCTACGCCCAGGTGGCCAAGGCCTACATCCTCTACCGCCAGAGGAGAGGAGAGATCAGGGGGGCGAAGAAGTACATCGGCGTTGCAAACGACCTCAAGCTCAGCGTAAACGCGATCGAGGTCTTGAGGAGGCGGTACCTGAGGCACGACGTTGCAGGGGAGATAATTGAGACGCCGGGGGAGATGTTCGCCCGCGTTGCCCGCTGCGTCTCCGCGGCCGAGAAGCGCTTTGGAGGCGATAGGGAGGCTGTCGAGGGACGCTTCCTCCATGCCATGAAAGACCTTCTCTTTTTGCCCAACTCGCCCACGCTGATGAATGCCGGCCTGCCGCTTGGCCAGCTCTCGGCCTGCTTTGTCTTGCCCGTTGAGGACTCCATCTCCGGCATATTCAACGCCCTCAAGGCGATGGCCCTCGTACACCAGAGCGGCGGGGGCACGGGCTTTGGCTTCTCTCGGCTGAGGCCGAAGGGAGACGCAGTCGCCTCCACTGGAGGCGTTGCAAGCGGTCCTGTCTCCTTCATGCGGATATTCGATGCGGCAACGGACGTGATCAAGCAGGGCGGGCGCCGAAGGGGGGCGAATATGGCGGTCCTTCGTGCGGACCATCCGGACATACTCGAGTTCATAGCGGCCAAGGACCAGCCGGGACACCTCGAGAACTTCAACCTCTCTGTCTCCGCAAGCGACCATTTCATGAAGATCTCCAGGGAAGGCGGCGATCTGGATCTCGTAAATCCCAGATCCGGCGAGGTTGTGGGATCGATCGAGGCATCTGTTCTCCTTAGATTGATCGCAACCTCGGCCTGGCGGGGAGGCGACCCCGGTATGATCTTCATCGACAGGATCAATGCGCTGCACCCAATTCCAGGAACGATCGAGGCCACAAACCCCTGTGGGGAGCAACCCCTTCTTTCTCACGAGTCCTGTAACCTAGGATCGATCAACCTCTCGCGGATGGTAAAGGGAGGGGAGGTGGACTGGGAGCTCCTTGCGGGGATCGTACGCCTAGGCGTTCGCTTCCTGGACGATGTGATCGAGGTGAACCGCTTTCCCCTCCCCCAGATCAGGAAGGCCACGCTGCGCTCCCGAAAGATCGGCCTTGGCGTGATGGGCTTCGCTGAGATGCTCATACTCCTCGGGATATCATATGCCTCGCCCGAGGCCTTGAAAGCGGCCGAAGAAGTCATGAGCTTCATCAACAGGACGGCACGGGAGGAGTCTGAGAGGCTAGGGCTCGAGCGCGGATCCTTTTCAGCATTCGAGGAGAGCAGCTACGCTTGCGCCGCTGCCATGCGAAACGCAACTGTAACTACAGTTGCCCCAACAGGCACGATCAGCATCATTGCAGGCACGTCCTCTGGAATCGAGCCGCTCTTCGCCATATCCTTCGTCCGCCATGTGCTTGCCGGCGCAAGGCTGATAGAGGGAAATCGCCTCTTCGAGGAGGAGGCGAGGAGGCGGGGGATCTACAGCCAGGATCTGATGGCCGAGGTTGCACGAAGGGGAACGCTTCGCGAGATCAAAGGGATCCCGAAGGATATGTTGAATCTCTTCATCACCGCGCTCGAGATCGATCCAGAGCAGCATGTAAAGGTCCAGGCCGCCTTCCAGAAGCATACGGACAACGCGGTATCGAAGACGGTAAACCTGCCAAATAGCGCATCAGCAGATGACGTCCTTCGGATCTACGACCTCGCCTACAGGCTGGGGTGCAAAGGGGTGACCGTCTACAGATATGGATCGAGAGGCCAGGTGCTCTACCTCGGAGAGACTGACGAAGAGGAGGAGTGCAGGTACTGCGGCGAGTAGCTTGAACGATGGTATTATGTGGAATGTATTTAAATATATTATCGATATCATGAAACGGTGGAATTAGCGACGATATCAAGACGATAGGATGTAGGAAACATGGCGGGTGCGCAATATCAACGAGCCGGGGCCCAAGGTGACGTGGGCCACCTGAATATCATCATACTGACGATCGTACTTGCTTCCTTCATGGGCGCCCTCGACTCCACGATAGTGAACATCTCCTTGCCGTCGATCTCCAGATACTTCGACGTCACGACGGCCATGACATCCTGGATCCTCACAGTCTATCTGTTGGTGCTAAGCTGCCTCATCGTTGCCTTCGGGAGGCTCGGCGACCTTCTGGGCTACAAGAGGGTCTTCCTCTCCGGCTACGTCTTCTTCGTCGTAGGATCCCTCTGCTGCGGCCTCTCTCCCTCGATCGAGCTGCTCATCGCCTCCCGGGTCGTCCAGGCGGTCGGCGCTGCCATGCTGATCTCGCTCTCCCCTGCCATGATCACGGCCTACCTGCCCGAGAATATACGAGGGAGGGGGCTTGGATACGTAATCACCTTCACATCCCTCGGCATTGCCGCAGGTCCGGTATTGGGCGGCTTTCTGACCGAGTATCTCAGCTGGCGCTCGATATTCTTCATCAACATACCATTTGGAGCGCTCGCCTTCGTCCTCGGGACCAGGTTCCTTCCGGAAAGGAGGTCCTCGGAGAGGGGCTCCTTCGACATCTTGGGCGCCGTCCTCGTACTCATCGCCCTCTTCGGCCTTATATTCGGCCTGAACATGGGAAACCACATGGGCTGGCGCTCCTTCGAGGTCATTGCAAGCCTTCTTGCAGCTCTAGCCTTTGGATCCGCCTTCCTTATCTACGAGAGACGAATCGATCAGCCTCTCGTCGACCTCAGCCTCTTTGGAAACAGGAGCTTCTTTAGCGCGAACGCAGCCGGCCTTATTGTGAGCATGATTATGGCAGGCGCCTTCTTCATCTTCCCGTTCTACCTGGAGCTGATCGAGGGATTCTCCGTCGACAGGTCAGGCCTCATACTGGTGATGCCATCGCTCGCCATGGTGGTATTCGGCCCACTTGCAGGAATCCTCTCGGACAGGATGAGCAATAGGACGATATGCCTCTTTGCTTCCGTCCTCTATCTGATCTCCTTCCTCTTGCTGTTCTTATTGGAAATTCATTCGAGCATGGGCTTCATCCTGCTCGCACTGGCAGCGATGGGAGCAAGCCTCGGGATCTTCTTTCCTCCAAATACCCACCTCATCATGCAGCAGAGCCCATCCCAATATACGGGAATGGCATCGAGCATCATCCAGATGATCAGGTACATGGGCCAGGCAGTGGGAATAGCTCTCTTCGAGACGATAGGCATGATGAGCCTCCACGTTCCAGGTGGGGCATCCGGAGCGATCCATGAGATGGTCTCCCCCATGGAGCTGATGCATGCCTACCACGCCGTATTCCTCTTGGGAGTCCTTCTCTGTCCTTTTGTGATCGTCTTTACATTCAAAGCTCGCGACCTCTCCCGAGCGTCAGGGGAGGATGTGACCCTCCATTAAGGGGCATAAAGAGGACCGCCCGTCCTCTTAGAATTAGAAACTGGAGCCGCCCAGATCCACCAACAACCCTAAACCCCATGCCATCCACCCCGTGCCCATGAAGAGGATCGGCATCGCCGACACAACTTTTGCCAGATACGATATGGCTCGTTCAGCCATAAAGGAGATCAAGAAAAATGCCTCGCCTGAGATCGTCCGCTACACCGTCCCTGGGGTGAAGGACCTGCCGGTTGCGGCAAAGAAGCTCATCGAGGAGCATGGCTGCGAGGCGGTCATGGCGCTCGGGATGCCCGGGGCCGCCCCCATAGACAAGGTCTGCGCTCACGAGGCCTCCTCCGGCCTGATCATGGCCCAGCTGATGACCAATCGCCACATAATCGAGGTATTCGTCCACGAGGACGAGGCACCGGACGAGGAGGGATTGGCTCGTCTGGCAGATAGGAGGACGGTCGAGCACGCCATTAACCTGATCTCGCTGCTCTACCACCCGGAACGTCTTGCCCGCCTCGCTGGCACTGGCCAGCGGCAGGGCTTTGCGGACGCAGGATCCCTCGATGGGGGGACTGGCCACTGATCCGCCGTCGGCTGCATTAGGGCCGCCAAGGGCCGCCAGCAGGCCGGGGGTTGTAGGCCGGCGGTAGATCATATGGATGATCACCTGGATGAGTGGGCAAGCCTCGCCAGGATCCCGTGAGAGTGCACTCGTCGCCTGGAGGCAGGGAGCGTCCTCTTCGATCCTCCATCCCTGATCTGGCTCAAGGGCATGATGTAAGGCGTATCGCAGTTGTTTCGAACCTCCGCCTCCACATTGTATACCTTGGCGATGTTCTCGGGCGTGAGAACGGCGGAGGGTGGTCCTGCGGAGACGATCTTTCCTTGTTTCATCATGATTATCCGGTCCGAGAACCGAGAGGCCAAGTTGAGGTCGTGTACGGCGAGTATGGCCGTAATTCCCCTTGATTGGACGAGGTTTCTCACAATGCCCATCACATCGAGCTGATGCCATATGTCCAGGTTGCTCGTTGGCTCATCCAGCAACATGACCTTCGACTCCTGGACAAGCGCCCTTGCTATCAATACCTTCTGCTGCTGCCCTCCGGAAAGCTCGGTGAATGCCTCCATTGCCAGATGTTCGATTCCCAGGAGTTGAAGCACGTTCCAGACCTTCTCGTCATCATCGGTGCTCGCCAGCCAGCCGATATGAGGCCTTCTACCCATTAGAACGGTGTCGTAGACGGTTGTGGGAAAGACGCGCAGGCTGCTCTGGGGGACGTAGGCCAGGTTCTTTGCCACCTCCTTTCTGGTCATCTTTGAGATGTCCTGCCTATCGATCAGGACCTTGCCACCTTGGGGAGATAGCACCCGATCGAGGCATTTGATGAGGGTGGACTTGCCCGACCCGTTTGGCCCAACCACGCTCACAAGCTTTCCCGGGGGAATCTCAAGGCTTACATCGTCCAATATCCGAGAGCTGTTGTATCCAAAGACGATACCCATTGCCTGAAGCTGAATCATCATGTCCAAAACTCCTTCTTCTTCCCCTTCAGCATGAGATACATGAAGAAGGGAACGCCGATGATCGAAGTCATCACGCCGGTTGGGATGACCGTCGGCGCAATCACGTTCATGGCAACTCCGTCTGCGGTGATCAGCACCAAGGCCCCCAGTATGCCTGAGGCAGGTATCAGGAAGCGATGGTCTACACCGATGATCAGGCGGGCCATATGAGGTGCCACAAGCCCGATGAAGGAGATAACTCCCGTGAAGCAGACGATTGTTGCAACTATTAGGCTTGTAATGATCATGGAATAGGTCCTTACGCCCTCGGCCTCAACACCCATGCTCTTCGCCGTATCGTCTCCCGAGGTCATTATATTGAGGTCCCATGACTTGAGCAAGAGGAGCGGGATTCCGACGACCATGATTCCCACGAGCAGATAGACCTTGGACCATGAGAAGGCCGCCAGGTCCCCCATACCCCAGGAGGTCATGAGGCGGAGCTGATCATCGTTTGCAAAGTACTTGAAGAGCTGGCTCATGGCGCTGAAGAAATAATTCACAGCGATTCCGGCCAGGATCAATGTCTCAGAGGTGCTTCCCTTTATGGCCGCAAGGCCGATTATGAACCCTGCGCATAGCAGGGAGAAGAGGAAGGCGTTTCCAACCAGCAGGTAGGGACCCCCAGCCACTGCCACCCCAAGAACGGCCGCAAGCGAGACCCCGAACTGAGCACCGGATGTGATTCCCAGTGTGAAGGGGCTTGCAAGGGGATTTTTCAGGACTGCCTGCATCACGCATCCGCAGACTCCCAGGCCAAACCCGGCTATGAGTCCGCCCATGATGCGGGGAAACCGGATGTTCCAGACGACCCTGCTCGTTAGCTCGTCAACATCGAATTGAGTGGGATAGAAGCGGTCCAATAAGGCCGAATAGGCCTGCATTACAGTTATGTTGAGGGGGCCTAACGTTATCAGAACCCCGATGATCACCACGGTCAAGGCCACGATAAATGCCATGAAGAGGTACCTGCCCACGACGAACTGGTCGTGGGCCTCCTGCATTTGGCTCCTCTTGCCGGAACGGCTGCTCATGCGGCGGACGAACTTCACCATGGCTACCTCGATGTCACAGCCTTGGCAAGGCCGGCCGTAGCGCATATGTCGCTCGCGCTGGAACACGAGTTGGAGCCGGTTGAGACGACAATGAGGTTCTTCTCCTTAGCGATCTCCGTGAGCGTCTGAAACTCCCTGAGCTTCATTGCGCTTGGCTTATCCTCGTAGAGGGTGGCCGCATCGTTCATCCTCTGGGATGCTTGATACTCGCCTTCCGCAAGGATGATCCTCGCCCTCTTCTCACGTTCCGCCTCCGCCTGTCGTGCAATCGCTCGAAGCATGTTCTCCGGCAAGGCAACGTCCCTCATGGTCACAGTGACGACCCTGATGCCCCAAGGATCTGTTATCGCGTCCAGGATCTGCTGAACCTCCCGGTTTAGCTCATCCCTCTTAGATAGGATGGTATCGAGCTCGTTTTGGCCAAGGACATCCCTTAAAGTGGTCTGGGCCAAAAGCGCCGATGCCGCCTCATAATCCTCCACCTCCACTATGGCCTTGCAGGAGTCGGTAACCCTGTAGTATATGACAGCGTCAACATCTAAGCTCACGTTATCGCTGCTGATGACCGTCTGCCTGGGAACGTCCAGCTCCTTTATCCTCAGGTCCACTCTAACGATCCTGTCCACGAGTGGTATGATGAATAAGAGGCCAGGGCCCTTGGCCCCAAGGAGCTTTCCGAGCCTGAATACCACAGCTCTCTCATACTGCCTCGTTATCTTCATTGATGAGGCAATTAATATGAAGACGAGCGCCCCACCGGCCAGTGAAAAGAGGTCAATCTCCAATGTTCAAGCCTCCCGCTTGCCGAAGGGGGCGCCGGGGACAGCTGCAACGCCGCCATTGGTCCCCTTGGACCAGGAGATCATGGCCTCTTTTGAGCGGCGGCTGTAGGCCAGCCTTCCCTGCTGATCCGGCCGGAGGACCTTTTCGAGGTACCCCCTCAAGACCTCCTCCTTGTCGGCTGAAAGGTCATGCATCTCCTTCCATTTGGAGACGGCCTCATCGAGATCGACGTAGCTCTGCTGCCATTCCCTTCTGGTGATGTTTACATCCGCATAGATCTCAAGGTTATCGTGGAGGATGTTGTAGAGAAGCATATAATCGGAGTGGCGGTGGCCTCTCTGACCTCTTCCCCTGATCCTGTGCCAGAGCTCCTCCTCGCCATCCTGCATCCATCCTCCAGCGAAAGTGAAGAGATACACCTGCCTTTTGGCAGCCTGGTCCATCTTGGTCACAGCCCCTCCGATATCATGCATCCCGAGGGAATGCGAAGCGATAACAACATCATGTGGCTCTATGTCGACGCCGATCTCGATATCCTCCCAGGGCTTCTGGATGCATTCTATATTGTCTATCCCCTCCCTTGCCATGTTACCCTTAAGACAGCCAAGCATGCCGCCGGACTGATCGATGGCAGTCACCTTGGCAACCCTCCTCGCTATGGGAAGGGCGAGCCTTCCAGTGCCTGCCCCTATGTCCAGCACGGAATCCGTAGGCAGAAGGCCCATCCTCTCTATCTGCTCTTCTGTCCGCCCTCGATGCTCCAGCGTATGGCGATTGAACTCCTGGGCCCGCTGGTCCCAGAATTTGGCCCTATCCACATCGCCATCGTGGTGGTCCCTTCGGCGCATCATCTTCCATAGCTCCAACCAGTTAATGAATCCCTGAATCGATAACACCTCCTTTTAGGGGAGAGGGGGAGTCCTTTTCCCCCTCGAGGATACCTTATAGGCTGTTCAGATACTCCCTGGGCCAAACCAGGTAATCGGCGTACTCGGAAAAGACCCCGTCCACCCCCAAGAAGGCCTCGAAGATCTCGTTTCCTTCCATCTCCAGGTCCAGATCCTCGAAAAGATCGGGATGCAGGACCTTTGCCATGTACAACATGTTGAAGAGGCTTCTGTCAGGTGGAGATCCCCTACAGTATGGATAGAAGAAGTTGTAGACGTGGTTATCACGAACGGCGGTTACCGACTCGAGGTCAGGAGATGTTAGAACGAACTCGATAGCCCCCCGGTTTGCCGGGTCGCTGCACCCAATGAAGATGTAGTCCGGGCTCCAGGCGATGATCTGTTCCACGCCCACGTTGATGGAGCTTCCGGTCTCTTCACGAGCCACGTTCAGGCCGCCAGCGATCTCCAGTGGCTCGTAGCCGGGCTCGGTGCGTGTGAAGTCCCTTCCCTCTTTGGGATCGTAGAATCCCTGGACGGCACCGCGGGGAGCCAGGTAGACGGTGGGCTTCTGGCTATCATCCAGGCCTTCTGTCACCGACCTTACGCGATCCACCTTCGACTCAATGAGGTCGATGAGGTTCTCTGCCTCTTCATCTCGATCCAGAGTCAGGCCCATAACTTGAATCATCCCATAGAGGCCATTTTCGTAGGAATAACTTCTACCACTGCCGCTTGCAACCACACAAGGACAGCCGACCTTGCTCTCGAAGTCCTCCGCTGCGGATTCGCTCGATGTGATGATCAGGTCCGGCTGCAAAGCGGCCATCTGCTCGTAATATATATCGTAGCGAGTGCTGGTCTCGGGAAGGTCGGCCATCTTGCCTCCGAGGATGGTCTCGAAGCAGCTCAGGCACCCTTCCTGGAAGGTCTCGAATGTGGTGGGGCAAAGACATGACTTCGCCGCCTGCTCGGATGCTATCAGCTTATCCCCCATTCCAAGGGCAACGACGATCCTTGCAGTATCCGGCTCCCGTGTGATTATCCTCTCAGCCGGCTTGTACAGTATGATCTCCCTATCCACGCTGTCGGTGAAGGTTCGAGGATATTGATCATGGATCTCTCTGATGGTCTCAAGCTCTGAGGAGGAGATCGATCCATCGCTATAGCTGCTCTCAGCCTGGCTGAGCTCATCATCGGAGACGGAATCGTCACCGTTGAGATCTCCAGGCACATCCACCTCGAAGGCAGAGGCGGGCAAAAGGAGGCAGATCAGGAGAGCTGCAATCCAGCCCATCTTCTCTAATGTCATCATACGACCTACCGATATTAGTTTTAACAATTTTGATAATTTCAACTGCGATTCCCGGACGTCTTCGTTTGTCAGAAATATAATTGTCATATCAATTTATACTATTATCAATCACCTCCATAATACTTTGGCCATATGAGTTGCTATAAACTTATGATATATAGATCTTTCGACCAACGATAGGTCATAAAAATATAGGATTCAACTAAAATTTAGTAGCATTCTGGGAGGGGGGGTCACGCCATGATAATATATAACCACAAGAGTATCTAATAGTTTTAAATAGGACATTCCAAGCAATGGCAAACCCGAAGCCGGCAGGATGGTCAAATCTCAAAGATAAAGGATTCACGACCAGCTGTTTTTCATGGAAGCAAAAAGGCCTTAAGGGGGGAGCCCCATGGCCATCCTGTTCATCCAGAAGAGACCTCCTCGATATAAGATTCTTATTCAAAGAGCAGGCCATCGGGAGTTCATCTATCGACCTCGCTCGGACCTAATCCAATGAGGCAGGGTATGAAGATCACAGATCGCATTCACGCATTGAAGATGCCCTTTCAGGTATCAGAACCCTCAGGCCGCAGAGTTTCGCGATTCGTGTACATCTATCTCATCTACGGCGAGGAGATCTGTCTGATCGATAGCGGAGTTGCTTCCTCTGAGCGCATTATCCGGGATTATCTGAAAGAGACCGGCCGAAGGCCAGGGGAGATATCGCGTCTGATCCTAACTCATGCTCATCCAGACCATATCGGAGCCGCAGCGGCCGTAAAAGAGATGTCGGGATGCTCTGTGGCGGCTCATTCTGCCGATCGGAGATGGATAGAGAATCCAGATTGGCAGTTGATGGATCGTCCAGTCCCAGGCTTCAAGGCTCTGGTAAGTGGCAAGGTCAGGATCGATAGAATCCTCAAGGATGGCGATGTAATCGAACTCGGCAAGGATTCGAGGCTTTGCGTCCTTCACACACCAGGCCATTCGCCTGGCTCGATCTCGCTATGGATGCCCTTGGAGGCTGCTCTCTTCTCCGCAGATGCAATTCCCGTCGCAGGAGAGATGCCCATCTACGATGATATCCATTGCTCCGTCAGGTCCATTCAGAGGTTGAGATCCATTGGGGATATCAAGATGCTTCTCTCAGCCTGGGATGATCCGCGGTTTGGAGAGGATGCGTATCGGGTCATGGACGAGGGGCTCAATTATCTTCAGAAAATTCATTGTGCAGTCATTAAATCAGCGGGTACTGATGCCTATAAAAATCCTATTGAGATTTGCAGGCGGACCATCGATGAGCTTGGCTTGCCCGGGATGATGGCAAATCCCCTTACCGCGAGGTCTTTCCAGTCCAGCCTGAACCTGCTCGATAAAAGCGATCTTCTGAGCATTTGAGCCTATCAAAGAGTTGGTTCGCTATAAAAAGGGCCATCGGAGGGCGGCCTTGCAGCCCCCCTCCGGTTAAAAGTATGGTGTCCATTGCCGCCTCGGCCTGGCCCAGCCCAAGATCCGCGGCCAGCAAGGGACTCCATAATGATCCTCAGTTACCCTCCAGTATGCCTGCCAGCCTCTCGAGCCCAGATGGCACCACCTTGATCTCCTCACCCCTCAGGCCAGCCTGGAATAGCCCTGGATCAAATGGCAATATGCCGACGAGCCTCGAGCTATCCAGGTCCTTTAGCATAACTCCCTGGACATCTCCATCCGCCTTGTTGAGGAACAGGTAGACGGGCTTTCCAAGGCCCTCGCCCATCTCCACAATCTTCTTGGAGAGCGCGATCGATTCGAATGATGGGTCCAGCACAACGAGGATGATGTCGCTTCCCTTCTCCACGCCTCTTCCAAGGTGCTCGATTCCCGCCTCGGTGTCGACTATGACTATCTCGCCTGGCCCTAGCGTCAAGCTCTCAAGGAGCTGACGGGCAAGGGAGCCCATGGGGCAAGCGCAGCCCTCGCCGAACTCATGGATCTTTCCTATGGCGAGGAGGCTGATGCCATCCTTCTTGCTAAGGTAATCCGCCGGGATATCGTCCATGGACCAGCCGGACGGAAATAAGGTCTTATCATCCCTCATCCTCTGGAACAGGCCCTTTTTTCCATCGAAGAACTTGAGAAGATCGGGTGGAAGCTCCAGGCCAAGATGACGGTGAAGCCCGTAGTTGGACTCATCGGTATCGACCACGAGGACCCTATGGCCCCTTTCGGCCATCATCTTTGCCATGAGGGCTGCGATGGAGCTCTTTCCAGAGCCGCCCTTGCCGCACACAAATATCTTCATAGCTCTTGATAACATCATTTGATACAAAAAGCTTTCCTTGTAATAAAGTTATACATATTCAATATTGAATTAATGTTCCATCCGATTTCACCTTCTTGACGGCATAATTGAAGGCCAATAGGCTCATAGGGAGCAAAACGAACGAGAAGATAACTAAAGCTGCGAGATCCGGTCCCAAATCCCATAATGAGTACCCCTGCAGCAGCGCGTGCCTCATCCCACTCAGGGAGTATGTTATCGGGAGCAGGTGGGATACGTTCTGCATCCAGGGAGGAAAGAGCTCAATTGGAAACAATACTCCTCCGAAGAGCTCTGATGTGCTCATGAATAGCATGTTTATCGGGTCACCCCTCTTGAAGATCATGATGAAACTCGCCGACATTATTCCAATGCTGCTAAAACATATTATCGTTAATATGAGGATGACCAGAGCTCCAATGATATTCGCATCGGTCATGTTCACGCCCAATAGAATCCCCACCACCAGGTACATAAATACCCGAAATGAGGCGAAGATGAAGCTCCATATCGATGATAACGTGATTATCGTAGTTGTTGGCGTAGGCGTAACAAGCATTGCTTCCAGAGTTCCCATCATCTGCTCGTCTCGAATGGTCTCAGAGAAACCCCTGAGCGATACCATGAGATAGGTTGAAAATGCTATGCCTATCAGGACGAAGGAGAAATAGTCCCCACCATAGGGCTCAAGGTAGGTCATTCCCGCCGACCCTATGAGCTTGGCTATGAAGTAATACGTGAGGATGTTGAACACCATGAAGAACAATCTCAGGAAGAACTCGAACTTGTAGCTCATCTGGAGCGTGTAGCTCCTCTTTATGAAAGAAAACGCCTTCCTGAGCATCAGAATCCCCTCCTTCTCATCCCGAAGCCGCCCTTCGGCCTGAATCCCAAGCGTCCCTGATAAGTGCCCTTAGATGTCCGATCTTCCTCGAAACGCTTGCCCGTATGGAATAGAAAGACATCATGCAATGTGGAGCCGTCATCTAGGCCCCCCTTCAGCTCGTCAGGGCTTCCCATGGCCTTGATCTTGCCCTCATCACAGATGGCAATCCTCTTGCAGAGCTGCTCTGCCTCCACCAGGTTATGGGTGGAGATGAAGACCGTCTTTCCCTGGTCCCGTACTATATACTTCTTTATGAAGTCCCTTATGTTCTGGGCGGCACCTGGATCCAAGCTCCTCGTGGGCTCATCCATGAACAACACCTGAGGATCGTTCAGCAATCCCCGTGCAATGGCCAGCTTCTGTTTCATTCCTGCCGAGTAGCTAAGAAAGAGGTCATCAGCCCTATCGCTCAGATGGACGATATTTAAGAGCTCGTTCACCCTCTCATGCGCTTCCTCGGAGTAAAGATCGTGGAGCGAGGCGAAGAACTCGAGGTTCTGCCGTCCGGTAAGCCTCCAATAGAAGCTCCTCTCATCTGTTGTTATGAAGCCAAGCGATTTGCGAACCAATACGCTCTCCCTCACTATATCATAACCATTTACGTAGGCTTCCCCCTCCGTAGGCGATATTAATGTGCATAATATCTTAATCAAGGTGGTCTTTCCCGCCCCATTCGGCCCTAAAATACCAAATACCTCCCCTGACCTGACCTTGATGTTGACATGGTCAAGGGGAATGATCTCCACTCCTCGAAGGGGATGCATCAATGAGGATATCAGTCCCCTATGAAGAACGAACTTCTTAGTGAGATCGTAGGTCTCGATAGAATACTCCCCGATGGTTCCACATCCAATCCTTCATAATTATCGTAAATTTTCTCTGAATACTTAAACCTTTTTACCTACCATTTACTAAGAAATCATTAAAATTGAGGGGAAGAATAGAATAAACCGAAAGGCCAAGCCCTCAGCAGAGCTGTTGGAGGAGGGATTCCTACCGGCGCTGCTGCCCTGGCGGCCGGGCGCAATCGCCCATCTCGCTTATGAGATAGGGATACGTTAGACGGATCCTCGGCTCAGATCTCGCATGGAGAGAAGAAATCCAATGGGAAAGGCCTTTATCTCCCAAAGAACACGATCGATCGAGGTGATGGTCGTTGATAACGATTCCTGGAACAACGGGCAAAGTGAAGGGCACTGCAGGCGCGGAGGGAAAGTTCGAGTGCGAGGTCCTCGTGAGCAACAATGAGCTTGCCCTCTTCCAGAGAGAGCTTGCAGCCGAGGTCGAGGCCAGGGGGAGGATTGAGTTCTCCCGGGAGGATTGGACGCTTGGCGCAACCCCAAGCGAGCCCCTGAAG
>CAZWDT010000011.1:17172-46277 GCA_964632755.1 uncultured Methanotrichaceae archaeon
GCCCCTGAAGGGGGTATCCAATATATTTGCAGTAAAAAGCATCGCCAGATATCGTTTTTCATCCATTGTGCCTGAGCGCGGCGGGATCATGAACATATTCCGTCTGAATGATTGTAAAGAGAGCAGGTTGCAGGAATGCGCAGGCAACAACTGCCAATCCAGCTAGAGGAGATTACCCGTACGAATTGAACAAGCGCTCAACCATCCCCGCGTCCCCAAAAGCGATGAAAGTGAGGGGAGCCACTTTAGGCTCCTCCCACCTCGCCTGCGATCCTCGCGACGGCCGATACCTCGTCGCCCTTCTTCAGGCGCATGATCCGCACGCCCTGGGTGGTACGGCCCTGCACCCTGATCTCGGAGGCCAAGAGGCGGATCATCACCCCGTCCTTGGTCGTGAGGAGGAGCTCGTCGTCCTCCGATATGGTGCGGGTGCAGCAGACCTCGCCCTTCTTGACCTCGATGTTCTTGACCCCTTTTCCGCCACGGCGCTGCTGCGGGTACTCGGAGAGGTCGGTCCTCTTGCCGTTTCCCTGCCGGGTCACCGTCAAGAGGGTTGCCCCCTCGCGGACCACGTCCATGCTGATCAGCTCGTCGTCGTCGGCGATCTTCGCCGCCTTGACGCCCATCGTCCCCCTGTTGCTCGGCCGCACATCGCCCTCCGAGAAGCGAATGGCCTTGCCCCGTTTGGTGGCAACTATCAGCTCCTGGTTTCCGTCGGTCAGCCGGGCCGCAACGAGGCTGTCTCCCTTCAGGTTCACCGCCTTGATGCCGCCCTTGCGCGGATTTGCAAATGCCCTTATCGGCACCTTGACTATGCTTCCGCTGCGAGTAGCCATCACTATGTAACCATCGCCCTCGAAGCTCTTGACAGATATCGCCTCGGTTATCTTCTCGTCCGGCTCGAGCTGGAGGAGGTTCACGATCGACTTGCCACGAGATGCCTTTGAGAGAGCGGGGAGCGCAAAGACCCTGAGCCAATGGGCCTTTCCCTTGTCCGTGAAGAAGAGGAGGTAGTCGAGCGTTGATGCGATGAAGATATCGCTTACGAAGTCCTCTGCCTTGGTCTCTGCCCCACTGGCCCCCATGCCCCCCCTTCTTTGCATGCGATACGCAGCAACTGGCATTCGCTTGATGTAGCCGTTGCTTGAGATGGTGACGGCGACCTCCTCCTCCTGGATGAGGTCCTCGATATCCACCTCATCTGCCGATTCCAGGATCTTCGTCCTTCGGTCGTCTCCAAACTTGGAAGAGAGCTCCATCAGCTCGGACTTGATGATATCGAGGATCTCCGACTTGGCCGAGAGAATCTTGCGCAATCTGGCCATCTCGAGATCGAGCTCCTCTGCCTCGGAGACGATCTTTCCTTGCTCTAGGGCCGTCAGCCGCGAGAGCCGCATCTCCAGTATGGCCTTTGCCTGCTCATCGGTTAGATCGAAGGCCTCGATAAGGCCGATCCTGGCTTCCACTGGCGAGGAAGCAGCCCTGATCAGCTGAATCGCAGCATCCAGGTTTCTCAACGCGATGAGCAATCCTGCGAGGATATGTGCACGGCGCTCGGCCTGGTTCAGCTCGAAGCGGGTCCTTCGCTCGACCACCTCTACTCGATAGTCGATGTAATGAGAGAGCGTCTCCAATAGGTTGAGGGTGCGGGGCTCGCCATCGACCAGGACGAGATTGATGATGCCGAAGCTCGTCTCGAGCTGCGTATGGCGAAGCAGCTGATTGAGGAGGACGTTGGAGTTCGCCCCAGGCTTGACGTCGACCACGATCCTTATCCCTTCGCGATCGGACTCGTCCCTGAGGTCGGAGAGGCCGTCAACCCTGTCGGCCTTGACGAGCTCTGCAATGTCCTCCATCACCTTGGCCTTGTTGACCTGGTAGGGTAGCTCGGTTATGACTATTCGGTCGTGTTTGCTTCCGTGCTCGATCTCGGCCTTGGACCGCATGAGGATAGATCCCCTGCCCGTCATGAAGGCGGACTCGATCCCCGCTCTCCCGATGATATATCCGGCGGTTGGAAAGTCCGGACCTTGCATGTATTCCATCAGCTGGGGAATCGTTGCATCAGGATCCTCGATCAATTGGATCAAGGCCCCCACAACCTCGTTCAGGTTATGCGGGGGGATGTTCGTGGCCATTCCAACGGCAATCCCGCTAGATCCGTTGACGAGGAGATTAGGAAGCCTGCCAGGAAGGACTACCGGCTCCTTCAGCGAGTCGTCGTAGTTGGGGACATAGTCCACCGTGTCCTTCTCGATATCGACCAGGAGCTCGCCTGCGATCTTCGACAGGCGCACCTCGGTGTAACGCATGGCAGCGGCTGGATCGCCGTCGATCGAGCCGAAGTTGCCTTGGCCGTCGACCAGAGGATAGCGCATTGAAAAGTCCTGGGCCATGCGCACCATGGTGTCGTAGATCGCCGCGTCGCCATGCGGATGGTACTTACCCATGACGTCTCCGACGATCCTGGCCGACTTCTTCGTGGGCTGATCATGGGTTACGCCCTGCTCGTACATGGCATACAGGATGCGACGATGGACCGGCTTGAGGCCATCCCTGATGTCGGGAAGGGCACGGGAAACGATTACGCTCATGGCGTAGTCGATGTAGGAGGACTTCATCTCCTCCGTAATGTTCACCAAAACATCGGCCATTTGATCACACATCCAGGTTCTTCACATCTTTGGCATGGGCCTCGATGAACTCGCGCCTGGGCTCGACCTGGTTCCCCATGAGGATGGAGAATATCTCGTCTGCCTCGACGACATCCTTCAACGTCACCTGGAGCATGGTCCTGTTCGAGGGATTCATCGTCGTCTCCCAGAGCTGCTCCGGATTCATCTCTCCTAGGCCCTTGTACCTCTGGATCGCAGGCTTGCCTCCCATCGACCCTAACACCCGCTTGAGCTCGATGTCATTGTAGGCATATGCAACGTTCTTGCCCTTCTTGACCTGATAGAGCGGCGGCTGGGCTATGTATACGTAACCCGCCTCTATCAAAGGCCGGGCGTAACGATAGAAGAATGTCAAGAGCAGGGTTCTGATATGAGAGCCGTCGACATCGGCATCGGTCATGATAACAACCTTGTGATACCTCGCCTTGGTGATGTCGAAATCGTCGCCGATGCTCGTTCCAAGAGCCGTGATCAGGTTTCGGATCTCGACGTTCTTGAGGATCTTATCGAGCCTTGCCCTCTCAACGTTCAGGATCTTGCCCCTCAGGGGAAGGATCGCTTGGAAGTGCCTGTTTCGGCCTTGCTTGGCAGATCCTCCGGCCGACTCCCCCTCGACGATGTAGATCTCGCATGCCGCAGGATCCCTCTCGGAGCAGTCGGCGAGCTTTCCCGGCAAGCCCGCGCCGGAAAGGGCGTTCTTCCTCCGGGTGAGATCCTTTGCCTTCCTTGCGGCCTCCCTCGCCCTCAGGGCTTCGGACCCCTTCTCCACGATCTTCGATGCGACCTGCGGATTCTCCTCAAAGTACTCGGAGAGCCCCTCGGAGACCAGCGACTCGACAATGCCACGAATGGAGCTGTTGCCAAGGCGGGTCTTGGTCTGGCCCTCGAACTGCGGATCGGCAAGGCGGACGTTAACGACGGCCACGAGCCCCTCGCGCAGGTCGTCGCCGGTCAGCTTCGAATCGTTCTTGAGGAGCTTATTCGATCGGGCGTAGTCGTTGACGGTCTTTGTGAGCGCAGCTCTAAAGCCGCTTAGGTGAGTGCCCCCTTCCCTCGTATTGATGTTGTTTGCAAATGTGAAGATGTTCTCGTTGTAGGAGTCGTTATACTGGAGGGCAATCTCCACCCAGGTCCCATCTCTATCGCGTGCGAAGTAGATGGGATTTGGATGAAGCACCTCCCTCTTCTTATTCAGGTGATCGATGAAGGATGCTATGCCCCCCTCGTACTGGAATACCTTCTCCTTCCCGGTCGCATCCTCTAGAATCGAGATCTTCAAACCTCGATTGAGGAACGCAAGCTCCCTTAAGCGGATGGATAGCGTCTCTAAGCTGAACTCCGTCTCCTCAAAGATCTCCGGATCCGGCTTGAACCTCACTATGGTCCCCGTGCTCTCCGAAGGGCCGCCATCTGAGAGGCTATCGACCGCCTTTCCCCTCTCGAACCTCTGCCGATAAACTCTGCCGTTCCTCTTGACCTCGACTTCCAGCCACTCCGAGAGGGCGTTTACGACGGAGACTCCAACACCATGCAACCCGCCGGAGAGGCTGTAGGACTCGTGGTCGAACTTGCCCCCCGCATGGAGTACCGTCAGCACTATCTCCACTGCTG
The DNA here is from genome assembly GCA_964632755.1 of uncultured Methanotrichaceae archaeon. Lineage (GTDB taxonomy): Archaea > Halobacteriota > Methanosarcinia > Methanotrichales > Methanotrichaceae > JAFGMR01. Next base: position 21,459 of record CAZWDT010000011.1, read on the forward strand.
GACGTTTGTGCAGAGGATGGATGTCCACCGGAATTCCTCGGCCGTCGTCCGCAACCGAGACGCTGCCATCCGCATGAATCTTTACATCGATCTCATGGCAATATCCGCCCAGCGCCTCGTCTACGCTGTTGTCCACCACCTCATAGACGAGATGATGGAGCCCGATCGAGTCGGTGGATCCTATATACATTGAGGGCCGGCGCCTGACCGCTTCCAGCCCCTCTAGGACCTGGATGTGACTTGCGTCGTAGCCCGATGCGTCGCTCAAAACTGATTAATCCCCCTAAATAAATATGAATTTAATCATAGGACTCTGCGATATATAAACTTTTCCCCGTTGGAATTACTATGGACTCGCCAGTTGGCCTATCGCTCGGAGATCATCCCTCGACAGGGATGAACTTGGTCCCATAGTAGATTATACCCCTCTCCCCCTCCTTTCCCAATATGCGAAATACCGGCCTTACATGCATCCCGATCTTGACTTCACCAGGGGGAGCAACCACCTGTCCTGTCAATCTGGGCCCCTCATCGAGCTTGATTATGGCTAGGTTGTAGGGGGTCTGCCTCTCGAAGTCATCGGTTCCGCTGTAAATGGTGGTATGGGTTATGACCGTTCCAGTCCCTTTGAACTTGTACTCCTCGATCCGGGCATCGCGCCGGCAGTTGGGGCAGACGCTACGGGGAGGGAAGTAGTACTCGTCGCAAGCGGCGCAATGGGTGCCAATGAGGTTATACCTCTGGGGAATACACCTCCAAAACCTCGGCGCTTTGGTCTTCATCGTCATCATCTCGATAGAATGTGAACTATGGCGGTCCCGCCAGACCCCCCAACGTTATGGGCAAGGCCGATCTCGGCATCGTCCACCTGTCGCGACCCTGCCTCACCGCGAAGCTGAAGGGCGATCTCATAGGCTTGCTTGATGCCCGTTGCACCCACGGGATGGCCGCAGGCCTTGAGGCCTCCCGAGGTGTTGATAGGGAGCGGTCCATCCAAGGTGGTCAACCCATCCTCGATCGCTCTCCCGCCCGCCCCCTTCTCGAAGAATCCCAGGTCCTCTATGGCCAGAATCTCCGCAATTGTGAAGCAGTCATGGACCTCGGCGAGGTCTATCTGCGATGGCGTAATACCTGCCTGATCATACGCCTTCCTCGCGGCGTGGACTGTGGCGTCGAGAGTGGTCAGATCGCGCCGATCGTGGAGGGCGAGGGTATCGCTTGCCTGCGCGCTCCCTATGATCCTGATTGGGACCTCGGCATATCTGCTTGCCTTCTCCGCGGGGGCGAGGACAACGGCTGCAGCGCCATCGCTTATAGGGGAGCAGTCGAGGACGTGCAGTGGATCAGCAACCATCGGCGAGGAGAGGACGTCGTCCACTGTGACCTCCATCCTATACTGGGCGAGGGGGTTCATGCTTCCGTGGTGATGGTTCTTCACAGCAACCTCTGCGAGCTCTTCCTGAGTGGTTCCATAGCGCCGCATATGGAGCCTTGCCATCATTGCATAGAGGGCGGGAAACGTTGCGCCGAAGAAGCACTCCCATTCCCGGTCCGCTGCTGCAGCCAGGGCATCAGCCGCAGCGCCGCTCGATACGTCGGTCATCTTCTCAACGCCTGCGGCAATTACGATATCCTGGTGTCCGCTTGCAACCGCAAGCAATGCCTGTCGCAAGGCGAGGCCACCGGAGGCGCATGCAGCCTCTACCCTCGTGGATGGTATGTGCAACCTCGAAAGGCCTGCGCAGTCGGCTATTAGGGCCCCTATATGCTCCTGCTCCACGAAGCGACCTGCGCTCATGTTGCCCACGTAAAGCGCGTCGATCTCCTCTCCGGAGACGTGGGCATCCTCGATCGCCATGATGCCAGTCTCTGCTACTAGGTCCCTTAGAGAGCTATCCCAGCGTTCACCGAACTTGGTGCATCCTATCCCTATGATGGAGACCGGTCTCATAGTCTGAGCTTCCCCTTGTGTTTGGCGTACATTGCATAGTCCAGGTACTTCCCCCCTGTAATGAGGTCCCTGACGAGGGGGGCACTATGCCTGATCTCGTCGATCCTATCAGTTACCTTGAGGCTGAATGCATCGGATCCGGCGCCTGAACCGAAGCTGGTAACGAATATCCTCTGCCCTGGGAGGGCTTGGTCCAAGGTCGCCGCAAGCCCTATCAACGTGGAACCCGAATAGGTGTTCCCGATCCATGGAACGACCATCCCAGGGGCGATCTGTTCAGCCGTGAAGCCCAGCTTTCGAGCAACCCTCGGTGGAAACTTGCCGTTTGGCTGGTGAAAGACCGCGAAGTCGTAATCCTCCGGGGAGGTTCCTATCTTCTCCATCAGCCCTCGAGCGGCGCTTGCCACATGTTTGTAGTAGGCAGGCTCGCCTGTGAACCTCCCACTATGCTCGGGATAGGCCATGCCCTCGCGCCGCCAGAAGTCGGGGGTATCTGTGGTGAAGGAGAAGATGGCCTCGATCTCCGCGATCAGGTCCTTGCTGCCTATGATATAGGCCGCCCCACCTGCCGCTGCCGTGTATTCGAGGGCATCTCCTGGAGCGCCCTGACTCACATCAGTGCCGATTGCAAGGCCAAGATCGATCAGGTTGGATGCAACGAGTCCAAGGCAGGCCTGAACGGCTGCCGTCCCAGCTTTGCAGGCGAACTCGAAGTCGGCTGCCGTGAATTCTGAGGATGTGCCAATGGCCTCGCCCACTATCGTCCCCGTGGGCTTGACTGCGTAGGGGTGGCTCTCGGAGCCGACATAGATTGCCCCTATGCGGTGGGGATCGATGTTGGATCGAAGGACTGCAGCTCTCGCGGCCTCGACCGCAATCGTTGCCGAGTCCTCATCCACATCCGGAACGGCCTTCTCGAAGACCTTGAGGCCCTCGGAGACTTCCTCCCCCTGGGCCCAAACCCGGGCTATCTCGTCAACGCGTATTCGATACTTGGGAATATAGACACCGTAACTCACTATACCGGAGGGCAGAAAAGATCACCTTCTGTTCAACGTGCTGGAGAGCTCCTCAGAGGATATCGTGGTGGCCAGGAGTGGTATGTTCTCAACCTCGGCTATCTTGATCGCAATATGGTCTACCTCCTCGACATCAATGCCCTGAAGTATGACCGCGCCGGGCTTGAGGTTTGTCACCCGCACCGCGACCATTGGTGACCTTCCAGACCTCACTCCTGTGAATATGAGGGCTCTTGCGGTGCTGCGCCCGTATATCTTATGGAATTGATCGGGAAGGAGCTCCAGAATTGCCCTCATGCTGTCTATTATCGTATAACCGTTTATCAGAACGTCTGTTCGGCCGCATATCACCTTTGCATTGATCCGTAAGATGAACTCGGAGAGCAATATGGGATCCGAGTACTCGCATACTGAGCAGATGGCGCCCATGCTGAAGATGTCCCCGAACATGTTCTCATAAGCCCGCAGAACGTTGCATCCACGCATCTCGTCGATCTTCAAAAGGGCATCTATGATCTTGCTCACGATGAGGATTCCAGGCGATCGCCTTCTGCCGCTTTCATAATCGCTGATCACGCTGGGAGAGATCCCCAGATAGGAGGATAGCTCCGTCTGGGTTATGGTAAAGTTCCTCCGCCACTTCCTCAAGGTCTCGCCGGGATTCTGCGAGAGCGTTATCTCGCCTGCGATCTTCTCGGCCAGCAAGCCCCGGATGTTGGAGGTCTCCCCCCCAGTATTCATGAATTCCAGACAGGCCAAACTAGGATATAAAGGTAACGAAAAGCGCTTCGGCGTTCAACGTAAATAAAAACATGAGACAGAATATGGTGCGCCGACCGGGAATCGAACCCGGGTTGTAGGCTCTCTTCGCACCTTTTGGCTTGGAAGGCCCAAGTCATAGCCGCTAGACCATCGGCGCCCGACGCCCAAGAAGATGCAACTTGAACTTAACTGTTTCGATTGGGATGGCCGGCGGTGGGCGCGGCAATGGTAGATAGTTTGATATAAGCGGATTTCCGGAGATCCCAGAAGACTCCGGAGTGCAACATGAACGTCCTCATCACTGCGATCTGGCTGATGCTGCCCGCCTACCTTCCCAACAACTTCGCAGCGCTGCTCGGTGGAGGGCCGCCCGTCGACCTCGGGCGTAACTTCCCCGACGGTCGGCGCATCTTCGGAAATGGCAAGACCATGAGAGGGATGGCCTTTGGTACCTCCTGTGGCCTCATTGCAGGGCTCATCCAGAACTACATGGCGCCCGCACTTGGCCTTCCAGGCTTTGGGGATGGATGGTGCGCGCTGCCCGTCCTCCTCGGCCTATCATTGGGATCGATGCTCGGCGATCTAACCGCAAGCTTTCTCAAGCGCCGGCTCGGGATGAAGCGAGGGGATTCCCTCTTCATGGTGGACCAGCTAGACTTCGTTCTCGGATCATGGGCACTGACCTTCTTCCTTTCGCCCACCTGGTATCTGCAGCACTTCACATCTCCTATCATCCTGGTCATCCTCCTGATAACCCCGGTTCTCCACAGACTCACGAACATCATAGGATACAAGATGGGTGCCAAGAAGGAGCCCTGGTAGAAGGCCGAGAGACGACGGTGTAGCAATCCCGGCCCGTGGAAAGCTATCGTTTATCCGAGGCCGATCGCGAAAGGTTTATAAGTTTAGCTAAGTGATAACAAGAGCGTTATTAGCCAAATTTTCACGGTTCACGATGATTTGGCGAAGATGAAAAGGAGGAGGACAAATGGACGCATTTAGCATGGGGCTCCTGGCCGCTATGGGTGCCCTTGCGACCGTTGCGGGTGCTAGTGAGGATATTGAGTCCGACGTAGGATCTCAGAGCAACCCCAACTCGCAAGTGCAACTGGCAGCTCAGGTCGGCTTCCCCCACAGGATCTACAATAAGGCGATCTCAGGGGAGCCACCATCGAACGCCCTCTGGTGTGCTGTTGCTGCCGGGACGGCCATGGTGCTAATAGAGAAGTTCGCAATGCCCGCGCTGCTCTCTATAGCTCTAGGCGCCGCAGTAGCTGCCCTGTTCAACGGGGTCTTCTCGACCACGGCTTACATGGGCAGGAACGCCAGCCAGGCCAGGTTCAACCAATATGTATTCTTAGACGTTCTTCGTACGCATACGACAACTATAATGGCACATGCATGGATAACGGCATTTTGTATAACATGTATTTCATATATAATGGCCTATGTTTTACCCATGACACATCCCTTCCCCATGCCCCTCATCGCAATGATATGGGGTCTGGCCGTAGGGGCCATTGGATCGTCCACTGGTGACGTTCACTATGGTGCCGAGCGGGAGTTCCAGAACACCGCCTTCGGAGCCGGTCTGAACACCATGGACTCGGGGCATATCGTTAGAGAGGCCGAGGCGGGGGTTCGAAGCTCAATCGACAACGCCTGGTTCTGCGCCAAGTTCGGCGGTCCAGCCACAGGGATGGCCTTCGGGCTCACGGTCTTCCTGGACAACTGGAGGGCGACGATATTCGACCCGGCGACCCAGGGAGTGCTGGTCGTAGCAACAGGGATCGTGATAGTGATCATTCTCAACATCTACAACAAGATGCTGGAGAACTACGCCCGGAAGAAGTACGGACCCTACCCAGAGTACAAGGGGGATATTGAGGCATGACCGGAATCGATGCAACCTCTGTAATGTATATAATTGAGATTATCATTGGCGGCCTCCTGGTAGCGATAGGCGTTCACTTCGTGCCTGTAGGCGGAGCCCCGGCTGCGATGGCCCAGGCGACAGGAGTCGGGACAGGCACCGTGCAGCTCGCCGCAGGCTCGGGCCTGACCGGCCTCCTTGCCGCAGGTCTGATGATGAAGATGACGGACAATATTATATTGATCGTCGCAAGCGGCGCAGTCGGTGCCATGATAATGATCGATGCCACCATGTTGGTCGGCAACTGGGTCTACATATTTGGAGTGGGCACACCACCGGCCTCGGCCAAGGTGAACTACGATCCCATAACGAAGCTGCCCCAGCCGCCCTACATGGCTCCTGGAACCGTGGGCCAGGGAATCCCGACCGTCTGCTACGTGAGCGGAACGATCGGCGGCCTTCTCGGAGGCGCTGGCGGATCCCTGATCTACTTCGCGCTTCTGAGCATCAACGGAAACCCAGGCCTCTCTGGGATATTCGCCATAGGGATCTTCCTCGTCAACGCCGTCTTGGCATCCTGGAACATCCAGGGGACGATTGAGGGATTCCATGACACCAAGTTCAAGAGGTGGCCCAGGGTCGTGCAGGCTGCCCTTTTGGCTTCTGCGATCATTGGAGTAATGGCTGTAATGATTACTGGAGGTGCCTGAGATGAGCGCAGCAGCTGGCGGCGGAGCGCTGTCCAAGGTAGAACCCATGAAGCTCCGGATATACGGAGTAGTGGGAGGATTGGTGGGAATTTACCTGGCCACCTTCCTGGGCCCCATGACCGGCAATTGGACCTCCTTTATCGCAGCATTAGGAGTAATCCCGGCCGTGGTGCTCGGAGCAAACTCCGTTAGGAGGGTCTGCAGCTACGGTATAGGAACAGGCGTGCCCTCCATCGGAATGCTCGCCCTGGGAATGGGAATCGTTGCGGCCATGTTCGGCCTTGCTATCGGCGGTGTCATAGGTCCGATCCTCGGAACTGCCATAGCCATGGGATTCGGGTACCTGATCGGCCTCATCACCAATAAGGCCATCAAATTCAACATCCCGGTTATGGAGGAGGGGACCATGGACCTCGGCGGTGCTGGAGCCATCACATTGCTCGGCCTCAGCGTGGCCATTTCCGGAAGCGCGGATTATGCTGCAATACAGATGAGCGTTATTGCCACCGGCTACATCGCTGTAGTCTTCATTGCCGGATCGCTGGCTATACTGCATCCCTTCAACGCCAATCTGGGACCGGACGAGACACAGGACAGGACCCTGACACATGCCATATCTACTGCGGCGCTTGCCGTGGTCGCTACTGGTATCTGTGGAATCGGCACTATTGGCCTTCCCTCTGCCCTGACGGTCATAGTAGGCTTCTTGGTTTGGATTGTCTACTTCAAGAAGTTCTTCCAGCTTGTCAAGAGAGATGCGGCCGGAGTGGTTGGAACAGGACTTCTGCCACCGAGCGCACAGTAAGAAGAGGTGGAAAATATGGGAATCGTAAGAGTTTCACCCGAACTGCATCTGATCTTCGACCCCATCGGCGGAACCATCTCCGAGGAGAGAGAGGATGTTATCCAGTATACGCTGGACCCGGTGATATCGAAGCTACAAGAATTGGATAAGGTCGCCAACGATCTGATGGGCTCCCTTACGCCGGATACTCAGCTTTTGACGTCCTACCCCGGCAGGGAGAAGACGTCTTACATAGCCGGCATTTATACCAACATCTGGTATGGATTCGTCATCGGGCTGATCGTGGCCTTTTTGGCCTTGCTAGGAATGGGAGGAGTCTGAGATGGCGGCAAAGAGAGAGACCTCCGATCCTTGGCCTGTTATAACAGGCGAGTATGAGATCGGAAATCCGGAGAACCCCGTAGCCGTAATCACCTGCGGGTCCCACATTTCAGGAAAGCCCTTCCTGGATGCCGGGGCATCGATCGCGGGCCCCTGCAAGACCGAGAACATTGGAATAGAGAAGATGGTGGCAAACGTCATCTCCAACCCCAATATCAGATATATCATCGTCACGGGAATGGAGGTCAAGGGCCACATCACAGGACAGGCAATCGTTGCCTTCGCAAAGGGAGGCATAGACAAAGAAGGGCGCATAGTGGGAGCCATTGGTGCCATACCCTTCATTCAGAACCTAACTGAGGAGGTCATCGAGCGCTTCCAGCAGCAGATAGAGCTCATCGACATGATCGATACCGAGGACGCTGGAACGATCTCTGGCAAGGTTAGGGAGCTCGTCTCCAAGGACCCGGGCGCCTTTGACGGCGATCCCATGATCGTAGAGATCAAGGAAGGGGCGGCGGAGGAGGAGGCCCACGGCCTTAGGCCGATGGCAGCGGAGATCGCAAACATCAGGGCTCGCATGCGCGCCATCGACGCTGCGGTCACTGCGATTGGCTTGCAGAACAAGCACAACGCTGGCATCTACGCAGGCAAGATCGAGGGAATTGCAATTGGCATGACCCTGGTCCTGGTGCTCTTCGGGCTGATCATGAGGATAGGAGGGATGTAGGATGGCTGATGAAGTAATCTTCGGAAAGGGCATGCCCACTGCATTAGAGCCCTTCATGGCGCCCATTGAACAGATGGCAGAGAAGACCAAGTACAGAGCACAGCTGATCGCCAGGGATCAGAAACTGGGCTCGGGCGTGAGCGCAGCATTTCCCACGGGCTTTACCATCGGCTTTCTGGTTGCCCTGGCGATGATGCTAGTGCCCTTTGCGCTATTGATGTGAGGTGAGAAGGCATGACCCAAGACAATCGAGAGGTAGTGCCCTCAGTTGTAGTGGACCCTGATCAATACAGGGAAGTTCTGGCCCGGATGGACCAGATCGATGAGAAGATCGAGTTCGTCAGCGCAGAGATCGCCCAGAGGTATGGAAAGAAGCTCGGCAGGGATATCGGCATCCTCTACGGCGCTTGTGCTGCGTTGATAATAGTACTGGCATATGTGATGCTCAGGATGCCAGAACTAGTCGTGATATGGACGGGGAGTGTATAACATGTTCAAATTCGATAAGAAGCAAGAGGTCTTCGAGTTCGGAAAGTTCAAGGTGGGCGGCCAGCCTGGGGAGTACGCCACCGTGTGCATCGGCACCATGTTCTATGCCAGGCATAAGATCGTTTCCGATCCGGACAAGGGCGTATTCGACAAGGACGCCGCTGAGAGGCTGTGGAACACGCAGGTGGAGATGAGCGATGTCACCGGCAATCCCTGCTTCAACCAGATAGTAGCCGAGACTAACGAGGCCATGGCCAAGGAGATAGACTGGTTCGTGGGCATATCCGACTACCCATTCCTGATCGACTCGTCCGCCCAGGACGTGAGGGCTTTTGGAGTAAAGTACGCAACCGAGATCGGCGTGGCCGACCGCGCCATCCACAACTCCATAAACGCCTCCATCACACCAGAGGAGCTGGAGGCGCTCAAGGAGAGCGATATAGACTCGGCAATAGTGCTTGCCTTCAACGCCATGGAGACGGGGACCATAGGCAAGATGAATGTATTGACCAAGGCAGCGGGAGGAGCGGCCAAGGGGATGCTCGAGTATGCCGCGGAGTGTGGCATAACAAGGCCTCTCATCGACACCGCTGCAATGCCGCTAGGAAGCGGCTCCGGTGCCACCGTTAGGGCCATCATCGCAGTAAAAGCCATGCTCGGCCTGCCTGTTGGCGGCGGCTTCCATAACGGTGCCTCTGCCTGGGACTGGATGAAGAAGTGGAAGAAGACCCACAAGGAGGCCTTCGCACCGGTGGATATCGGATCCAACCTAGTTGCAGGGATCGTCGGCGCCGACTACTACCTATACGGCCCTATAGAGAACGCCCCCCTGATCTTCCCCGCGGCGGCCATGGTGGACATCATGAAGGCCGAGTCTGCAGTGGAGCTCGGACTCGAGGTGCTGGCCGAGGACCATCCGATAAAGAGGACGATGTAAGCGTCCTCCTCCATTCTCTTTTTTTTTTGAGGCGATCCTTTGCCCAAGGTCCTTATAGAGACCGCCTTTGAGGATATCCGTTTCGCCTGTCAGAGATGCGGATCCTGTTGCCACCACCGCCGCCCCCTCGACGAGTTCGACGATCTAATACCGATGGAACGACTGAGGGAGTTCGTGGCAAGGTCGAACCTGATCTACCTAACCGAGAGGGATATCTCGAATATTAGCCATCGGTCGCGCATAAATCCCCCGGACTTCATCGATACTCTTCGGCCTTATGACGGCCAGGTAGTGAAGCTGGAGGACTCCGGAAGGATCGTCCTTTTAGACTTTCCGGTCCTTAGGAGCAAGCCAGATACATCTTGCGTATTCTACGACGATGGCAACTGCCGCATCCACGCGGTCCGGCCGGTCGCATGCAGGCTCTTTCCATTCAGGGTCGACGAAACGGAGACGCCGAAAGGCGATATCCTGCTGAGGATAGGATTCAATCCAAACTGTCCCGGGATAGGAAAGGGACCGATGGTGGACAAAGGGCGTCTGGAGAAGCTCGTATCAAAGCAGTTTATGGAGAGATCTTCTGCAATAGCTAGCGAGATCGAACGCCTGAAGGGTAAGATCGCCCCAGGAGCGAGGGTCTACAGGAGCTTTCCCGGCCGGAGGCCGTAGGGTCATCTCATCTTGCATCTCCTGTAATAATGCGGGCACCTGGTGTTGGTGCAGACGTTCTCCCTGGAGAGCTCGGTTAAGCTGATCAAGAGGAGATCGAGACGGTCGGCGATGTTTGTGGGACAACCGCCATCATTGGCCTCGGAGAGGGCAAGCTCCACACTGGCCTTGAGGGCCTTTGCCCTCTCGCGCCTTCCCTCAAGGCCCTCTGCCTCCGCCTCCAGGTCCGAGAGCCGCAACTGCCATTCTCGAGCTTCCATATCATGATATAATGAGCCGATGATATAAAAGGATTCTATCCCGACAGGGGTCTTCTCTTATGGATCGGCCGTTTATGCTCAGCTTTCTCCGGCAGCTACCGCCTGGTTTGCCTGCCCGTTCATATTTTCACTGAAACAGCAATTAGCTGTGATGGATCCATTGGACGATAAGGATTCGATTGCTCTCCCTATAAGCTCGCATTTGCCTGCCGCCGCCTATGGCCCTCGTCTACTGCCCCCAGCCTGCCGTTGGCCTCGAACCCAGTATCCAGGCGCCCTATAGCCACCGCCTATCCGCCCCCGGCCAGCTGTTGGCTTTGGACCCTCGAATCGACCTCGATTCCCAGGATCTCATCCGCTCCTTCGAAGACGTCGCAGGCAATCTCCGCGCATCCCCTGGCAGCAGCGAAGTTGTCGAGCGCCTGGACCTCGCGGCCCAGAAGCTCGGATACGCGAGAAGAGATCTCTGCTGCAGGGCTTCCCGCAAGGAATAGGGACGGGCAGGATTCATTCAGGTCTCTTAGAAGCACCATGAGGGCTGCAATCTCCATCGAAGCGAAGAGGGCGAGCGCCTCCAATGCCTCTGCCCGCCGATCCGACCCGTCTAGCGACTGAATTCCCATCTTCCTCAGAATGCCTCCGAAGGTGAACGCCCGGTTTGCCGTCATCTTTCCGGAATCGACCGCCCTTATCGCTTCAACGTCGAGGGGGCCATGCAGCAGGCCTGGGGCGAATATGGGCGCATCTATCGCGCCGACGATCCTTCCATCGAGCACACCGAGCGTCACCGTGTTGGAGCTTGCATCCGATATGATGAAGCTCGAAGTGCCGCGACGGTATACCGAGTAGGCAAGGCCGACCTTCTCAGGGCTCATCCCATGGGAGAAGACCTTCATCCTGGGATCGATATCGCTCTCGCGATGGATGCCGGGAAGAAGGAGGACAGGCCAGGAGGACGATGCAAGCGCCTCGTAGACGCGGGTGCCGCCGCCAATCGAGATCCCGGCCCCGTCCAGCTGTACGAGCCCCCGATTTGGCGCGTCCTCGATCCTCACAATCCTCGTCAGCCCGTCGCCCATGGAGTAGGTGAGGACAGCGAGGTCCACGCGGTCCACCTCAAGCTCCTGTATCACGAGCTCGAGGATGCGGTCGGAGGAGAGGCGGCCCGCCTCCTCTCGGGGGAGCTGAAAGGACCGGCCGCCTAGAGATGAGAACCGAATTGCCCTCGTTCCATGATCCACGCCTATGAAGATGTTATCAACTCCAGCACCTCTCTTGCAAGGTTCAAGCTGTCCTCGGCCGTCCTCATGGCAGTCCTCAATCTTACGCAAGGGCCGTCGTATCCGCTCTCAGGGGAGACCAGGAAGAGGTCGATTGATCCAAGGAGCGATGCTACGCCCGCGTCGCTCACCTCCACGCCGACCGCGGCCATGAACTTGGCTGCAGGGCCGCTGAAAGGCCGATTCCCCTGCAAGGGACTGATTGCGATAACGGTCTTCTCGAAAAGCGCCTCCTTGACACCAGGGAGGGCGAGGATAGGCCCTGTGCTCGTTACAGGATTGCTCGGGCCGATCAATACCACCTCCTCGCGGGCGAGCGCTTGAGCGAAAGCGGGAGACGGATGGGCAACGTCAAGGCCCTCAATGCGGATGCCATCGACATTTGGCCGCCCTCCTAGGCCCACCCAGAACTCCTGGAAGGGCATATCGCCTTTTGGGGTCTCAATGATTGTTGCAATCTCATCGTCGCTCATCGGGATGACCTTCTGCTTTACACCAAGCGCCCGAGCGAGGGCCCCGGTCGCCTCGGTCTTGCTCTTTCCCGCTCGAATGAGGCTGGATCGGTATATCTGCATCGCCCGGTCCTTGTCTCCAATTGCGAGGAGCTCTCGCGCCCCGAGGGCAGTTAAAAGATCGTGCGTGGTAAAGGAATCGCCCTCGATTCCCCACCACCGGCTCTCGTCGACCATATGGGCGAGGGTGTAGAGGACGGTGTCGATGTCAGGAGTGACCAGGTTTCCCGAGATCCATCCATCCTCTGCGGTATTGACAACGACCGTCAGATCCTCCGGCTCGAGCAGCTGCTCAAGGCCTCGAAGAAGCTTTGGGGTGCCAGTCCCGCCGCTTAGGACCAACAAGCCACTTCACCCCTCTGACGGCTCGTCCAGAATGATCATTCCAGTCTGGAGGGATGCTACCTCCTCGTCGGTCAAGGCCGATACCTCCACATCATCGGAGAGTATGGCGCTGTTTCCCAGGGGATCCTCCAACAAGATCGTAAGACCGCCCCTGCCATCGATGGCCTCTTCAAGCTCGCGGATGATCTCGTCACCTCTCTCTGCCTTGGAGATTTCGCCTTCGCGAAGGGCGGACTTGCTCGCGAAGGACACTATATCCTTAATCCTGCGAAGAACACCCTCCACATTCGATATATAGCAATCCGAGGCAAAGCCAGGCTCCACATCAATCCCCAACTGGGGAATCCTGATCGTGCCGCTCGATGACCTTATCACCCTTGCGCTGAGGTCATCCTCATTATCGATCCGTAGCCGATGACGAAGAGGCTCTTTCTGCGAAAGAAGCATCGTATCGCAATGCCTGAATCCGCAGCTGCAAACCCCGGATATCAGCATCACCTCGCCGAAGTGGGGTATATCCTGGGTCTCCCAATTGAACTCCATAGTTTGGCAGCATACCGGGCAGTCTGCCCTCGTTTTAAGCTTCAATCCACGCCTCCCACCACGCGATTCCGATCTATTTTGATGCCGCCGGGAACCACCACCACAAGGTCATCTCCAATTCCAGCGATATCTCCGGAGACGTCCTCTGCCGCCCTCCTCAGCTCACCTACAGCCCTGTCGAGAGCGTTCTTGTCCCGCTTCAGAGGGGATATATCGACCATCAAAATATTCCCTGCATAGATCTCCTGCTTGATCTCAGGCAGGACATCCATGCTGTTCAGCTCCGCCAGTCGAAGGTACATCTCAGGGCGGCCTGCATTAACCTCTTCGAACTGCCCGAGATCGACCTCGACGTAATCCTCTCCCCCGGACTTGCCCATGAGCTTATCCAAGAACTTGACCATCTTCCCGCCTCAGAAATGAAATCGATGATATAATTTCCGCCATCCCGTCCCCTATGCCCTCTCCTGGAGCTTGAACCCCGCAAGTCCCATGAGGATCATGAAGATGAGAACGACAAGGGCGAACCCCGTTGCCCGGATCCCCTCCGGCAGAGCTAGCCGGACGACCAGCATCATTAGGGCCATCAGGAGGACCAGCCCAGTGCTGAGCCCGATCTCCATCAGCTTCTTCTCCATAGACTGCGACAGCCCGCTAATAGCAGATAATTCTTACGATATGGCTCGGAGTCCGTCGGGACCCGCAAGCCTCTTCACAAGGCCTTCGGTCCTCGATCCATACCAGCCTGCCCGCACGTAGCGCGGATGGACGGCCAGGCGCTCGCGCAGATGATAACCCGGAAGCTTGACTCGCAGCTCCTCCATGGTTGGCCAGGGGCGCCCTGGATTGATCCAGTCAGGGGTGACCTCGCTTATCCCCCCCAGATCCGTTGCCCCCGCCTCTACCAAGGGCAAGGGATCGAAGAGGTTCGGGGGAACCTGAATTGCAATCGACTCCGGGAGAATGCTTCTTGCAAGCCTCACAACTGCTGCAAGCTCCAAGATCGATGGGGGGTCCCATCCTGCCATCATAGTCCCGGGCTTTGGATCAAGCCCTTGTACGATCACCTCTTGGATGTGTCCATAAGCCTTATGGAGCGATGCAATCGCCTGCAGAGAGCGCACTCGATCCTCGAAGCTCTCTCCTATGCCAACCAAGAGCCCTGTGGTGATGGGTATCTTGAGCCGCCCAGCCCTCTCCATATGATCGATGCGAGTTTGTGGATCCTTTCCCGGGCAGTCCCTATGGGCATCCACGCAGGCGGTGGTCTCCAGCATCAGCCCCATGCTGGCATTATAGGGGGAAAGCTTGCGCATCTCATCCTCATAGAGTATGCCCGCGTTCGTATGGGGAAGGAGCCCGAGCTCGAGCGCCCGCTCGGAGATCTCGACCATATGGGAGAGGACGTCCTCTTTCGATCCGTTGCGAAAGGCGGGATGATCCCAGGGGCGGTCGCCGGTGACGAGCAGGGCCTCTGCACATCCTGCATCCACCCCCTTTTGAAGGAGGGAGAACGCGTCCTTCCTATCGATCAACCTTGCACGATCGCTGCGAAAGGAACAGTATCCGCACCTGTTGCGGCAAAGATCGATCACAGGGATGAAGACGTTCCTCGAGTACGTGAGGATCAGCGTTTCAGTTCGACCAACTTCAACGACCAGCCCTTCAGGCAGTCCTCGGGCGATTCGCCCATGACCTCCGCTATCGTGCAGCGATCCCCCTCCTTCAGCCCAATCGGATGGCATACCTCATACATGGGGCAGTCAGTCTTGTCGCAGTTCATCGGCTCGAAGACGATCCGGGATCCGGCAAATGCCTTCCTGGAATCCATGGCAGCGATGATCGGGCTCTCGGTTATCTCAACCGCTCTTACGCCATCCTCGTGTATTGGACAGTCGTGGACAAGCTCCCCTCTAATCCCCAAGATCCTGTACCTCCGGTCGGGTTCCAGGTTCATGCATGTATTCCTGAGCTTGCACGTATCGCACTCCGGGGTGGGACCTTTGAAGATGAATTCCATACCGATATTTGCCAACTTGGTCCCTATCAGAGTGATCTGTGTTGCAGCTTCTGACATGTTATTATCCTCCAATTTTCATAGATAATCGTTCAGATGACCTCGGTCGTCTCCGCCGCCTTGATTGCGGCCTCCTTCGTAAGACCGGTCCCGAGGATCGTATATCTCTCCGGCCTGATCTTATGGGCCATAGTCAGCGCCTCGATCAGCAGCTCCTCATCAATTCCCACTTGGGACGCTGTTGTCGGCGCTTTTAGCTGGTGGAGGGCTTCTTTGATCATCTCCCAGTCCCCACCATGAATATACATCATTATTATGGTTCCGATGCCGCACAACTCCCCGTGCAAGGCATTACACGAGGAGAGCCTGTTTATCGAGTGGGCGAACATATGCTCTGAACCGCTCGCAGGTCGTGAGGATCCTGCTATGCTCATGGCAACTCCGCTGGATATCAAAGCCTGGATGACAACTTTGGCCGACTCCTCGAGGCCTGGGCGGATAGTTGGAGCAAGCTCAACGATCATCCTTGCAGTCATGTTCGATAGGGCGGCCGCGTACTCGCTATACTCCTCATTTCGGAGCCTGTGGGCAAGCCTCCAGTCCATGATCGCAGTGTGGTTGGATATAATGTCCCCGCAGCCGGCCGAGAGCATGCGGGCAGGAGCGGAGGCTATGACCGATGTATCGGCGATAACGGCCAATGGGGCTCTCGCGGGTATCGATCTCGCCTCGCCGTCCACCGTCAAAGAGGCCATTGATGAACATATTCCATCGTGAGAGGCAGCTGTTGGAACGCTGATAAAAGGAATATCGAGGTGCAGGGAGGCGAGCTTCGCCAGATCGATCGACCTGCCCCCCCCGGCCCCGATGATGAAGTCCATAGCGAGCTCTCTTGCATGCTCCTCGACCTTCTTCACCTCGTCCATCCTTGATCGCTGTGTAATAATTATGTGGGGCTCGAATCCGCTTTCCGAGAGCTGATCGAAGATGGCTTCCCCAACGATCCCTCGGGTCCTGGTTCCGCAGATGATAAGAGCCCTTCGCCTAAGCTTGAGATGACTGCATATCTCCGCGATCCGATCGACAGCTCCGCTATGGGCGACTACGATCCTCGGAAGCTCCATCCTCCTCTCTCTATCCATTCGCCTCTCTCTTTGCCATCGACACCCGCCTAGCTAGATCAACCGTCCATTTCTGATCGAAGGTCCTGGAGTATGCGATCTCGTATGCCGTTGACCTCCGGGCTAGTGCGAACCCTGGGGCGAGGTAAGTTGATCTCGATTCGGTCCTTGATCCTTCCAGGCCGTGCCGACATGATGATGATAGTGTCAGCTAGATATATGGCTTCGTCAACGCTGTGAGTCACGAAGAGCACGGTCTTTCTCTTATCGCTCCATATGCGCAGAAGCTCGGTCTGCATGGTGTTCCTGGTCTGAGCGTCCAAGGCTCCAAAGGGCTCGTCCATGAGTATGGCCCGGGGCTCATTTACGAGCGCTCGAGCTATGGCCACCCGCTGCTTCATGCCGCCGGAGAGCTCGTGGGGGTATCTCTGCTCGAATCGCTCCAGCCCCACCATCTCGATATACTGGCGGGAGAGGGCCTCTCGCGACGGCCTGCCCATTCCCTTCAGCTCCAGGCCAAAGCCCACGTTCTCGATGACGGTCCTCCAGGGGAACAAGGAGTACTCCTGAAAGACCATCCCCCTCTCCGGTCCCGGACCGGTAATCGTCTGCCCGTCAAGGCTGACCGATCCGCTGGATGGCTCTTCCAGCCCGGCCACAATCCTTAGAAGCGTCGTCTTTCCGCAACCCGATGGCCCTATGAAGCAGACGAACTCCCTCTCATCGATCGAGAGGCTCACCTCCTTGAGCGCCTCCATCTCCTTCCCCTCGGCGATGAACCTCTTGGACACGCCCACGATCTCCAGAAGAGCCATATTGCGCTCCAAGGCGCAACGATATGCTATAGCTCTTTCCATCGAATAACCGAAGGCTATATGTTGGGCTAAATCTCTTTTAATGTGGAGGCTCAAGGGTTGCGACCTATTAAGTGGGGGACAGTAATGCTCCTGCTATTGCTTATCGTTCCTCTAATTTCATCGGGCAGATACTATATCGTGAGCGAGGGCGATACCGGATGGACCACGGGAAGGCGGGATATAGTCAATACCTCGTTGACCATAGAGGGATTATCATACGGCGACGGGAACTTCTCTAGGTATACCGAGATGGAGTACGCTGAGGTAGGGCTCAAGGAGAGGATCTCCGCTGTTAGAGGCACTCTGGATACGAGGGAGAGCGTCTCCATCAAGGCGGTCGCCGAAACCGATCCCGCGGCCGTGATCAAGAAGCATCCCGAAAACCAGGACTACTACGTCGCACTGAACGAGACCTGGCCAGTATCCATTAGCGCCGAGAGGGTGATCGACTACAATGGACCTGGCATAAACGATCGAGAGGTCCTCTTCAACAACTACGACTGGGTGAGCTCCTCCTATCTGTATAACACCGACCTGAGGATGGACCGCTCCTGCAATATGAGGCTGAACAACACATGGTTCCTCTTCGCCATGAATGATACGACCAAGGCCATCCTGAGGGACTGGTTCCATCCAAACAAGACCATGGAATATCGCCTCGACTCCCAATCACAGGGCCTCGCAACGCTCGGCCTTAGCATCTCAAAGGATAGGAAAAGGATATTCGAGAGGACCGACGACTATGCCGGCGACTATCAGCTCAGCCGCCGGCTCAACGTGGAAGGAAAGGGTAACGACACCACCGAGGAGGAGCCCTGGCTCGAGTGTTGCCCTGGACCCTTGACCCCGATCAAGGGCAGCCTTTGGAAATGCATATTTGAGGTGTGAGAAGATGAAGATTATCTCATTCTTGTTATTGTTCGTGCTCTGCACCGGCTGCGCATCCGGGATCTTGGTCCAGCAGATGCAGTACGACGACGGCGAACCCGAGGACGGATACATGCTGCCCCGGGACCAAGGCCAGGCCGTGGTATTCACGCCGCCCGCCAAGAACTGGACCCTCGAGAAGGTCGCGGTCGCAGGCCAGCTCGGCCAGAACGATGGACCATTCGTCCTGGAGGTATGGGACAGCAATCTCAATCTCCTCTGCCGCGAGACCGACATTGCGAGCGCCTACTTCAGCTCCAAGGCTGATTGGAAGACCGATTGGGCGGAGATCGATATCCCAGATATATCCGTCGACGGCGATTTCATCGTCTGCTTCTTTGGCTCCTCAAGTTTCTACCTTGGAGTCGACCTCACGGATCCAGCCCATAACCGCTCCTTCGTAGTCTCCAGGAGTCCAAATCGGTTCTCGACATGGAACCTTGATGTGCCACAAAACGGCAGCGACTGGTCGATCAGAGTGCAGGGATATATCAGATCTACCGCCCCAAGCGTCGATAGGATCGAGAGGATTCCCGAGGGGAAGGGGATCGCAGTCGATGCCAGGATCTCGGATATAGATGGAGATCTCACTAAGGCTTACCTGACAGTGATCGATAACGAGACCAAAGATATAGTCTGGATGGAGCAGGTGAGAGCAGAGGGGGTAGCGGACGTTGTCAGCTTCAAGTGGCCCGGCAAGACCTTTGGGATATCCAACAACACAGGGACGCTTCGTCCCATCACTGCGGCAAAAGCGCTTCCCGCTGCCAACTACAGCCAGTTCATGGCCTTCCGCGCAAACTGCGTGCTGATGTACTCGCCAACGGGGCCCAACCTGACCGCTATCGCCTTCTTCGGCGAGGATGGAGAGTTCCACGCCTTGATGGATTCCTCCGAAAATTTCTACTACATCTCCCAGGAGCTCTTCAAGGTCATCTCGCCGGAGGGATCCTACTCTGATTACATGAAGGAGAACCTAAGCATCAAGGAGAGGGAGAGCTCGCTGATATTCTATAGGTCGCTTGCCGATGGGAGCGTTTTCCCCTATCCTCCGATGAGGCTCGACAGATCGCCCATCAACCATTACATGGTCCGGATCGATATGGCCGATGCCAAGCCTGGCGATTATGTCGTGATCGTGATGGCCGAGGATATCGCCGGCAATCGGGCTGCAGCATTGGGATAAAGGTGGACGAGGATGATTTACGATTATCTTCGCGGATGGTTGCGAATCGCAATAGCCGCCTCATTGATGGTGGCGCTTGCCTCTCAGGCTGGGGCCTTCTCCCTTGGGTGTCAGTCTGGGGACGGAGAAGGATCGGTCTCGACGAGCACGACGTTCGCCCTCAACAGCTCGACATCGATGGTTCAAGAGACGGCGCTTGCGAGGGGAGGCATTGTACAAGAGCGCCTGCTCCATGGGCAGGCATCCAACTCCATCGTTGAGGTTGTGTCGGGAGAGGATTACCGCCTGGAAAACGAGATCAGGTCAATTGGAGCGCTCAGCGCCTATACATCTATGCAGGCCGGCTCAAGCGAGGCCTCTCTCGATCAGGTAGTGGCAGGTGCTGGAGCGCTTGGCCTGAGCATCGCTGCCACAAAGGACTCCGCCAAGGCAAGCCAGAGCGCCTACGTAATCGATGGCGCCATCCTCTCCAGCCAGAGCTTGAAGGCAAGCGATTACATCGATCTTCGCCAGAGCACCTCGCTTGCAGGATCTGCCGGAGAGATTGCCGCCACTGCCTCGTCTACATCCAACGAGATGAGGGCCCGAGGAAGCTTCATAGGCCAATCGGTGATGAGCGCCGAGCTCTCCAGCATCGGAGGCGATAGGGCCATCCTTGGAGGCGAGGTATCTGTGGACGGCGCTCCCTGGCTCGATCAGTCCACGTTCGACCGGATCTACGACCAGGACATGGGCATCCTATTGCAGGGATTGACGGGGGACGATGGAGAGACCCAGTTCTCGATGGACGCCTCGAACTCCGAGATATCCTCAACCCTGCTTGCCCAAGGCGGATTGGCATCATCCTACGTCCTTACCGGCTGGAGATGGAACACGGAGAATCCCCAGCTGAAGATGTATCTGAGGGACGACGCGCTCTTGGCAGCCGAGGGGCTCACTGCTGAGGAGGCGGCGATGGCGATCTATCTCGCAGTGAACACCTGGGATAACGTTGTAAGCCAGGATATGTTCGACGACGAGGAGACCGTCGCGATCGATCCCACGAAGGAGGCGGACAAGTACGACGGATTCAATGTGCACTCATGGATCTCGTTCTCCTATCCGTACAGCAGTGCGCTCGGCTACTGTCGCACATATTACAGCACATCGCTCATAGTTAACGGCTACAAGACAGCGCTCGAGAGCGATATCTGCTACAACACGAGGAAGAACTGGTCCACAAGCTGGCCCACGCCATCTGGGAAGTACGATATACAGAGCATCGCACTTCACGAGCTTGGGCATACATTAGGCCTTGCGGACCTCTACCTCCTCCCGGACGACGATCCGGCGAAGAACGACTTCGAACAGATCATGAACTCCTACGACGGGCCGCAAAGGTATCTAGGGAACGGCGATATCGCTGGAGTACAGCTGCTCTACGGGGCTGTCCCCCTTCAGGAGGATCCTGTCTGGACCTGCCTTGGAGGCACGATAACCTCCGATCCGCATATGATCAAGGACGGGGACGGCACGATCCATATCTTCGCTCGAGGAAGCGATATGGCCCTCTACGATAACGCAAACGGGGTCTGGTATAACATGGAAGGGTATCTCACATCCGATCCCTGGCCGGTACTGGACGATGATGGGCACATACATGTCTTCGTGCGGGGATTGGATGGCTCCCTCTGCGATAAAGTCGTCCTTGCCGTTGGATCGCAGCTGGAATGGGCGGTCCTCGGGGGATATCTGAC
Source organism: uncultured Methanotrichaceae archaeon (assembly GCA_964632755.1). GTDB lineage: Archaea > Halobacteriota > Methanosarcinia > Methanotrichales > Methanotrichaceae > JAFGMR01. Next base: position 42,509 of record CAZWDT010000011.1, read on the forward strand.
GGAGGAGCCTAGCCCCGCATTCGACTCTCTCGATGGAGTCATGAGGATTGCCGTCAGGAGCACTGGGGATTCGCTCTGGCTCGGAGACCTCGATCCAATCTCAATGGCCCTCCAGTGGAGCTTTGCAGGGGGGGTCTTCGCCTCGGCACCCCATCTGCTGATCGATCAATTCAGCCAGGCGCACACCTTCGTCAGGGGATATGATATGGCCATGTATGAGAACGTCGCAACCTGGGAGGACGGCGAGATCTCCTTCGGGTGGAGGAGCCTGGGCGGCCAATTGACGGGCGAACCCGCCCCTCTCCTCTCCCAGGATGGCTACATCCATGTCTACTCGCGAAGCACCGATGGAAGCCTGCAGGTGAGCACTATAGATCTCGAGACCGGAGCTGCCAGCTGGCAGAACCTGGGAGGCCAGATCCCGGCCCCAGACGGCATCGCAGAAGGAGTTCCCGCTCCAATCGAGGACGAGGGGGGAGTGCTCCATGCAATCGTCCCCGGCCTGAACTGGGCCCTATTCGATAACCAGGGGGTTTGGGACCCAGCCTCGACCAGTTACGAGGGCGAATGGGAGGGGATCGGCGGATACATAACCTCGGACATCGGCACGTTGATGGATGAAGGCGACCTGATTGTGGCGGTGAGGGGATCGACGGGCGCCCTTCATACGATCACCCTGGAGTGAACCGGCCTCGATGTCGCGTCCCGAAGATGGCGGAAGCGCCCCTTTAGCGGGGCTCTTTTGCCATAGGGCAGTTCTTTGCGATTCTGTCGAGAATTTGCTCAATCGTTGCATTGATCGTTCATACAAAGGCCTCTTCCCATCCAGAGAAAAGTCGGGCCGAATCGTCGCTAATTTTAAATATAACTAGATAATGTTATTATTACAGATTTCTGGAGGTTGGCCATTGGCATCGAAATACAACTGGGCCGGGGATTCCATACTCCGGGATACCATCATGTGGAACAAGAGGGGGGTCTTGGGCTACTCCAACGTATACATCCCCACCGATATCAGAGAATGGATCTCCCCCCTTGAAAGCGAGGTCATCAAGAGGGCTCTCCAGGAGATCGACCTCCCCACCGCCCGAGAGGTGGGGACGTTCGACGCCCGGGCCTGGAAGATATGGAAGTTCGTGGCCGAGTCGGTCCAGTACATCACGGACGACGATGCCATCGGCTGGCCTGACTTCTGGTTCTTCCCGCCGGAGACGCTCACGCTTAGGAAGGGGGATTGCGAGGACTCGTCCTTCCTCCTGGCTACGATGCTACTTGCAAGCGGCATAAGCGAGCATTGCGTGAGGGTAGTCCTCGGCAAGGTTAGAACGGATGGCGGATCTTTTGGCCATGCCTGGGTAGTCTATCAGAACGAGGAGGGAACATGGTGCCTCCTAGAGAGCACGCTCGACGAGGTTCCCCAGAGGCTAGCCCTTGTCGATCCTTTTGTTGCGGAGGGCACAAGGAACCAGTACGAGCCGCTCTTCTGCCTGAACCGGTCCCATCTCTGGGCGATCTCTCCCACACAGATGCAGCTCTCGGAGTACGTGAGCATGCGGGAGGCCCAGGGCAGCTGGCGCCCTCCTGGCGAACTGATGTGATGAATCCGCATCAAAGGCATGAAGGATGCCTAAACCAGAAAGAGAATAGCAGGATTGCGAATAGCCAGAGGCAATATAGCAGCTATCAGAGAGCCTGTTTCCTATTGAAGGATCTACCTTTGCGATCCAATCGAAGCGCAAAGGCAGGTATTTATCCGTTGAGATTTTGAAGTGTGTGCATGAAGCGGGCGATGAGCAACGTGGATGTGGCAGCTGTGACGGAGGAGCTGCAGGCGCTTGTTGGGGCCTTTGTGGGGAAGGCCTATCAGATCTCCTCCGACATGATCCGGCTGACCCTCCAGGCTCCAGGGCTTGGAAAGGCGGAGCTGCTCATGGAGGCTGGCCGAAGGGTGCATCTGACGGAGAGGGGACGAGAGGCATCACGCACGCCGCCCCAGTTCCCTGTCGTCCTCAGGAGTCACCTCTCCGGCGGGAGGATCGCCTCGATTCAACAGCATGAGCTCGACCGGGTGATGGAGATCGCAGTCGAGCGGGCAGGGGAGCGCCGAGTGCTCATCGTTGAGCTATTTCCAAAGGGGGATATCGCCCTCCTCGACGGGGACGGGAGGATAATCCTGCCCTTGCGGCCGATGGTAGGCGGTGGAAGGAGGATGCTTGCAGGCGAGCCTTACGTCTACCATGAGGGGCAAACCGACCCGCGCTACGTCTCGCGCGATTGCCTTTCCAAGATCCTCGAATCGACCGATGCCGAACTCGTAAGGGCGCTTGCCCGAAACCTGAACATGGGCGGTGTCTATGGCGAAGAGGTCTGCCTCAGGGCTGAGGTCGAGAAGACCAGACCGGCTTCCGGGCTCGACGATGAGGAGGTCGAGCGCGTCCATGCCGCCCTCGGGGAGGTATTTCAACCCAAGGAGATCAAGCCCGAGATCGTCTACGAGGGGGATTCTCCTCTGGACGTTGTCCCATCCCCCCTCATGGTCTACGAGGGCCAAAGGACACAGCAGTTTGAGAGCCTCAGCCAGGCGCTCGACCAGTTCTTCGTCGAGAAGGTTGAGAAGCCCAAATCCTCCCCGATCGATCGGAGGCTCGAGATCCAGAGAAGGGCGATCGATGAGTTCATGGCGATCGAGAGGGAGAGCGTCCAGGCTGGGGAGTTCATCTACGAGCACTATCCCCAGATCGAGGCGCTCCTTGCCACATTGGCTGCGGCCAAGGATAAGGGGCTCAGCTACACAGAGATATGGGAGAGGATCAGGGGATCGAACCTCCCTCAGGCGAAGGCGATAAGCTCCATGGACTACAAGGGCGAGGTCCACCTCGTGCTCGATTCGCAAGAGCTCGATATCTCGGCCGAGCTGAGCGTTCCCCAGAACGCCCAGCGTTACTACGACAAGGCAAAGGAGATGCTCCGAAAGAGGGAGGGGGCAAAGGCCGCCCTCGAGACCACCCTCAAGCTGAAGGAGGGAGGGGCTACCCCCGCTAGGCGTCGGTCTGATCCGCAGAGGAGGAGGAAGAGGAAGGCCAGGTGGTACGAGCGGTTCCGCTGGTTCAACTCATCGGACGGCTTCCTCGTCATCGGCGGGAGGGACTCCGACGGAAACGAGGAGATCTTCGCTAAGTATCTGGAGAAGATGGATCTTGCGCTTCACACCGACGCCCCAGGAGCCCCGCTGACGGTGATCAAGGCCGAAAAGCAGGAGGTCCCTGAGTCCACCATCTTGGAAGCTGCCCAGTTTGCGGTCAGCTACAGCACCCTATGGAAAGGGGGGCTTGCAGCCGGGGACTGCTACCTAGTAGGCGGGGACCAGGTGACGAAGACCCCTGAATCCGGCGAGTTCCTGAGGAAGGGCGCCTTCGTCATAAGGGGCGAGCGGCGATATCTTCGAGACGTGCCCCTGGGAATAGCCGTCGGGATTGCCGACGAAATGCTGATAGGCGGGCCGACGTCTGCCGTCAGGGGGCGGGCTGACCCGGTCATCGAGGTCGAGCCTGGCGAGTACAACGCCGACGACCTCGCAAAGAGGATATATCGAGCCTGGGGGGAGAAGTTCAAGGACCGCCGCGAGCTTAAAGCCCTCGCCCCCGTGGATGGAATCGTCTCCTTCCTGCCGCCCGGGGGGTCGAGGGAGAAGGGATGAAGGGGACGGGGCGCCGGGGGGGCGGCGGCGCCATCGAGAGGCTGCGTAAAAGGGAGATAGGTCATCCTTGCA
>CAZWDT010000012.1:0-46179 GCA_964632755.1 uncultured Methanotrichaceae archaeon
TGCTCTTCTGGCTGGGGGGCGGGATCCACCTCTCCGCCGCCTGGGATCATGAGGGGGCAACGCCCGCCGCCTGGAGCCCCTCTCAGGGCTTCGCCTCCTTCAAGGGGTGGCTCCATATCTTCGCAAGAAGGCAGCTTTCGAGGATCCGGGGGCTGGTCCAGCAGGCCCGCGGGATCGGGGCGCGGGGCGTTGCCCGGTCAATACCGCGGGCGATTTTGGCGCTTTGGAGGGGCCCGATACAAACGCAGATCTCCTTTACAGAGGCGCTTTACTTCAGCATCCTCGTCTTCGTATCCCAGCCCCCGCCCCACTGGATGCCGCGGGGTCGATGGAGGTACGCGGTGATGGCGGAGGACGTCCTCGGCTGGCTGCTCCTCGCGCTGCTGATCGTTACGCTGGGCAATGTGATGATCAAATGAGGGCCCTGGGGACGGGGCAGATCTCAATATGGCGGGGGACATTTGGCCTAATGGTAGTTACCACCGTTAGTGGGATCCAGACGTCTAATAGACATCACCTCTTGTATCGAGCTTCAAGACGAGAACACGTTTTCTTGATTCATCTATCTCATAGACAAGTCTATGCCCGCCAATTCTTACCCTGAATCTAGATTGATGGCCTCTGCATTTTTTGATATCAAAATTTGATGAATTTGTTGATGAAATGTCGACAAATTTTCCTTTTAATGGGTATGGATTTCCGCCTAATCTATCGATTAGCTCACCCACTCTTTCTTGATGTGCATGAGGGAGCGATACTATTTTTAGCTTGACGTCTCTCTTCAATAGAACGGAAAAGCTCATAGGCCGAGCTCTGCCTTAAGATCTTCCCAGGGAATCCCGCATTCCCTCGTCTCTTCTGCTAGCCGATCCAGCTCCTCGATCTCAGAGGCATCCAATTCTATCTCCTCGATTGGTAGATCCGAGCCAATCATGGCATATTGCCCATTCAATCGTCCTGGAGTTGCAGTTCCCAGCACTCGTATTGGCAATCCCGGCCTTCTCAAGATCGGGTATATCCAATCCCCTTGAAGTCTGCTAGAATTCGCCTTAACCGAATATCCGGATAATCTCTCCGTACATTGATTGGATATGGATGCGAAACCAGTATCAGCTGATGTATTATAGCTCATTTAAAATCTCATCGATTCTTGAATATGGAACCTCTTCTGGTGGCTTGGATGACATATCAACCTCCTCAGAGGTCTTTGTTTTTCCATATAGGCTCTCATAATGCTTCAACTGACTTAGCAGCCAACGAATAAGGGATTTTGTCTGTTGCGGCGTCAATTTAAGGCAAATTTCCTCGGTATGCTCTATCACGGTTTTACCATTGATCATTGCTTCAATGGCATTGGTTTTTGACGAAATGGCAATTGTCTCGATGTATCCTGGCCGAACGCCGCCCCAAATGCTTGTTGGAACTATCTCCCTGTAGTACTCCGACCTGCGTCCTACTTCCACGATGCCTTCGGATTCATTTTCTTTGACCAATCCTTCCGCCATCAGATTAAGTATACCGAGAATCCGTAATATATCTTTCGCTAATTCCACTGAAAATGTAGAGGCCTGGCTCTCCTGCGGCTACGGCGTGCGCCCGGTCACCCTTGCCTGGTGCCTTGGCCTGATGAGGATCTTCGCCCTCCTCTTCTGGCTGGGGGGGCGGGATCCACCTCTCCGTCGCCCAGAGCCCCTCTTTGATCCTCGCCTCCATCAAGCGGCGGCTCCGGGCGAAGATCTCCGCAAGAAGGATGCACTCGATGACCTGGGGGCTGGTCCAGCGGGCCAAAACTTATTTTAACTCAAGTGATCACTATATAATGTAAATTTGTAAACCGGAGGATACCATGACCATAGGAAAGCGCATCCAGCTCGGAAGGTACATGTCTGGCCTGAACATAAGCCAGCTCGCTGAAAGGGCGGAGGTGTCACCCACTGCTATCTCCAAGTACGAGCGCGATATGGATGTGCCAGGCTCCAAGGTCCTCCTCAGGTTAGCAAGGGCGCTTGGAGTTAGCGTTGAATTCTTCCTCAGACCACGGACCATTCCAAGCATCTCGCCCATGAATTACCGAAGACGCAGATCTCTCGGGAAGAAGATGGAAAGGACCCTGTTAGCACGAGCACAGGATTGGCTTGAGAGATATCTGGAGATCGAGCGAATTGTCTATGGTGCAGGCGCCGCCCCTACATTCATATACCCGACCGCGTTTCCGCGGAAAGCGTCTTCCTTCGAAGACGTAGAGAAGGCATCCGAAGATCTGCGCAAACTCTGGGGCCTGGGCATTGCTCCCATAGGAAACCTCACCGAAATTCTCGAAGTCAAGGGTATCAAGGTGGGAGTCATCGAGGCGGATGCAAAGTTTGATGGCCTGACCTTCAGGCCAGGCGATGAGCAGAATAGCATAGCCATTATAACGCGGGCAGAGACTCCTGGTGATAGACAGAGGTTTGACCTGGCTTGCGAGCTAGGACGCCTTTTATTGTCGCCGGATGGAATAGATGAAGAGGTAGCAGCCAACAGGTTTGCCGGCGCTCTTCTCGCCCCCCGCCAAGCCGTCTTGTCGGAGCTTACAGATGATAAATCTGCTCTCGATCCAAGGGTTCTATATGCTCTGAAACATACGTATGGATTGAGCATGGGGGCCTGGATCCGCAGAGCATATGATGCAGGCGTCATTTCAGATGCCAAATTCTATAGCATACGGAAATACTTTGGCAAAAGGGGTTGGCGGAAGGTAGAGCCATGGGATCAGAGACAACCCGAACTCCCCCAGCGGTTCGAAGAACTCGTGATGCAAACCATGTCCAGGGGCATCATTTCCACATCCAAAGCCACTGAGCTTCTAGGCCGCCCGGTTGGCATCTCCTTTAGAAGTTCCGCCAGAATCCCGGTCGTGGTCCGCTGAAATGCATCACCGACAGCTGTTTCTGGATTGACTTGTTCTGTGGAATGGTGGCGGAGCAAGCATTTTCCTTGCCATATAATTTTATTGCACCCGACGCCGTGCTGGATGAACTCCTCATTCCGTATTGCTGGAATGTAGAGGGGTTAGGGCTGAAAAGGGGATGGCTCGACGGCAGCGGGATCTCGCTCGTTGTGGAGCTAGGAGAGAAGTATCCTCGGGCTGGAAGCATAGATTTGATGGCCTTGGTTATGGCAAAGCTTGATGGATGTTTGCTTCTGACTGGCGACGGAGCATTGCGAAGCGCAGCCTTATCTGAAAGAGTCGATGTTCATGGAACTCTCTGGCTGATGGATAGGCTTGTCGAATTAAATATAATTTCAAGGCCCGAGGGGGCCAACTCAATTCAGCTAATGATCGAGAGCGGCAGATGGCTTCCTAGAGAAGAAGTTGCTGCAAGAATCAAAGCATGGGGCGACTCTGGAAGATCGGGCTTGGAGGATAGACATTATCCCGATTCAGAGTATTGATATGACATATATGTAAAATTACGCCGAGGGTGAGATTCGAACTCACGAGACCCTTACGGGTCACCAGCTGTCCAGGAGGTTCACTCCAGGCTGGCGCCCTACCGCTAGACGACCTCGGCTCCGCGTTGCATCTTCCAGCGCCGGGGATACACGCCCGGCTCCATTATCACCCTTTCGGTCGAGGCGACGAGGCCCTTCTCGATCGTCTCCATATCCTGGCTGGATAAGACGGCCTTTGCGAGAGCCACAGCCTCTCCTTTAAGGGTATAGAGCGCCACCATGTCGCCCACCTTTATATCTGTTTCCAGGCTGACGAGCCCCGGCGCCGCAAGAGGCGCGCCGTGACATACGGCATCGACCGCATTATCGCTGATCTCGAGCTTCGGCAGATGGACAAGCGCTCTTTCCACCGGCAATACCGTGCGCCTCAGAGGCCCCTCGTCGCCTCCTTCGCGCCAGATCTCATATGCGTCCTTGAGCTGATGAAGCGTTACAAGGGAGGCATCCTCTCCAAACGGCCCGGCGCGGCTTCTCCGCAGCTCCTCCATGTTTGCGCCACATCCCAGAGCGAGTCCCATATCGTAACATAGCTTTCTCATGTAGGTTCCAGCTTGACACCCAACCTGCATGAGGACCCTCTGGCCCTCGATCTCGAGGACGTTGAGATAATAGATCTCCCTAATTCGCAGGACCCGGGATACGCTGGATTTCAGTGGCGGCTTCTGGAATAAGGGGCCAATAAATTCGGAGCATACCTCGATCACCCGCTTTCGCGGCATCGTATGATGCAATCGCATCATGCAGATGTACTCCTTTCCCGCCTGCAAGAGCGCTTCGACTACCCTCGTCGAATCCTCTAGCATCACCGGAAGAACTCCGCTCACCTTGGGGTCGAGGGTTCCGCTGTGGCCCGCTCGCTCCATTTTCAATATATCCCTGACCCACGCCGCAACCTCGTGGCTCGTAGGCCCCGAGGGTTTGTCTAGGTTAACCGCGCCTAGACGCAGATATCTATCGAGCGGCCTTGATTCCGGCACGCAGCCGAAAGTCGGGTCGGATCGAGCCTTTCGCTTTCGAAGGGTCGAACGCTTCCTGAGGGCTGGAAGCTCGTCGGTCATGCTATCGACCTCACAGCGGCGAGCGCGATCTCCTGGCATCCCCGCTCGTTCCACCTCACCGTATCGATCACAAGGTGGTATACATCGAGGTTGCCGATATCTATGTTGTAGTACTTCATATAACGCCTGGCCTCGCTTGCCTCCCTCGTGCGGGACTCCCTCAAAGCATCGTCGAAGAGCTTCTCCTCCCTTATGCCTATGCGGGACGATCTGGTCTTGATATCGCCCTTTAACAATATCTTCAGGTCCGCTTCGAGTATGTGTCCCGCAAGCCTGCCTTCGAATACGCCTTCTTCCCTCATCGCAGCCTCCTTCATGGCGTCATCGATCAGGTAATCTATCTCGGGACCGCGTTCGGCCAGTCGATTGAGATCCCTTACGGAGACCCCCCTCTCAGCCGCGATCCTGCGAAATAGATCCCCGGAGTTGACCCAGGGAAGCCGGAGCTCCCTCGACAGGCATCGCGCAAGCGTTGTTGTGCCAGTACCAGGAGCGCCGCTCACCGTTATCCTCATTGCATACCGCCGATGTCCAGGGCCTTTCGGATGATCTGGGAGACGGGAATCGAGCAGATGAAGTACCAGTAGAACCAGTAGAGGATGGGCCCAATCACCGTCGTGTTGACATCATGAACCCCCCAGAACGGGAAGTTGATCGCTATCGCATTCTCGCTGATGTAGAGATAGGCCCACATGAATAGAGGTATCGAGACGATCCCGATGTAAGCCATGGGCTTGAACTGCATCTTCATCATCTTGCCCTGGTCCCCCATCATGGACATCTGTTCCTGCTGAAGTTGCTGCTGCCTGGCCTTGTCCCCAGCGAGCTGGGCCTCCCTCATCTGCTTCTGGAAGCCCTTCATCCTCTCCTGCTGCTCCCTCATGAAGTCCCAGTCCATGGTGTACTTCTGGATCAAGCTGGCATAAAGGCCAGTGATGGCTGCAAGAAGGAAGAGCACTATGTGGAATGGAAAGGTGGCGGGAAGCCAGCCGAGCACCAGCTCCATCACCATCCCAACCCCATGCCTGAACTCAGCGCTCAGCATGATGCCGAAGGTAAGGAAGAACCCCACCCCGAGCGCAAGGTTGTCGAGGGACTGCTTCACAGTCAGCTTGCCCAAGGTGGGTTTGGGGTTCATATCGACTCTCCGAAGAACTTCTGCATCATGGGGTACATCTCCTGGATCTGCTCGCTCGCCATCTGCTCGTAGAGCCTATAGACGATGCTGACCGTGAGGAGAAGTCCGGTTCCGCCGGCTCCGCCGAGGGTTCCCATCAGGCTTGCAACAACGGTCAATAGGCCGATTATGACGCCGCCTATGATCGTCACCCTCGGGATATAGCGGTCCATCAGCTTCTCGATGCTGGCAGGATTGCGCCGATACCCGGGAATCTGGAGTCCGGAGGAATGGATCTTGGCGGCGACGCTCTTTGCTCCCATGCCCGTCGTCTCGATCCAGAATATGGCAAATATGGCTCCACCCACTATCAAGAAGGCGGTGTCCGTCATGACGTGCATAAACACCTGCCAGCCAGCGATTGGAGAGAGCCCAAGCTCGACCAAAGCCGGAGTGGACTGGGAGACCATGGATGGAATCCAGTCGCTCGGCCCCTGTATCGGGGACAGGTAGAACATCAGCCCCGATATAGGGGATGGCGACGTTGCGCTTATCGCCGTATTGGTTGCCACATCGTACTTGGCAGTCGAGATGAACGTGCCAAGGAGGCTCGAGTAGGCCGTGTATATGGTCCTCACCCCCTCCCCCGTCACCTCTGCCGTCGTCACTGCCCCCAGCTTTCCAGCGAGTAGTGCGCCCAACATCTCGATGTTGGCCTGAATTGCGCGAACGAGGATCATGGGAAGCACGCTTGCATACACCAGCTTGACCGGGAAGCGACCTCTCGCTCCCCTGACTCTGCTATGCGCAAGCGGTATCTCGATCCTCGTGCTCTCGACTAGCACGACGAGGAGGATGATTGCGATCGTCGATATCAGCGCAAGTATGCCGCCAGTCACGAAGATGAACTTCAAGCCCTCCGATGTGAAGATCTCATCGAGCGACAGCAGGTTCAATCGAATGATATCGAACCATTTGGGGATGATCCCTATTGGAAGTCCTCCGTCTCCAGCGGACCAGTTGAATATGCCTGTTATCAGCTGCTGGCTTACGCCTGCCACGATGAAGAGGCCGACGCCTGACCCTATTCCCCATTTGGAGACGACCTCGTCCATATAGAGGATGAGGACGCCGCCCATGCAGACCTGGAGAAATATGATCAGGGACATCATCCCCAAGGATATTCCGAGGATCGAAGCTACACCGCTATCGGGCAGCAGGTATCCTCCGGTAACCTGAGGCAAGGCCTCGACCACTATCATCACGAAGACAAGCGCCTTCTGGGTGCCTTGGAATACCGCCTGGTCGCGAGGATCGCGAAGGTTGAGGTGTATGATCTCTGCGCCGACGAGCAGCTGCAACACGATGGAAGCCGTGACTATTGGCCCAATCCCTAAGAGCACGAGCGACCCGAACGAGCCTGCGAAGAAGGCCCGGTACACCCCGAAGAGGTCGATGGATGTCTTCGATAGGCCGAAGAGGGGCACATTTGATAGCGCGAAGTAGAGCAGTAGTATGCCCAACGTCCAGCCGATCTTCCTCTTGAAGTGGACGTGGCCCGAGGGCCGCTCCACCGCTGGAAGCCTCCTCACCAGAGGCTCTATTGCATAGAAAAAGCTCTGCTGGTTCATATTACCACTACTTCACCGCCAGCCGCCTCGATCTTCGCCTTGGCGGTAGCAGAGAAGGCGGCAGCACTGACGTTAAGCTTCCGGGATACCTTTCCCTTGCCAAGAACCTTCATCCCAGAGAGCTCGACCTTCCCCTCCGGGCCCACCATCTGGTCAAGCACGTCCACATTGATCACATCAAAGGAGATGGAGCAAGGGTTGAAGAATCCCCGTTTTCCCATCTGCTCACCGCGTAGGATGGATCGCATGAAGTGATGCTTGCAGTTTCCGGCGTTGCCCCGGCCACCCCGAGATCCGCCGCCCCTCTGGTTTTTGTGCTTGCCGTGATAAGTCCTGTGACCCCGGCGTTCCTTGGTCTTTGGTCTAACCATGATCCTACCTCATCCTGACGATAAGCTTCTCGATGGCCTCGTGGAAGCCCAGCTCGCCGCCTTCGCTTGTGGTCTTCTTGATCCCCGCATGGCCTTTTCTAGGAGGATGCAGCCGAAATATCGGCTTGATCCCCAGCTCCTTCAGGCTTGCCGTCCCAGATTGGAGGGCCTCGGCAAGCTCCTTGAAGCTTCGGTAAGGGGTCTTCTCATGCAAGAAAGCCTCCGTCAGCCGGAGGTTTCCGGCTAGCCTTCCCCTCTTCTCGAGCAGCATGGCGATGAGATCGACATCGATCACGCCCCAGGCCACATAGTCCTTGACCTTCTGGATCATGCCCAGGTACTGCTTGTTCTCAGGTATCACCACACAATGGTTGACACGATGCAACCGCAGCATCTTGAGGGTGTCCTTGATCTCAGGTCTTGTATTCACGCCGCCCCTCAGACGTACTATGGCGTACATCCTCAAGACCTCACTGTGATGGTGTTTAGAAGGGCGTAGTAGGTGGCCTTGGCGAAGTTCAGCGTGGTCCTTGTCTGGCCCTCGGTCCTCGTCCAGATATCCTTGATGCCGGCCATCTCCATAACCTTCCGGGCCGTCTCACCAGCGGCGATCCCAAGGCCTCTCGGGGCGGGGATCAGCACGATATGCACGCTTCCGGCATCGCCCGTGACCTCGTAGGGCACCGTATGAGGCTGGCCGCAGCCGCACTCCCAGCTGCCGCATCCCCTCTTGATCTTCAAGAGGTTCAGCTTGGCGTTGTCGATTCCCTTCTTGATGGCAGGGCCAACCTGAACGTCCTTGCCCTGGCCGAGCCCCACATATCCATCCCTGTTGCCCACGATGACTGTCGCCCTGAACTTGACCCTCCGTCCGGAGTCGGTCATCCTCTGGACCATATTTATGTCCAGCACCTCGTCCTCCAGCCCGGGGACGAGCATATCGATCAGGCCGGCCTCCTTGATGGGCAGGCCCGAGCTGAGGGCCTCGTCGAAGGTGGTTATTTGGCCCTCATAGACCAGCTTTCCCAGCCTGGTCTTGGGGATCCACTCCTCCTGATAGGCATTGTACTTGCGCAACCCTCTCACCTCAGTATGTTCTCCCGGGCGGCCTCGAACTTGGCCACTACGTCAACACCGGTGTGCTGCTTGATCCCTTCCCCACGGATCCTATCCTCTCCCGGAAATATATCCGGGCTGTGAGGCACTAGGACGCCTGAATCCACCACTCCTTTGAGTGCGGCATATATCCTTCCGCCCTTGGTGGAGGCATGAAGGCCGATGTCTAGTATGCCCTCGGTATAACCCAGTGCCAGCATCTTCTTTCCGAAGATCAAGCCGGTGAGGTATGCTGCCGGCAGGTTCCCCCTGTGATGATCGAATCCGAAGTTGTCCAGCTCCTTCGAGGTCACCGTCAGCAGCGTCTTATCGCCCACCTGCTCGGCCAGCACCAGCTGAAGAAGGATATTCCTGCTGCTCCTCCTGACCACTATCCTGGGCTTCTTGGACAGTATTAGCTTGTACCTTACGTGATAGTTGGTCCTGCCCTCTCTCCGCCTTCTGAAGGGCACCTTATATCGCGGTCCCGTCGCCAACTCACTCACTCCTCATTAGGCCCTTCGCCTTCACATAAGCATTAAGATGTGCCCTGCTCCTATACTCCCCGCCGGAGGCCTTTCGATAGAGCATGCGGTAGGTATGTCGATCTATCATTCCACCCTCCTTCAGCTCCTGCAACCGCCGGCGCAGAGCCCTGATCTTGGAGATCCATTGCTCCTTTCTGGGAGTTCTCGCTCCCTTGGCACCCTTCCGGTGGCCCGGACCCTTCCTGTGGCCGTAGGCCCTCTTGGCCTGTCGTGCCCTGAACCTGGCGCGGCTGTTGCCCTTCTTTGGCTTGGCCTTGATGTTTCCGGCCTCTATCTGATTTCGGATGTCCGCCCTCGTTATGGCGTCGGCAATATCCCCTGCTTCATCGGGATCTGGATTGATCCAAACCCTGCTCTCTCCTACATTCAACACGCTTGCGGCAAGACGCCTCTGGGTAGTGAAATCCGGCATCTCAAGCACCTCCCGCCTTGGGGTTGAGTATCTTGAGATTCATCTCCCTGGCCTTGGACTCGATCTCGATCCTCTTTCGCCGCCCTACCGTAGAGGCTATGCGAACTGCACATCCCTCCGCAGTGCCCAATTCCTTGAGGCAATGGACGAGAACTTCCGGAAGGCCGCATGGGTGAAAACCCTTAACGGATCGAGGGCTCCCGTATCCCGGCTTGACCAGGCTTCCCTTGGCCGAAATCTGCCTGCGGAGCTTGTTGTGCAATCCCCGAGGCTTTCGCCAGCTGGTGCTGAGCCGGATCTTCTTATGAGAATCGTGACGATTGAACTCCGGCTTCTTGGCCTTATGCCTCGCCCTGACGCGAAGCAACTTCATCTTCTCTGACATCTGCGTCACCTCTTGTCCACGAGGTATATGCCGTCTTGGAAGATCCTGATATCGAACTTCCTGACCTTCGTGGCCTGCTCAATGTTGGCCATGGTCTGGCCCACCTTCTCCTTGTCTATGCCCTTCAAAATGACCTCATCCTTGAGGATATCGACCTTGACGTCCTCCAGGATCTTGGCCGTGCGGGGCTTACGCTCTCCCAGGAAGTTGCTTATTACCATCTCGTCTCGGGAGGCCTTAAGCTGTATGGGAAAGTGGGAGTAGACCACCTTCATCTTATACTCGAAACCCTCGGTGACGCCCTTGATCATATTAGCCAGATGGGCGGTCAACGTACCGACCATTGCCCTCTGACGCTTGCGATCTACCTTGGAGCCCACAACCAGTGCGGAGTCCTCCTTGCGAATGTAGATCCCCGGATAACCCATCCGGCGCCTGACCTCACCAAGCGGCCCTTTCACTGTGATAGCATCACCCAGATCGACGTCGACCCCTGAAGGAATCACAATCGATCTCGAAAGATCTTTGACCATGAGACCACCTGGATTCTAATATACGTAGGCCAGCAGCTGTCCGCCAATACCGTGCTCCCTGGCATCGGTATGGGCGACAACGCCCTGGCTGGTGCTCAGTATAAGCACCCCGAAATTTCTCGCCGGGAGAAAACGCTTCTCCCACTTCTCCAGATCCGCCACCATGGTGGCGAACCGCGGCTTTATAACCCCGCAGCGGTTGATCCGGCCGAGGAGCTTCACCTTGAACATCCCCGACAAACCATCGTCCATGAACTCGAACTCACCGATGTACCCCTCGTCAGCCATCACCTTCAGGGCCATCCCTATGAGCTTGGACGCTGGATGGATCTTACACTCGGGCTTGCCAACGCTCTCCGCGTTCTTGATAACGGACATGGCATCGGCGAGCGGATCGAATAGCACCTTACATCCCACCTAACTGAATTTCTCGAAGCCCATCTCTCGGGCAATCTCTCTGAAGCACTGCCGGCAAAGGTAGATACCGTACTTCCTGATCAGGCCTGGCCTTCTGCCACAGCGCCTGCATCGATTGGCTCCCCTGCCAAATGATCTCTTCTTCATGCCGCCTCCAAGATCTCCACGCCGAACCTCTTTCGGACGTAGTCTATGGCATCGGCTGGGTTCATCTTCTGCCGCGAGGAAATCTTCCTGCTTGCTACCCTCCTGCAGGCCACTCGATAGCCTGCCCTCCTCAAGGCAACAGTGACATCCATGCCGAAGATGCCGATCTCCGGGTCGTACTTCATCCCGGGGAAGTCAGTATGCTCCTCAACTCCAAAGGAGAAGTTGCCCTGCCGATCGAACTGGCTCGCTCTCACCGAGTTTCCCGCAGCCTTGAGGGCCGTCTCCAAAAACTCATAAGCGGCCTTTCCCCTCATGGTAAGCTTGATCCCTATGGGCTCATGCTTCTTGATGCCGAAGCTGGGCAGCGTCTTCTTTGCAGTCGTCCGGACTGGGCTCTGCTTTGTGATTTCGGACAGTATGGTCTCGGCGTTTACGAGCCTTATTCCGCTCTCGCCAGCGCCTATATGGACCACGACTTTATCGATGCGCGCTTCTTGCATGACGTTCATTCAGAAGCCCCCAGCTTGATGGCGGGACTCTCCTCGCCGATCATGAAGACGTAATCGACTATGGTCTCAAACTCCTTATCGCCCGAGATCAAGACCTTGTTCGGACGGGAACTCCTGACGATCTGGATAGCCTTGACGCGGCCGATCTCACCGGCGTGGGATCCACCCACCACCATGGCCAAGTTGCCTTCCTTGAACTCGATCCTCTGGACGATCTCCTTCTCAGGGATCCTCAAGACAAGAGAGTCTCCGGTCTTGATATCGCCCTCGGCCAGTATGTTCGTGCCGTCGTTGAGGTTCAGCTGGACTCTGCCGCCCCTGAGAACGGTCTTATTGTCCACGCGGGCGAGCTTGTTCGCTCGACCCTCCTCGAGAAGGCTCAGCCTGAACTTGCCCCGCCGATCCCGAAGCATGCGATATTGCTGATCCATGGAGGGCACGTCGATCACATCGAAGATCCCCACAGGGAACTTGATATCTTTCCTTATCTGACCATCCACCAGGACGCCACCTTCGTGGAGTATTCGCTTGACCTCACGAGCGTTGTCAGCCAGCTTCAGCATATCCCTCACGATCGCGAGAAGCGGCATGCTCTCCCTGGCCGAATGCGGCCCAGCGCTCTGCTTTGCCGCCCATTCATGGGTCTTCCTGGGGATAGGCCAGCTCCTGGGTATGGTCATCCTCTTGAGATGCTTGCTCACTCAAATCACCTGGATATGCTCTTCTCCCTGCGCTCGTCATCAAGCTGGAGCTTTGTGATCATGATGTTGGAAGGATGGATTGGACGGGGTACCTCGGTGCCGTCGGCACGGAAGTTGCTTACACCAGCCACCTTGATCTGGCATCTCTTCAGGTCCACATCCTCGACCAGGCCCTCCAAACCAGCGTGATCACCGCGCATTATCTTCACGGTGTCGCCAGTCTTCACCTGAACGTTGCGCTTGCCATGCTCCTTCCTCAGCTCTGAGCTGAGCAGTACATGGACATGCTTTTGTCTTCTGTGCAATGGCGCAGTGAATCGCTCCTTGCGCTGCTTTCGTGGCTGTTTGCTATTCATGGCCATCACACAATCATTGCCGCTGCTGAGGCGATCTTTCCGAAGCGCTCGGCCACTTCTCTGGCCACAGGACCCTTGACCTCCGATCCCTTGGGCACTCCCTCGTCATCTGTGATCACCGCGGCGTTGTCCTCGAACTTCACCCGAAGCCCATCGGGGCGGCGAAACTCCTTCTTCTGCCTTATTATCACCGCATTGAAGATCTGCTTTCGCATCTCGGGGGAGCCCTTCTTGACGGAGACGACGACCATGTCGCCCACACCGGCACAGGGCTGTCTGTTCTTGACTCCACGATACTTCCTCACCGCGATGACGAAGAGCGTCCTCGCCCCGGTGTTGTCCACGCAATCAAGGTAAGTGCCTGTGTTGATCGATCGGGGAATCTTTGCCCTGCTTCCCTTCATCTCAAGACCTCCACCACGACGAAGGACTTGCTCTTGCTTAGAGGCCTACACTCGGCAATCCTCACCCGCTCTCCGGCCTTGGCCGAGAGGCATGGGGGATTGTGAGCATGAATCTTGAATCGCCTCTTCTCGTACCTCTCGTACTTGGCTACCTTCCTCTCTGACTCGCGCATTACAACCACGGTGCCCTGCATCTTATCGCTGACCACGACTCCATTTAATACCTGGCCGCGGACGGGAAGGGTCCCGTGGAAGGGACAGTTCGGATCGCTGCAGGCCTCATGCGGCACGCTGACGTCCAGTCCGATATCCCTCATATCTTCCACCTCGCTCTCTGCATTCTTTTCTGTATTCTGTTCTCGGGTTGTGAGATTAAGATCGAGCCGGACACCTTCACCCTTGATCCATTGGGCAGCGTGAAGATGAAGCTCGTGTATGATTTTGGAACGCGCTTCTCACCGAGTTTGGTCTCGATGAGAAGGGTGTTCCTGGTCTCGTCAATGACCCTTCCGGAGATAGAGGTAAGGCCAGCCTGTGGGCTCTTTTCGACCTCGACATCGAGCCCCACAAGCTCATGCCTCGCTAAGTTCTCCGGGGTTATCACTCTCTATTGCTCCCCTTGCACCGTCTTTATCCTGGCTATGGTCCGCCGGATCTCCTTGATCCGGCCGGGCTTCTCTGGAGCCCCTCCAGCTGTGACGATCCCGCGCTCACGGACCATCTCCATCTGCAGGTGATGAAGCTCCTCAGCCAGCTCTTCGGAACTCATGTTCCGGATCTCCTCGATCTTGAATATGGCCACGATCCATCAACCCCTACTCGGCCGGACGGCTCTCCTCTTCCGTGGACGGGGAGGATGCCCCCGTTGTCTCGGCCTCCGTTGGAGCCTCTGTTGCCCCTGTAGCCTCGGTCTCCGTTGAAGCCTCTATTGCCTCGGCCTCCGTTGGAGCCTCTGTTGCCCCTGTAGCCTCGGTCTCCGTTGAAGCCTCTATTGCCTCGGCCTCCGTTGGAGCCTCTGTTGCCCCTGTAGCCTCTGTCGTGACCTCCGCTTCGGCCGGGGACTCTTCGATTGCTTCCTCGGTCATATCCTTTGCCCTCTCGGGCACCTCTTCAGGAGTTGACTCCAGGAGCGCATCGAGCTCGCTCTTCTCCTCGACCGGCTTCTCGACGGGCCTCTCATCTGGAGGCGCTGCCGGCGCCGGCGCCGGCTCAACGACCTTCTCCTCGATCAGCGGTGGAATGATCTTGAAGGCATCGGGAAGCACTGCATCCGGCGGAACGATCCTCACCTGACAGCCGACCGTTCCGAGCTTCTTCACAGCGACTGCGTAACCTTTCTCGACGATCTCATCTGCAGGCTTGCCGGAGTGCTTGATGTAGCCGCGGAGGAACTTCTCTGAACGCGAACGAGGTCCTGTTAGCTTGCCGCTAAGTATGATCTCGCAGCCCAATGCTCCGCTATCCATGACTCGGCGCAACATCGACTGGCCGGCCTTTCGGAAGTACCAGCCCCTCTCGATGGAGCTTGCAAGGCGGTTAGCCACCACCTGAGCGTTCAGCTCTCCGCGACCCACATCCTGCACGTCGATCTGGGGGTTGTCCAGGTGGAAGCGACGGTCCAGATCCCTGGTTATCCTTCTTATCAGCTTTCCGCCCTTGCCGATGACCATCCCAGGCTTCTCGGCGTAAACTGTAATCTGAGTGCCCATGGGGGTTCGGTTCATCACCATGCCGCCGTATCCGGCCCGCACAAGCTCCTTTATCAGGAACTCGTTCACAAGTGCCTTCGTGAATCCGTCCTGAACGAACTTTTTCTCAACGGCCATCTCAGCTCACCTCGGTGAGGACGATTTCCACCGATACCGTCTCCGTGTTCTTGGGCGTTGCCCTGCCCATGGCCCTCGGCATCCATCCCTTGATGGTTCGCCCCTTCTTGGTTGATATGTGGAAGATCTGCATCTCCCCCGGCTCCAAACCCTTGTACTCAGCGTTGCTAATGGCATTGATCAGCACAGATAGTATCTCCTTGGCCGCCTTTTGGGGGTACCTGCCCGCGTCCCAGCCCACGAGGCCCCTCTTGTGGGGCACGTTTCTGTTGTACCTGCGAAAAGGTACGGCCCTCTTCAGGGCTATGACATCCTCTAGGTACTGCCGGGCATCGCCTGCCCTCATTCCCCGAAGAGCCCTGGAGATCTCTCGAGCGTGCTTCGGTGAGACATGAAGCTCCATGCCCATGGCCTTTGAGGATTTCGTCGTTCCCGGCTCCCTCGAATAGTCCAGTCTTGCCAATATCTCACCTCACTTCAAGGGCACGAACTTGCTGGATCGAGTGGCGCCCACTCCTGCGCTGCCGTGGGATACCCTGGACCTCGTTAGGGAGTACTCTCCCAGATAGTGGCCGATCATCTCCGGCATGATCTCAACGCGTTCGTACTTTCGTCCGTTGTATATCTCCACCTGTTTGCCGACCATATCCGGGAAGACGATCATGTCCCTTAGATGGGTCCTGATCAGCTCCATTCCCTTGATGCTCGCCTGGAACTTTTTATGTTCTTTGGAGAGACCCCGCTTGATCTTTCTTCTCTGCCGCGCCGGGAGGAGCTGGGCCAGCTCATCCTGGCTCATCTTGGCAAGATCTGCCACCTTCTTGCCCCTATAGGTGAACTCCACCTTCCTCTTCGGAAGCTTAGATCCGGATTTTTTTGCCAAATACTACCCCCCCTAGCGCTTTCCAGTCCTGCGTGCGGCGATGGACCCAACCTTTCTTCCGGGCGAGGCGTTCCTGCTCACCGTCTTGGGCCGACCCGGATGCTGTCGACCTCCGCCGCCGAATGGATGGTCGACCGCGTTCATGGCCACTCCTCTGACGATCGGCCACTTTTTCGCCTTGGACCTGTACTTATGAAATGCCTTGCCCGCCTTTACGAGCGGCTTCTCGGTATGGCCACCCCCGGCCACCACACCAATTGTGGCCATACATCCGGGGCTGAGCCACTTCATCTCCCCGCTTGGGAGCTGAACGACCGTCGAGCCCACGTCATGGGCGATAAGAAGGCCGTAGACCCCGCCCGCCCTGCCGAACTGGCCGCCATGGCCGGGCTGCGACTCGATGTTACAGATAGGCATGCCCTCAGGGATCTCCGCCAGGGGAAGCGTATTTCCCGGACGGATCTCGGCCGATATGCCACAAGCGATCTCCTGGCCCACAAAGATCCCCTCCTGAACCAGAAGGTAGCGTTCTTCCCCGTTATCGAGGGAGACCAAGGCAACAGGAGCGGTGCGGCCTGGATCGTGCACTATATCCTTAACGACCCCCCTCACCGTCTGGCCATGGTCAACCTTGATCTGCTTTATGTCCGCCCTGTAGCGATGAGAGGGCGCCCTGTAGGTAGGCCCTCCTCGGCCTCTGTTCTGTGATATGATCCTTTTTCCCATAATCCCCACCTACAGCAGTCCCAGCCTTGTGGCAAGCTCGTTTGCGGTATTGTCCCCCGCAAACTTGACCACCGCCTTCTTCTGGCCCGTGGGCGTGATCATGGTGCGAACGGACACGACCTCTATCTCGTAGAGTTCGCTGAGCTCCTTTGCGATCTGGGGCTTGTTTGCCCTGAGGTCGACCAAGAACTCCATTGTGTTATCCGAGTCGATCATGTTGGTGACCTTCTCGGTGATCAAAGGACTCTTAATGATCATCTGCGCTCCCCCAGCCATCTGATGGACGACTCCGTCCACAGGGTCAACCTTCCAGCCTGGGTTCCAGGCGCCAGAAGCTCGGCGTTCAGGCCCTGCACCGTCACGAAGTCCACGCCGGGCAGATTCCTTGCCGCCTTGCCTATGCCCCTGTCCTGGCCTGCTACGATCAGGAGGCTCTTTCTTCCTCTGAACCTCCTTCCGCGCATCTTACCTCTGCCGGCCCTGACGTGGCGGCCATTCTTCGCCCGCATAACATCGGACCAGAGCCCTGCGGCCATGAGAAATCTCCTCATCTCAGAAGTCTTCTCGATCGTCTCTAGATCGTTCTGGACAACGATCGGCAGCTCTCCGGTGAATATATGCCCGCGCCCTGCCACAAGCGCTGGATTAACGGTTGCCGCGATTGCCGACCTTATGGCCTTTCTCCGCTCCTTGACGTTGATCTTCTCCGAGCGGTCCGCCTGGGGAACGGGGGGATGCGATCTGCGCCCGCCCCTCGCCATAGGGATCCCCGCTGCCCGGCGGCCGTTGACCAGCCGCGGCACCCTCGAGGCACCATGGCCGGTCCCCCAGCCGCGAGCAGATGTATTCATGCCTGCATAGAAGTGGGGTCCATACGGCTGAAGCCTGTTGGCCTGAGCGGAGAGGACCGCCTTCTTGATTATGTCGGGTCGGTACTCCTCCTCAAAGACAGGGGGGAGGTCGATCTCGCCCGCCACTTCTCCCATTGGATCGATGATCTTAGCCTTCATTTCATAATCCCTGCTTTGATTCCTTGCATATGTGGAGGATCTCTGGGACACGGGAGATATCCTCCCCTGCCCTGACCGCCTTTCTCATCCTGATCAGTCTCTTTATCGGACCTGGCAGGCTGCCCTTGATGAGGACATAGTCGCCTCGAACCAGGCCGTATCCTGGGAACCCGCCGTCGGGGTTGATCTCCATTCCGTCGGTTCCCATGAGGAAGAGCCTCTTGTTGAACTCCGTCCTCTGCTGGTATCCCATCTGGCCGAGCTGTGGAACGGTCCACATGACGCGGGCAGGGTGCCAGGGCCCAAGGTTTCCCACATGTCTGAGCTTGCCTGTGCGAGCATGCTTTCGCTTCTGAAGCATGATGCCCCAGCGCTTGACCGGACCCTGTGTTCCCTTGCCCTTTGTCACCGCAGAGACATCCAGAAGGTCGCCCTGGTTGAAAACATTGGATATGGATAGCTGCCTTCCCAGGATCGATCGCGCGTAATTGAACCTCTCCTCGAGCGACCCCCCGGCTACGGCCATCTCCATCAGATCCGGCTTCTTCTTGGGAACGCCGGTGACCTGGCGGGGATTGGTATGGGCGAGCAGCCTCACGTCAGAGAGACCTTCGATCTTCCCTTGGAGATCGTCCAGTGAGAGGCCCCTCTTGGACTTTGGTGCAGTCAAGGCTCTGCTTAGGTCGAGGCTGAGGTCCTCAGCCCAGGCCTCTCCGGCGGGCCTCAAGCCACCGTTGTACTTTTGATAGACCCGCAACGCCGCCACGTTCATCGGCGGCACCTCCACAACCGTCACGGGTACGCTGATTTCCATTCCCACGGTCAGGCTCTTTGGCCTGTTATCGATCATTATGATGTGGGTCATCCCCGCTTTATATCCGGCAAAGCCGGCCATCCTGGCCTTCTCCTCTTCAATAGTCCAGCTCCGAATTCTTGGAACCTCGCTCTTCGCCCTCTTCCGCGGGCTGAAGGCCAACGAACCCCGCCTCGGTCGGTGTATATTCGCCATTTACTCCTCCACACGCACCAAGTTGAGCAACGCCAAGGTGGCCATAACCGCCTCCTCGACTCGAACCGTCTCCGTCCCCTGATGCGGAATGGTGTTGATCATACAACATCTCTCCAACATATCTCGACTCAAGAACGCATCAACGCCTCTTGATGGGGAGCCAAAGACAACCGCAAGGCCTCGCTTGCTGGATCGCTCTATCTGCTCCAGCAGATCCGGAGTCACCACCCGTCCCTTTCGGGATGTAGCCACCACCCGTGGGTTCCAGGAGCGCAGGTACTCTTCAGCGCTCTCCACCGATACCGTCTGGTAGCCCCAATAGCCGGGAATCTTACTCCGATCCACTTGCTCAGTGGCGAGCGGGCTCAGCGAAAAGATTCTGACGTTGAGGCGCTGCCCCGGTCGAACCTCATTCTCGGTTCGCAGAGGCACTGGGCGATCGATACCGATTTCCACCCATGCACCGCCATCAGATCCGACGCTTTCGACGACTGCTCCGACTCTGAACTCGCCAACTCTGAGCGTTGTGCTCTCTGAGTTCACAGGATGATGGGCGGTCCTCAGAGGCGGCAGCACTCCAACCTGGGAGAGCTCTCTCATCCTCGGAAAGAGCATCTTTCGCAGGTACTGCGGGGTCTCCGCATACCGCAAGACCAGGCTCATGAACCGGGTATCGTTCTGCTCGCGATCTCGATAGATCACGACCCGATCCATCCGGAATACTGACGCTGCTCTGGCGATCAGGCCAACCTTGAGCGTTCGAACGCGTAGATCCGCGGACTCCATGGTATAGGAGGACGGAATCAGAATGGCCCTCTCGCTTCGCCCGTTCATCAGATGTCTTGCCCCCCAAGGAGATTGCCCCTATAAAAAGCTTTGTAGCGGGTCGGATATGAACCAGCCACTCTCAACCCCATCAGGCCCCCGGGCGAAACGTGCGCGGATCGAGAGAGATGTTCCTCTCGCAGTAGGTGCATATCGTCTCAAGGGTGGATCCATGGAGAATAGCAGAGTCCACCTCCTGCTGGGGTGTGAGGTACTGCGTCATCTCCTCACTGCACGCAGGACACACAACCTTCAGCCACTCCAGCCTGGTGAGATCCCTCAAAACTCGAACGAGGATTGCCTCCGCCTCCTCGAACTCGGTGAACGTCACCGGCCTCAAATGAGAGATGAGAAAGGGAAGCTCTGCTCCGTCCTCTTGGAGGGGAATGATCAGCCGTTCCAAGCCACGGGCGTACCCGATCTCCTGGCAGATCGTTCTGGATACCGATCCGTTGGCGGTGACGATTGGGACGAAGCACTCGGAGTTGCGTATTGCATAAGTCACCCGCTCCGAACGTGAGATGGCCTCTGGCTCTCGATTCATAGACCGGATGCTCAGAAGCCCAACCCGCCAGAGAAGGGCGGACAACTCCTTGGCCAGGTGCTCATCCTGGGGATCGTGGCTGATGTATACCTGGGCTATCATAAGATATGAAAGACGTCGTGGATCTCAGATTATAAGCTTATCTCAGGGGGCGGTGCAATCATCCCTGAACTTTCGCCCTGCAACCCACGATATGGATCACCTGGGCGCTGTGCTCGGCCATGCACGCCATGGAGTAGGCCTCGGCGAGGCTGCTTCCTGCGGCAAAGACGCCATGGCCTCGTGCGATCGTGGCCCTTGCCTGCGATAGCGCTCTGGCGACATTTCTTGCAAGCTCCTCAGATCCAAAGGCGCCTTCCACGACCGGCACCTTTCCTAGAAACGCCTGGCCCTCGCCGTCCAAGGGATCGAGGCAGTCGTCGATAATCGAGAGGGCGACGGCATAGGGGGAATGGGTATGTACGATCGCCCGGGCGGAGGTTCCCTTGTAGACCGCCCTGTGTACTATGGCCTCAGAGCTTGCAAGAGCGTCCCTTGCCGACGTGGCCTCAAGATCGACCTCGATTACCTGGAATGGATCGATCTCGTCGAGCAATGACCCTGTCCTCGTAATCAGCATGGAGTCTTTGAAGCAGATGCTCATGTTTCCAAAGCGCGAGCTTGCAAGCCCAGATCTCACGATTCTTCTGCCGACCTCGGCTAAATCCAACCATCCGTCCATCACCGGTCATCTCCTTGGAAGGAGGCGAAATGAGCGGCTATCGGATATCCTCTCCCCGAATGCCCCCTGAAGCTCAACCTCCAGCGTATAATCGCCAGGGGTGCTGAAGCTCGTCTCCCATACGGCCCTGTAGATGCCGTTCTTGTCGAAGTCGTCCATAGGAATATCCAGCTCCCCCTCCCCCCCTATTATATGTGCCTCCATCCCCCTCACCCCGGTCGAGGCCCTCGCCTCCAGATGGACTGGCTCGCCCACCCGGCCGCTTGCCTGCATGATCATGATCTCCAGCCGGGGCCGCCTCATCGAGGCGGGAGGATCGTCCATATTATCGAGAGCGGCCGTCAGATTCAGCGCCCCGTATCCGAACGTGTTGTCCGGCCCAGAAATGCCTAGATCGTCGGTCGAGCAGATGAGCACACGCTTTATATCGGTCAGATATTCGTGCCCGGTCTCCGGATACCTCGCGAGAATGGACGCCAGCGCCCCTGCGACCTGGGGCACCGCCATCGATGTCCCCGATACCGAGCTTTCTCCATCCCTCGTGCCGGCAAGGGCCGAGGATACATCCACTCCGAGGGTGACGAGATCGGGTTTGACTCGATCATCCATTGTAGGGCCGCGGGATGACTGGTCGTATATCCTTCCCATGCAATCGATCGCTCCCACCGTTATCACCTGCTCGGCGCTTCCGGGAATGACTATGGAGCTTACGGCCGGCCCTGAGTTTCCCGCGGCAACGCAGACGAGGATTCCCTGCTCGACCATATGGTTGCAGGCCTCGTCGAGGAGCGAGCGACCATCGGATGGGGCCTCTCCTCCAACGGAGAACGATATGACCTCGATTCCATAGCGATCCCTGTTCTCAAGACACCAGTCGAGCGCCCTCAGGGCATCGGAGAGATGGCATGCCCCATCCCTATCCATTATCTTCACCACCACAAGGCGAGTGCCGGGCGCCACACCTATCCCGCCCGTTCCGGAGATGAGGCTTGCACAATGGGTGCCATGGCCGTTGTCATCGTAGGGGGCAGCAAGGCCGTTGACCATATCCACGAAGGCGATCACCTTGGGATCATCGGTAGAGGGATCGTCGTCCATATCGTCGAGGGAGATGTGGCGGCAATCGACGCCGGTATCTAGAAGCGCCACGGTTACGCCCTGGCCTGCCCCCCCATCGCCTCGCGGCCTCGTGCTCGACTGTAGGCCGGATCCAGGGCTTGTGAGCACTTTGAGCACCTGATCCTTATACACTCCATTTACGCCCTTCTGCCGGGCAAGCTCGCGTATCTCGTCTCCGGAGAGGACCATGGAGCTTCCCTCGATCACAACGAAACTCCCCTCCTCGCTCGCTGAAGGCCGCTGCCAAGAGAGGTTTCTGTCGTGCATAACGATCACCCGCTCGTCCCGGGATCCCAATCGCTCCAGCGAGTCCTCGATCCGGTTGCCGTTCAGGTCGGATGGATCGTGAAGGGAGATTCTCAGGTCTTCGTTCCTGGCGGCGTTTCCCGCTCTATCGAGGGCCACTATGGAGATGGAGTACTCGCCAGGGAGAAGGTTGGAGCCGATGTATCCGGAATAGCGCTTGTCGCAATCAAGGTCGAGCATCAGGATCTGCCGGTTTCCGATAAGAGCTGAGACCATCGAGACGCCGGCCTCGTCGCGCACATAGGCACTCACCTGGGCAGGGGGATCGCCGAGCTTCAGCGAGGTGGGAAAGACATGGGGAAAGGATATCACCGGAGGCGTTTGGTCCTGCCCATCCCAGCCGACGAGGGAGAGGGAGCTTTTCTGGAACCAGGCCGAGGCGGGATCTGGTATGGTCGGGCCGTCCAATGCAGCCGTATTCGCGGCGAGGACGGCCATGCCGACCAAGAGGAGAAGGGGGAGATCCGAGTCCATTCCTTCTACCGTCCCAACCTCCTAACAGTGGTCGCTGGTGCGTCGCCAGCTATCTCGATCGAGAGCACGTCGGCGAAGGTCTTCGAGATCCCCGAGGCGGAGACGACGATCGAAGCCACATATCTCCCCTCTGCCGCACCGGATGCCTCCCAGACTCCCTTGTACAGGTCTTCCTCGGCCTGGTTCAAGGCCAATCGAGCCACCTCCCCGCCCTGCGAGTTCTTGATTAATGCCTGGCACGCGAAGTCGCCCGCGGCCGTCTGGCCATAGGAGCCCAGCTGCATCCCGGTGGCCTTGTTGGCGCCGAAGGTTCCCCCTGTGTAGATCGTGATCGGCTCGCATGTTGCGCAGCCCATCACATTCAAGGAGAGGTTCGAGTCGTTTCCGTCGACCTCCGGCTGATCCTCCTCGGCCACGGGCTGATCGGACTCAGAGGTCAGGTTTGGACCTGCCTCGAATGAGACATAGATCTCCACAGGGCCAGGGGCTGAGGGATTGGGCTCCGCCCAAACGCGGGCGATGTCGATATTCAGCGTGGGCTTCTGATCGAGCCAGCGGGACCATGAGTAGAGCCGAGCGTCGAAACCGTCCATGGTCAGCGCGAACCAGACCGCAGAGGCCTTGACGCCGCTGATATCGTAGACCACCACGGGCTGATCCCGGTTCAGCTTGCTGAACAGGCTCTCGAGCGAGGCCGCATCCTTGAGCAGTCCGCCCTGCAGAACCTCCTCATAAGGTATGTTGATGGCACGGGGAATCGAGCCAGATCCAAACTCCATGAAGGACCTGGCGTCGACGATCTGGGCGCCGGAGGCCGTCAGATAATCGTAGTTGGAGAGCAGATCGGGATTCGGCTGGGCCAAGTACTCCACAGGCCCCTGGACCGAGGGCGATTGCTGCACTGAAAGGCCCGCTTGTGTCCACTTCGCAATTCCTCCATCGAGCAGACGAACCCTATCATGGCCAAGGTAGCGCATGACCCAGTAGGCGAACGTTGCAGCGGATGGGCCACCCCCACACGGCTTGCACTCCCCGTAGATCACAAGCGAGTCCTCCCTCATGATGCCAGCTTCCCCCAACACGGCTGCGAGCTCTGGAATCGACTTGATCCTCTTAGTTTCGTCGAAGAAGTCCGAGTACTCGATGTGAATTGCTCCATCTATGTAGGACTCGGCACCATCGCCCACGTCCAAGACGAGATCGGATCGGGAGACTCCCGAGACTGAGACCAGCATGGCGCCCTCGGCAGAGCTCCTGACGAGAGGCTGGGCTGCTACGTCTGCCACCGCCTGCATTGTGGCCTCGCTCGATGTGCCTGACTCGTTATCCAGCATGGCCTGATAGGCGGAATTGGCCAAGCGGGCCTTCTGGGCGGTGTTGGCGGAACCTGACACCTCCTCCGTCTCCGGCCCGAGAGTGTCCAGAAACTCCCTGTGGAGATCCTCGTTGTCGGGAGCAACTCCTCCGCACGTCGTGCAGACCGCAACGCACCCTCCCAAGATGGAGAAAGCAGTCACAAGGACCAGCAGCAAGCATAAAGCCTTTCTTCCCCGATTCGCGCGGCCAGTTGGGAAGCGCTTCCCCCGACCGAGTATTGTGAGATTGAATATCGACATTAAGCCTTCCTCATCTTCCGCTCATCTCCGCAATGGCCGCCTGGAAGTCCCTTCCCGGCCTGGAGTGAAGCATAACCTCGCCTATCGCCTCTTCTAGTTCATATCCCCTTCTATCTGTGGCAGTTAGCACCAGCCGATATGTCCCGGGATTGAAGAGGGCTGTTGCAAGCCTTCCCTTGTAGATATCGCCTGCTGGCTCCATGCGCACATATCCAGAGGCTTCGATTACGCGCACTGAGACCTGGGAGAGGCCGTAGATGGATTCGAACCTCGCTCTTATCTCCACCTCATCGCCGATGGTTGCTTCATTTGGATTGATCTCGCTTCCGATCAACTGGATCGGCACGAACCGCTCGCCAATGATGGGATACATATCCATGGACTCGGAGCTTATCCGATAAGGGGCATCTCCAAAGCCATCGCTTCCTGGCATATCTTGCAGAGTCCCGCTCATGAGGTCCTCGCCCGGGTAATCGGCCCAGTAGTTTCCCCCTTCTGGATAGGTTGCGTTCCAATGATTGCGTCCCCGGTCCTCAGCCTGTATCACGTTGTCGCGCAGCCTGTTTCCGTAAAGGATATTTCCGCTCGACTCCACGAATATGCCCGTCCTGCTTTCATCGATCCGGTTAGAGATGATCAGGTTCCTTCCACCACTTCCGAGCAGATGCAGGCCGAAGCGCTCGTTTGAGAATAGCTCATTTCCGGAGATGAGGTTCTCTTCCGAGTCCAGCAGAGATATGCCCGATACCGCGTTTTGGCTCATCGTGTTGTTCAGAACATTGTTATCGTGGCAGTTGAAGCGCATATCCAGCCCGGAGTTTCTGTTATTGGACATGACGTTTCCCGCAATAACGTTGCCCGAGCAGCCGGTGAACATGTAGAGGCCATACATGTTCCCCTCCATGATGTTGTCGGCGATCACGTTGTCGTTGCAGGAGGGAAAGAGGTCTATTCCATATGCACCGTTGTTGCTTGCAACGTTCTTCTGAATTGTGTTGTTATTAGAGTTGGAGAGGTATATGCCATACCATCCCTCCCCCTCGATGCCGTTGAAGCTTGCGTTGTTCCCTTCGATCGTGTTGTTATCAGAGAATATCAGCGCTATGCCCGGCTGTTTGCAGTAGATGACCGTGTTATCCGATATGCGACAGCCTTCGACCCCGTCGAGATAGATCCCATAGAGGCCCCCCCTTACGATGAAGCCGGAGACGAGCACATCATCTGCCTTCACCATGATGCAGGCCTCGTTTCCCGTCGTCCTGATGATCGCGCCAGGCTCTGCCACCAGATCGACGCTATGCTCTATCTTCACAGGACCGTAGATCCCTGCAGGTACCGATATCGTATCGCCGGGGGATGCCCGATCAAGGGCGCTCTGAAGATCCATTGCCTGCCCAAAATAGGACGAGGAGATGACGATAAAGAGCACCAGAGGGATCACGCATCTCAAGCACCGCCAGTTTATGAACCCCAATCGACCACCAGAGGGAGAGTGCCCTGGTGATGCTTATAAACCTAACGTGGATCTAGTGGTCACATGAGGACTAGATGGATGGGGCAAAGGGCCTCGATCGAACGAATCTTCATATAAGCCATAGATGAACGCAAGCTTCTTCATCGATCCGGTCAATGGAGGATCCAAGAGCTATGATAGGTGTTTGGCTTGAGATACATATACACGATATTGTGCATGATAACCATGCTTGGGATGGCTTCTGCCGGAACCTTTACTGTGGTCAGCAATGTGGAGACATACATCGATGAGGCGCAGCCGGATGTCCCATTCGCCGATGAGCAGACCCTCTGGGCAACGTCCATAGGCGGAGAGCCCATCAGGGAGGTCTACCTCGGATTCCAGCCGAACTTCGGCACCGTCGGGATAACCTCGCCCGATCTCATCGACCAGGCAACGCTTACCCTCTCAGTATCCGACATAGAGCAGTCTGGAGGAATCTACGTCTACTTCCTGCATGGCGAGACGCTGGAGACCTTCCAGTGGGATGACCGAGAGGAGTACGATCTAGTCCCCAAGGCAGCGGCGAATGTCGCCGGGAAGGGCACGATCTCGATCGATGCCACCGATTTGGTCAAGAAGGCGGTGGAGACCTGCTTTACCGGATGCCCCTTCTCCCTCATAGTTGTGGCCCAGGGCGACGCCTCCATCGGGCTTGAGAAAGGATGTGCCGAGATCGTCTACAAGACGCTTGCCTGATCGAGGCAAGGCGAGAGCAGTGGAGGAGCTTCGAGATCTTGGCCCTCCACTTTTTATAGATCCTCTTTAACCTTAGTCGACCATGCCCCCTGGCAGGATCGCAGTGCTCCTCGCTCTGATACTTATTGCAGCTGCCAGCGCTAGCGAGGTGATACTGATCGAGTCACCGGGATGCACGAAATGCGCAGCCGCGGAGAGGGCCATAGAGGAGATCCTTCCTGATGCCGATCTAATAAAGCTCGACTTCACAAGCGATGAGGGCCGCCGCCTGATCAAGGAGCACGATGTGAAGAAGATCCCTGCAATCATCCTCGTGGACAGGGCAATAGATTACAAGGATTACGAGGGAGATGACGAGAGGCTGAGGGAGCTCATCGAGGAAGCAGGGGACTCCCCGCCCGGTGACGAAGGAAAGGCGCCGCTCCTCGTCACATCCACGGTCACACTTGCATCGATCGTCGCCGTATTCCTGGCCGGCCTCCTTGCCGGATTCAATCCATGCCTTCTTGGGATACTGGCATTCCTGGCAACAGCGGTGATATCGTCGTCCGGGCAGAAGAGGGACATCATGAAGATGGTCGTCTGCTTCTGCCTGGGCATATTCGCAGTATATCTGCTGGTGGGCTTGGGGATGCTCCACGCGATGGTGGGAAGGATGATCCCCTCCTTCAGATATGCCCTGAGCGGCCTTTTAGCAATCGTTGGACTCGTGCACATAGAGGATGCTAGAAGGCTGTATGCGAGAAAGGAGTCGCTATTTCGAACCGACTGGGCTTTGGCCTACATGGAGAGGTCGATTGCCTCGTCACGCGCAAGCACTTACTTCCTGGCGGGGGCCCTCTTCTCGCTGGTCAAGGTCCCCTGCGTAGGCGCTGTCTACATCGCAATCCTCGATATGATAGCCACAAACGCTTACCAGGCGGGAGCGGTTTATCTAGTCGCATACAACCTGGGCGTGGTCCTCCCCGTCCTGCTTCTCGGCGGCTTGATGACGATAGGCCTGACACCAGAGCAGGTGGACCGGTTCAGGAAGGACTACCGCGCCCAGATCAGGCTTGCGACCGGGATCATGCTGCTGATCCTTGCGCCATTGATCCTCCTGGAGATCATATGATCCGAGGACCCGCGATGGCGAAAGGATTAATAGGGGACGGCTTACTCCCGATAATTGAGGTGAACCATTGTTTTTAGTTGGAGAGGCTCTTATGGGAAAGGAGCCAGAGATTGCTCATATCGATCTTATAATCGGGGATAAGGACGGTCCAGTGGGGACAGCCTTCGCGAACGGTATATCGCAGCTCTCCGCTGGCCATACCCCCCTCATATCGGTGATTCGGCCGAATCTGCCTACCAAGCCTGCCACATTGATCGTGCCCAAGGTCACCGTCAAGAACATGGATCAGGCAGCCCAGATATTCGGGCCGGCTCAGACCGCTGTTGCCAAGGCCGTGGCCGACGCCGTCGCCGAGGGCATCATCCCCCGGGATAAGACTGAAGACCTGGTGGTGATAGCCTCCGTCTTCATCCATCCCCAGGCGAAGGACTTCGAGGCCATCTACAGATACAACTACGGCGCAACAAAGCTCGCACTAGAGAGGGCGATGGCGGGCTTCCCGGGAATCGACCTAGTGCTCTATGAGAAGGACAGGTCGACCCACCCGGTTATGGGATTCCGTGTCACCCGCCTATGGGATCCTCCATATCTCCAGGTGGCGCTCGACCTCGTGGACCTGTCCGAAGTTCGCCGCGTGCTATCGAGCCTTCCTGAAAGCGACCACATAGTGATTGAAGTAGGGACTCCCTTAGCGAAGATGCTGGGTGTACAGGTCGTAAAGGAGATACGGGCAGTTCGACCCGGCGCGTTCGTCATCCTGGACCTCAAGACGCTTGACACCGGAAACCTTGAGGTGCGCCTTGCAGCCGATGCGACGGCAGATGCTGTTGTGATATCCGGCCTTGCGCCAGGGAAGACGATAGAGCTTTCGATAAAGGAAGCGAGAAAGACGGGGATCTATTCGATAATCGATATGTTGAACGTCTCAGATCCCCTTGCCGTCTTGAGGGGACTCGATGCCATGCCCGACGTCGTAGAGCTTCACAGGGCAATCGACATGGAGACGAGCAGCCACAACTGGAAGGGCATCGAGGAGATCAAGTCGATGGGATCGGAGACGCGGAAGATCCTGGTGGCTGTGGCAGGCGGGATCAGGGTTGAGACCGTCGGCGAGGCCTTGAAGGCAGGCGCAGACATCATAGTGGTTGGACGGGCCATTACGAGGTCCAAGGACATAAGGGATACCACAGAGAGGTTCCTAGCCGGCCTCAAACAGACGGAGATCGACCAGTACCGGATCATGACAGACTTCTGATGGCCGCTCTCCTTCTTTTTTTGCTCGCATTCGCACTTTCGACAGCCTCGACGGCCGAGGCTGGCTCGCCGGAGGGCGCGGTGATCCTCGCAATCGACGGACTTGGATCCTCCTACGTCTATCCGGAGTACCAGGCCTTCGATATAGAGGGGCGGCCGATCGAGCGCGCAGTCCTGTACAACTTAACCGGAGGCGGGGCGAGGGTGCTGGACTTGCGGGTGCCAATACCTGAGACTGGCCCAAGCCATAGCGTCCTTGTAACCGGCCGCGCGAATGCGAACGAGGAGGACGTCTCCGTCCCAAATGCGACGATATTCGATAGAGCCAGGGAAGGGGGCTACATCCCTCTTGCGATACTGCAGCGGGGGGACTTCAACCAGATGCTCGAAGAGCAGGACGGCTGCCTCTACTTCCCCAATAACGCCATCGGAGGAGCAGAGCCCGTCCTTCTCGATCGAGGCCTATCCCCGGATCTTCGCGACCTGCTCGATCGCTGGCGGATCTCATACGAAAACTACAGCGGGGGAGAGGGATGCGCCGCCTACATCAGCTACAATCGCTGGGCTCTCGATGCGGCGGCCGAGATCGTGGAGAGCATGGACCGGCCCTTCATTTTGCTCGTAAACGCGGGAGCCGTCGATACGGCCGGCCACAACCTGGGGCCAGAGAATTATGTAGAGGTGATCCGAGGCCTCGATGAGCCTCTCGGAGGGCTTCGAGATGCATGCGAGAGGAGCGGCGCTCTCCTGGTTGTGACCGCAGATCACGGCATGGCCTTCTCCTCCGGCGAGGGAGGGCACGCCTCGAAGAAGTACGCGGGCATGCTCGAGAGCAGACGGGTGCCCCTCGTATTCTTCGGCCCAGGCATCGATGAGCTGATCGTGGGAGGGGTGTGGCTGGAGACTGATATCGCGCCCACATTGCTCGACCTCCTCGAATTGAATGCCGACCTCGGCGAGGGCCAGATCATCCCCGTGAGGAGCTGCTTTCGACTCGAGGTGATCCTCGACTCGCCCGGAATGGTGACAGTCTCCAGGGACGGAGTGATCGTGGCAGAGGCTGATGGCCTCGATAGATACACCTTTTCCGACCTGGAACGGGGCGTCTACAAGTTAAGCGCGCCCGGATCATCGCAGGAGGTCTGCATAAGCGATCATCTATCGCTCGACCTCAGGACGGCGAAGTCCTCATACCGCGTGGCGCCCTCCAGGAGCTCGATCGGGATCGCGCTGATACTTATCATAAACCTGGCCGGGGCCTTGGTTATCCTCTGGATCTTGAAGAAGAAGAAAGGATGAAGGGCAGCCGACCGAGCCGTTGACATCCTGCGCTTCGCGAGGCGATGAAGGAAGGAGAGAATGAGGGTAGGAGAGAATGAGGGTAGGAGTTGCTGCCGACCGGGCCCCCCACATCCAGCGCTTAGCAAGGCGATGATAGGGGGAAGCGAGGGATGGACCCCAGCTGACCGAGCTGTTGATATCCTGGAGACATTAGCGGATGGGAGGTGGATCAAAGGATCGGTCGAGATATGCATATGACGAGGGGAATTCCTGCAAAGTCGGCGAAAGCGCCGGATCATGAGGCCAGGGAAGAGCGTCTCTTCTGGGAGGGGCTGAAGAAGGAAGGATCGGAGGTCGAGCTCAGGTATGCGCGGGATCTGCCCGATGATGCGCCCGCGTTCATCATCCGGCATCTTATGGAGTTCGAGGAGGAGGTTTCTCGCTTCTGTTTTGAGGGAGGAAAGGGCCTGGTTCTCGATGCAGGGTGCGGAAATGGCAACCTCTTGATGCACGCCTTGCGGATCTATCCCGACTCGATATTCGATTATGTGGGGATCGACTTCTCTAGAAATATGCTCGATCGGGCGGCTGCCAGAACGAGGGGGATGAATCGCGTCCACTTCATCCAGGGCGGCCTCGCCAGCCTTCCCTTCAGGGATGGGTCCTTCGATCATTTGATATCTAGCGGCGTCCTGACCTGCCTATCATCTATGGACGAGGCCGAGGCCTCCCTCGCCGAGTTCGGCCGTGTGCTCTCTTTCGGCGGGATACTCGCAGTCGACTTCTTCAACAATCGGTCCCCGACAACGCTCATGCGCCGCCTCTGCGGCGAGAGGATGGATCCGCCCGAGTACATTTCCCCGAAGGCCTTTCGAGGTCTCTTGGAGGATGCCGGCTTCAAGCCCTTTTCCGCAAAGGGCTTCGACTTCAAGCCCTGTCAAGGCTACCTATTCATGAGCAGGCTTCGGTTATTCGATCCATGCTTCATCCAGGAGCGCTTCTCCAGGATCGTGGAAGCGGCTATCCAGCCTCGCATCCCGGCCCTCAGCCGCTTTGGCTATAGGATATATGTGAGATCAAAGAAGGATTCGGCGTAGCGGAAACGACGGAAAAAAAGAAGGGAGAAGGGGGGGGGTCCTTAGACCACCTCTATCTCCACGACGACGTCGTTATAGTCCCTGTCGCCGAGGCCATAGAGGTCCTCCCAAGCGAGATCCCACTTAGTGGTTCCTCGCTGTACCTTGATGACGTGGTCGCACGCATCCTTGTTCCAGGCGTGCAGCGTGTAGTAGGTATTGCCGTCGGGGGTCTTCAAAGCGAAGATGAGCCTCTGGCCTGCGGAGAACGTGCCAACGTCGAAGCTCTTTCCTACAAGCGAATCGACCGCCTTGAAGATGGTCTTCGCCGTCGGATAAGCAAGCTGGAACTCGTTATCGAAGCCAGCTGACTTGCTCTTGAACTTCGCAACCACTTTTCCGGCCTTGGGCATGATGATGTCGTCGTTGAGGGCGGGGAACTCCGCAGTGTAGAAGCAGAACGATCGCCCTAGCTCGCACTCGCCATAGCCTATCTTGAACCAGCCCTTCTCTCCCCAGGAGGTGTTCCAGCTGTTCTTGCAGATCCAGCACCTTTCAGCCTCGTTGAATCCCACTACGGCTATCGCGTGATAGCCCTTCAGGTCTCCGCGGGCGTGCCGATAGACCCCGCCCCTGTAGGAGAAGAAGTCGTCGTAGACCGCCATTCCCGAGACGAGCGGCCCGTGGCGGTATATCCACTCCTTTGCCTGGGACTCGTTGAGGATCTTCCTCCAGCCCTGTATCTTGATGATCCTCTTCGCCCTGTCGGAACAGGTCTTGCAGGGCTGGTCCTGGTCCTTGTAGGGGAAGCAGGCATCATCAGGAATTCCCCTATCGCGAACGTAGTTCAAGGCCGGCTCGAAGCTCCATCCAGTGCACTTCGCCCCTCCGCAGAAGAACAGGTCCGCCTCGGATAGGTCGGGCTCGAGGTATGGATTCCTCCTGAATATCTCCAGGTTGGACTCGACAACAGCGGTCGTTGCGAATGAGACGCATGCGCCGCATCCCTTCTGATCCTTGATCGATGTGGTCCAGTCCCTACTTGCAACGCTCCTCCAGTCCCATGACGATGGATAACTGAAGGCTATGCCTTCGCTTGCAGCGAGCGCATCCTCGTGTGCGAGCGTTGCCTTCATCGCCTTCATCTCCTCCGCGTCGACCTTCAGGCCCAGGTACTTCGCTCGGTCTGCATCGGAGAGCTTGGTCATGGAGGTTGCTCCAGCCGACCATCCTAGTCCCTTATCGCTTACAGCCGCCCTAATCGCCATAATCTCATCCAATGACATAATGATATCTCCTGTTAATTCCGCTGCAATCATCACCATCGATGCCGCTCGAACGAGCAGCATTATTCCTGCATAAATATAAATAGAATTCCCGATTCATCCCTCATCCAGGCCTATCGGCAGGAGAATGGGCCTGTCAGCGCGATGTAGCAATTACATCATAAGATCGCCATATAAAACATGCTCGCGATCAAGCGGGTATGCACCTCTTGGAGATTCCCCCATACGCCTTATTGGGCAACATATTGATTAACTTTTCTCAGAAAATCAACGAGACACACAAAGACAATTTGAGAAGCTATCGCGGCATGTTCCAGGGAATGACCCATTCTTAGTATTAAATAATGCGAAAATAGCATCGTATAATATCTCCGTGATGATGAATTTTTTGGGCGATCTGTCTCATGGCGGGTATCCATACTACTTATATATATATCAAATATACATATATAACTCCATATATTCGTAGTTCGTACAGTGGATCATGAGTGTGGGCAATTGACATTGGCCTTCGGTTAAGCCCCCCACCCCCCCCTAAACCGGCCTCTAACTTCATGTGAATCAATGACATGAAAGATATAAATATTTTCTAATGTTGTGGGTCGTGAATTCGTTATGGGTTGGAATTTGGGTCTGCCTTGGAATACGGCATCAATGGATATTGATTCTCCCAGAGAATCCCTCGTAATGACTTTTTATGAGACCGCAAGCTGCAGACGGATTATGGAAACTCCAACCTATTTCAGAATCACGACCCCATTCGCCCAAAAACTCCGAACTATTTTTTATATATTGCTAATGTATAATATATCTTAATTGTAATTTTCACGCCTTCCCGTATCTCTCCAGATATGACTCGATGTACGAGCGGACATCGCCCCCCCGGTAGATCCCGGAATGGCCCTCACAGAGGATATCGGCATCAAGCGTAAGCAGCTTCTCCATCGAGCTTCGCCAGTCGGCCATATCCGATCCCCAACGGGGCGAGAAGGGGCCGTGGATATCCTGGCCGAAGAGGACGCGGCCGTCCTCTGTATCGATCCAGACCGAGATCGATCCCGGCGTGTGGCCCGGCGTATGCAGGAAGTGGAACTCGATCTCTCCGAGGCGCAAGACCTCCTCTTCGCCCATCAATAGCGTATCGACCATGACCGGCGTATAATCAAGGCCGTACATCCCTGCGGCTGTGAGGCCGGGGTCGTCCCCTTCCACGCCTGCGCGGTCCTGCAGATGGGCGACGACATGGCAGTTGTATCGCTCCTTCAAGGCAGCCATCCCTCCGACGTGGTCGATATGGCAGTGCGTTGCGATAAGGGTGGATGGGCCGGCATCGAACCCCAGGCGGCGCATGTTCTCCTCGATCCTCTCAACGCCCAGGCCGGCGCCCGCGTCCACAAGCACCAGCTCACCTCCCGCATCCACCAGGTAGACGCAGCAATCGTAGGAGTGGGAGAGCTTCGACCCCCCGACCACGTAGACCCCGCTGCAGATCCTCTTTGGCCCTCTCATGATTGGGACTCTCGCGTCTGCCTACTTAGAGCTAGTGGCTCCCTCCTCCGCCTCGCGAAATGACCGAAGCCGCTTCATGCTCAGGTAGTAGTCCAGAGCGATGAGGGAGGCGAGAAAGATGATGAGGAGAAGCGACATCTGGAGGTATCGAGGAGCATCCACCCTGTAGTAGCTCACGTCGAGTGCCGGCGGGGCTTCGTCCCATGTGAGGATGTAGACGCCGTCGATGACCTCGACGCTTGCAGGCGTTGGCCTTGCGATCCCAAGCATCCTCTCCCCAGTTACATATCCTGGCGGAAGCACGACCCTAACAGGCCCAGAGACGCTCATGGGGGAGATGAACCGCTGCCCCTGGCCCGGAAGCTCGATTCGAAGGAGGCCTTTGACTTCTCTTGGAAATACGAGGCTATACTGATGCTCGCCCCGCCAGAAGGTGTAGGTGCTGTTGATCATCACCGTTCCAAGAACTGCATCCTGAAGCGTAATAGAATCCGTCTTCTGAAGGAGGACGACCTCCATGCCGCTTGCATTGACCGGCAGCTCCACAACGACGCTCGAGGGCGAGACGCGATATGTCGTCCCATTGAAGCCACTTAGGCTGGCGGCGGTCGCGTTCAGGCTGGCATTTGTGGCGTTCAGGCCAAAAAGAGTGGCGTTCCTGCTCGAAACAGCGGTATTCAGGCTGGAATCGGAAGCGAACGGGGTCGAAACTGCCGAATTCATATTGACATCGGTTGCGTTCCTGCTCGAAACGGCCGCACTCAGGCTGGAGTCGCTGGAGCTGTTGCCCGGGCTTCCCGCGGTATCCGCTCCGGCCAGGGCAAGGCTCAGCAAGAGCATCAGTGCGACGACGGCCGGAGTTCGCTTCATCCTTTGCCAGTTGCCACTCGTTGATATAAAAGATGACTATATCCTCCCTTCCCATCCAAAGGGAGCGTTTATTAGCGATGGCGGCAATTATTAGCCGAGATGGATATCGAATCGTTGCTCATCGACCTCGACGGCGTCCTCTATGTGGGAAAAGAGCCGATCCCAGGAGCCGCCCGACTCCTGGAGATGCTGGAGGAGAAGGGCTACAATTACCGCTTCGTCTCCAACACCACGCGCAGGCGAAGAAGCTCTGTCGCAAAGCGTCTCTCGGAAATGGGCTTTTCGATACCGGAGGAGAGGATATTTACGCCGCCCCTCGCAGCAGTCGAGAGGATGAGGCGAGAGGGAAGGAAGAGGTGCTACCTCCTCACAACCGGGGATGTCGAGTGCGACTTCCTGGAGAGCGGGATCACGGTCGCCGATCGAGATGTCGACTACGTCGTGATGGGAGATGCAGGAGCTGACATGACGTTCGACAGGCTGAATGCGGCTCTGCGGTTGATCCTCGACGGCGCAGGGCTTCTCGCGCTCGAGCGGGATCGATACTGGCAGGAGGAGGGAGGCCTCGTCCTATCGACCGGACCCTTCGTTGCAGCGCTCGAGTATGCGACAGGCGTCGAGGCCGATCTCTTAGGAAAGCCGTCATCCGCCTTCTTCCAGATGGCTCTAGACGATATGGGGGCAGCTCCGGAGAAGACTGCAATGATTGGCGACGACGTCCTGACCGATGTGGGCGGAGCCCAAGCGCTAGGCATGTTCGGAATCCTCGTAAGGACCGGGAAGTTTCGCCCTGAGCTTGCGGCATCATCCGATGTGAGGCCGGATCTGGTGCTCGACTCCATCGCCGACCTTGCCGGATATCTAAAGTAATTGGAGAGGGAGAAACATTTCGAAGATCGCGAAGGGTTTGCATCTTTCAAGAGGCTCGCCCACATCAACCCCATCCCCGATGAGGCAGGAGGGCACGGGACCCCTGATCATCAGGAGGTTTCGGCCAAGCGATATGCAGGAGGTGATGGATCTGGACAGGGAGGTCAAGGGAGGCTACGACGTCAATATATTCGCCACGTTCTACGAGTACC
This sequence comes from uncultured Methanotrichaceae archaeon, assembly GCA_964632755.1. GTDB lineage: Archaea > Halobacteriota > Methanosarcinia > Methanotrichales > Methanotrichaceae > JAFGMR01. The sequence continues at coordinate 35,926 of CAZWDT010000012.1, forward strand.
ATCCCCAGACCGTGCTTGTGGCGGAGGTCTCCGGCAAGGTTGCAGGCTCCATCCTGGGATTCATGCATTCACCGCTCCAGGGCAGGATCTTCTGGCTGGCAGTTCGGCCCCGGTTCCAGGGCCAGGAAATCGGTCGCCGTTTGATGGCCACCCTCATAAGGAACTTCAGGAGGATGGGGGCTTTATCCGCAACGCTGGAGGTAAGGATCAGCAACCGGAGGGCACAAGCCCTCTACGCCTCGATGGGATTTGCTCCAATGACGATCTCTCCCGCATACTACTCGGATGGCGAAGCGGCATTGATCATGACGCGGCAGCTGTGAGGCTCACTCCACGCCTGTGGCGGTGAGTGCGAACTGGGCCGTCGCCCCCTCAGGCTCCGATCTGTGCTTGACGATCCTCGCCCTTCTGCGCCCTTCGCCGATCCTCTCCAGGGCGATGATCGCCTTGCAGATATGCTCCATCGACCTGCCCCCGATCGGCCGTAGATCGCCCGTCTGGATATCGGTGTAGACCTGGTTAGTGATGACCACAGGGATGCGCTCCCTTCTCGCGATCTCCTGCAGCTCGGAGAGCTGGGCCGTTAGAGCCCTCATGACAGGCCGATTGTCGTCTGCCTCAAGCACCGCTCTGTAGAGGGATGTCGCTGAGTCGACGATCATCAGTCCCACGCCCTCTTTGATCAATTGCGAGGCCTCCCGTATTGCAGCGTGCTGTTCCTCGAGGCTCATAGGCTCAAAGACGATTATCCTCGATGCGATCTCCTTTGCGCCCTCCCCCGCTATCTGCCTGAACCTCTCGGGGGAGAAGCCCTCCGAATCGATGAAGACCACCCGTCGCCCCCTGGATACCGCCTGGATCGAGAGCTGCAACACTATGTTCGTCTTGCCGCTGCCGGAATCGCCATAGATCTGGGTGATGATACCACCCTCGAAGCCACCCCCCAGCAGGGCATCGATCGATGGACAGCCGGAGGGAAGTCGTTCCACTACTGTCATGGGCCTCGCGATTGCGATCTAGTAGAAATCATCAAGGCGCTCGACCAGGAGGTCCATTGCTGCGATCTCCCTTGGACCGCCGCACCGGCCGACTATCCTCCCGATCCTCCTGATCTCGTCGAGGTAGGACTCCTGATTCAAGGCAAAGAAGCGGGTGGCTGCAATGGCTGCCTCCACGACCCCGCTCAGGCCTCGATTGATCGCTCGAAAATCCCGACGAATCACCTCGCCTTGTACGAACTCGAGCGTCTCGATCAGTATATCCAGGCGAAACGGTTCGCAGCGAAACTGCGCCCAGGACTCGGCATCCTTCAACGTGAGCTGGCCGTGGCGGCGCTGGAACCTGTCGGGCGGGAGGTCGCCAAGAGCAGTCTCCACCACCACCATGGGATCATGGGTGACGTTTGCGACGAGCGCCCCGTTCGCGATCACGTTCTCATATGTGTGCGTCCCGGAAAATAGCCTCACCTTCACCTCCATTCCGCTCTTGATTATGCCAATGGAGGCTGCATTGGGCTCTCCATCTGCCTCAGTTGTGACGACCACCTCGTTTATCCCTTCGCCGAATCCGAGTTCCGAAAGCCTTGAGGGATCGGATATCAGATGGGATCGATCATCGCAGTTAGATTCTTCAACAATTATAATATCACCTCAAAACACCCATCCAGAAGCGCGATGAAGAGGCTCGCGGCCATGATGTCGGCGGTCGACCCTGGGTTTATCCCTTCCTTCAGGAAGGCGGAGTCTAGCTCCCTTGCAAGTTGGATGGGATCGTCCCCGCATAGCGCAGCCTTTGCCCTCTTCGAGACCTCCCTCGCCTTATCGAGTCCATGCTTCGCCTGGATGAGGCTGTCCTCATGGCCTGCCAACGCCTCAAGAAAGGTCAGGACGAGGCCGTCGTTTGGCCCAAGCTCCGCCACCCTCTCGCGCAGCAGCGCTGAGAGCTGAAAGCTCCTCGCAAATCCGTTCGACCATTCCCTTGCGATCAAGTCATGCCCCTTTGAGAGCCTCATCAGATCGATCAACGATAGCTCGCGGCGGCGGATCTCCTCCTCGGCGGATCGGTCCGCGAGGCTGAGCTGGTCGACGCGGGCAACCCTCGCTCCGGATAATTGAAATGCCTCGTAAAAGCGGATGGCGTCCTCGACGGTGGACCCTTCCAAGACCCGGAGGAGGGCATCCATGAGATCGCCTTCCTGTCCGGCAGCCATCGTCAGCGGGATGAGGAGCGTAACCTCGCCGAAGTGTGTGTTGCAGGAGAGGCCAAAGCGTCTCCATCCCTCGACTGCCTCCAGGATCAGGGACCCGATCCCCGCCTGGCTGGCCGCAGCCTTTCGAAAGACCGGATAGGCGGAGACGGCGCTTGCGAGGAAGTGGCGAAATCCCATCTCGGGATGATCGTGGCACCTGTCCACGTTCCCTGGCTTGGGCCCTGCGGAGAGCTCTAAAAGCATTGCAAGCTGTGCGCACTGGGCGTAATGATCGGCGTTCATGGCCTGAGAAGGTCGATTGCGAGCTTCCTCTTTAGCTCCATGTAATCCCTCTCTGAGAGGCCTAGGCGATGCAGTACCGCATCCCTCATGAAGCAGGGCTTCGTGATCTTGCAGCACCAGACGAGGGACCCAAAACAAGTTCCATCGCCGTGCTGTAGGGGGGTTCCCCTCGCAAGGCGAATCTTCTTCTCCATAAACTCCTTCGGCGTCATGCCCGCACGCTTGAGAGCGCCCTGGACAGGGCAGTTCTTAACCGGGGGGCAGCAGAAGGACAGACCACGGAGGTCTCCTCCGGCGCATATGTGCTTAGGGGCGTTGTACCAACCGATGAGGTCACCGTACTCCGCAAGCGTCTTTGAGAGCCAAGTTACGAACTCCGCATCGGCTCCCCGCAGCGAGATGAGGGTTGCGCCCATGGATAGGAGAGTCCTTGCCCGATCGAAGTCTCCGACGTTCTCACCTACCATTATCGGGGGAGCTCCAGCATCTGACATGGCCTTGATGATCTTTGGAGAGCGGCCGTTTAGGCCGGTCATATCCAGGTGGAGCAGATCGAGGCCGGCATCCCGGAGCATTGCAGGTTCCTCGCCCTCAAGCGATCCTGGATTGATCCTCAGGGAGAGGGTAGCCCCGCTCTCTTTGAGCCTTCTTACGAGCGCCGTCAACACATGATCCTGAAACGATCGATACTCGGAGAGGTCAAGCTCCATGAGGCATTCGCATTCCCTGGCATATCGAGCCGCCTCCACCAGCTGGACGAGATCAAATCCTGAGACGGAGAAGCCCTGGGCCTTTGCCTCCTCCATTCTCTCCCCGATCTCCTGGACGGATACATCCCGAAGATCCCCGACCATGACCATTCCGGCCGATCTATCCTCGTTCACCGGACCGGGTGGAGATATAAACACTACGGGGCTCTCCAGTGAGATATACCCTATATCGATCATCGGGACAAGTTGGAAAGATGTCGATATCAGCCTTTCGGCCGGTCCCCGATATCCCTCGAATGTACCTTCAAGCCGGCGAAGGTAGTGGATCGACATTTACGGCAACCATTCCCCTTTATATGATAGGATCTACAGATGTTGGGCCGGTGATTGAGATGGTCTCTCTTAAAGTTGATGCAGATGCGTTGCTGCAAGGATCCGAGGGCAAGCCCATAGTGGCCAAGGTTAAGGGGACGGGCAAGGATGGATCTCTTGGGATTCACGTATCCGGAGACTCTTCCTCCCCGCTGGCCGCCATTGTGAAGGGCGATAGAGAGAACCCCCTTTCGGTATCCGTTCCAGAGATCGATGGGCTCGTCTCAACGTTGGCAAAGCTCGGGGAGAGCCTGCAAGTCGGAGTCTCCATCGATCAGAAGAGGCCGATTGCAATCGCCCTTGGGCGGATACCCGTCGACCTGAAGATATCGGTCAGCTCCCCTGCCCAGGAGAAGATATTCACCGTGGAGATCAAGGGATCCATTGGGGAGTGATGGGCTCATTCCATTGCCATGTTCGCCATTCCCGGCTGGTTGATGACGCTCCTCCTGGCGATGTCGCCGGTCTCGGAGCTCAGGGGAGCGATCCCTGTCGCCATAGGCGTATATGGGTTCGATCCGCTCCAGGCCTATGCTCTCGCCGTAGCTGGAAACCTTCTCCCAGTGGTGCCCCTTCTGCTTTTTCTTGATCCAGTCTCGACCGCCCTGATGAGATACCCTTTGGGCCACGCCTTCTTCACATGGCTCTTCTCCCGCACACGAAGGAAGTACATCCAGAAGCATGAGAGCTTCGGATTGATGGCGCTCGTGGCGTTCGTTGCAATACCCCTGCCGGTCACCGGAGCCTGGACCGGCTGCGCGGTCGCCTTCCTCGTTGGATTCAAGTTCAGACAGGCCTTTCCGGCAATCGCCCTCGGAGTGATGATAGCAGGGTTGGTCGTCACAGCAGCGGTGATGGGCGTCCTATCGTTGATGCCTTAGTTACACCTCCAAAGGCTCCATCTCGCTCTCCAGGCGGTGCACCTCCTTGGTGTCCAAGGCAAGTGGATCTATGTGCACGAGCAAGATGGCCCCCTTGAGGGCGATCTCGTCCCTCTGGGACTGGATGAAACGCAGCACCGTCTCGTAGTTGCTCTGAGTTATGAGATAGCCGAGCCCCTCCAACAGTATGAGAGGATCCTCTGCGCAAACCAGGAACTCGGTGAGCAGCGTTGACATGCGAGGGAAGTTGGTTGGGTCAACCGTCCTGTACTCCTGGCCACCTCGCGCCATCTGGGTCAGCCAGATTATGCTCTCCTTCTCAATGCCATACCTCTCATGGAGCTTCTCCGGATGATACCTGCTGATGCAGAGGCCTGCCATGCCGCGGCGGACGAGGTCTCCGAATATCTCAAGGCTCTGGATGGGCTTGGTCTCCTCAATCACATAGGTGGTGCCGGGAACGAGAACCAGCTCGTATGGGCTAAATCCATACTTCTTCAATAGGTCATCTAGCGTTAGATGGATCTCGAAGGTGGGATCGAGCTCCTTAATCCGATGGGCAGCTTGCCTTAGCGTCGCAAGCAGGCTGCGCCGTGTGAGCCTATGGACGACCGCCCCAGCTACGCCCTCGCGCATATCCGGATCGCAAGAGTCCGATTCCCCGGCGGCGACCTCGCCAGGGGGCAGTCCGATCTCCCGCAAAACGATATCCTGGGACTGCGTTGGAATGCCGGAGACCATCGCCTCCACGAAGACCCGCAAGAGGTATTCCGGAAGGGGACCCACTGCCAGGAGCAGATGTGAGACCGGCTCCACATCGGAGGAGATCTTGCAGTTCAGGTAATCGGGTCTTATAGGCAAGATGAGCTTTCGTCGATCCTCCAAGAAGAGCTCTTCGAGGTGCTTTGCGAAGTCCAGAACCTCTGAGGGCGGCGCAATTCCCCGGTTCTGCTCGATCAGATACTCCAAGCTATCGAGGAGTATGATGCTGTTCTTGCTCTTCTCGACGAAGCCCTTGATCGTGATGAAGAGGAGCGGCAGGTTGGTGGGCGAGATATACCTATTCCCCCGGCCTTTGCTGTGGTTGAGACGAATTATGGGGGTCTCGACAAAGCCCCAGGTGCTGCGAACCTCCTCGGGATCGGCAGTGGTGATGCACAGCCCCTCCATGCCGTGGGTGATCTGGTCGGTGAAGACCTCGTAGGCCTTCTCGGGGACGACGTATATCCTCCTATCCTCCAGCTGGAAGCGCGGCGTCGTCGGCCTCGCCGCCTCGACGACGGGGTTTACCGAGACCTCCTTCTGGACGATCCTCGCAGCCGACGTGCCAAGCGATCCTGTGAGCGTCCTCTCGACGCGGTCCCAGAGTTCCAGGAGCTCCCGTGCGTCTATCCCATCCCTGGTCGTGTTCATCCGAACGAGCTCTCCCTTCACAACGAGGCCCGCCTTCTCCGACCCGATAAATCGCGCCAAGGTATTCTCCAGCTCGTCGACCGTCCCTATGCGGATCTCCCTCTTCTCCGCAGGCACCGGCCTTCTCCCCCCTTCGTAAATGCCGACGAAGCCGTCCATCTGGGCGCTCTCCTCCGGGCTCTTTACGCTCATTAGGGAGAAGAGGACGTAGAGCGATCCATTGGCGAGCAGCGTCCAGAACGTAGAGTGCGTCCACATATCCATCTCCGTTCCGAAGAGGGCTGTAGGGCGCAGCGCCTCGATGCCGAATGGGCCGTGGACCAAAAGGTCCACCGAGAGCCAGTCGGCCTTGACCATGGTAGGCAGGAGGGCTGTATAGATCCAGAGCAGAAAGCCTGAGAAGAGACCTGCCATGGCCCCTTCCCGGCTGCCCTTCCGCCAATACAGGCCACCGATGGCGGCTGGGGCAAGCTGGCTGGCGGCGATGAATGATACGAGGCCGATGTCCACAAGGCTGTGATAGGCGACCGCCCGGGAATACAGGTAGCCAAGCCCGATCACCAAGAGTATGTTAAACCTCTTCATGTTCAAGAGGAGGCTTGGAAGGTCCCTGCCCTTGCCAATCCATCGCATGAGGTGAGGCATCTCGAGCTCGTTCAAGATCATGGTTCCAACGGCCACCGATTCCACGAGAACCATGGCAGTTGCCGCAGATGCTCCGCCGATGAAGACGAATATGGCGAGCAGCTCCTGGCCGTTCAGATAGGGGATGCTTATGATGAACATATCCTGGAACCCGGGGGTATTCAAGAGCAGTCCAGCTCCCGCAATCGCCGGAACGAATAGGTTTATCAGAAGGAGATAGAGCGGAAATAGCCACATGGCCCGCTTTAGATGCCGCTCTTCCGAGTTCTCCACAACCATCACGTGGAACTGCCGGGGCAGAAATAAGATGGAGAAGGCGGAGATCATCGTGAGGGTGAACCAGGAGGTGTAGTCGATATTCAAGAGGTGCGAGTACTCCGGCGAGGCAATCACGCCGCTCATGATATCGCCGTAACCATCGAAGATCCCATATGTGATATAGATCCCCACGACCAGGAAGGCCACGAGCTTCACTATCGACTCGAAGGCAATGGCTGCGATCAATCCCTCGTGCCGCTCCATCGGGTCGAGATGTCTCGCTCCGAAGATTATTGCGAAGAGGCCAAGAAGGGCAGCGACTGCCATCTTGCTCTCCACGCCGAGGTCTTGACCCCCACCGATCACGTTCATGGAGCTCGTGATGGCTATAAGCTGAAGGGCGATGTAGGGGGTGATCACCATCAGGCTCAGAATCGTTACGAGAGAGCCGATAGCATAGCTCCTGCCGTACCGAAAGCTGATGAAGTCGCTGATCGATGTCAACCGATGCTCCTTGGAGATGCGGATCATCTTTCTGATGACGAACCATCCCGTCAGCATAACGAGGGTCGGCCCGATGTAGATGGGCAAAAATCCAAGGCCGGTGCTCGCCGCCCGGCCAATGCTCCCATAGAAGGTCCACGCAGTGCAGTAGACGGAGAGCGATAGGGCATAGACGTAAGGATTGGAGACTATGCTCTCTCCCATCTCGCGCTTCTTGTCGGCATAGTGGGCTACTGCGAAGAGGAGGAGCAGATAAATGACCATGCAGACTAGGGCGAATAGGGCGCTGGTCATTCTCCGGTGCTCCGATCGAACATGAATAGGACGATGATTATCATCGCCCAAACGGCGCCCAGGTAAACCAGTATGAAGGGAAAGTCGCCGATCGATAATCCGCCGCTGGCCATCTGGAGGAAAGGCCAGTTGAGGAGGGCCACCGCCAGGACGAGAGCCAGGGCCCAGAACTCGCCCTGCGTTAGGAGATCCTTGGAAGATAGTGCCATGATCAAAGCCCCGGGTATACTATGAAGCCCTTCGCCGAGATGTCCACGGCCTGCTTTCCGCATCGATGGGAGGTGCCCACCATCTTCAATATCTCCATGGACCTTCTTCGCATGCAACCCATCTCAGCGTTGTAGAGGATGATCACGCCATCCACGAGGGCTGCGATCTCCGCAGGATATGATTCTCCCAGGTCAGGCTCGCCTGCGACCAGAGTCGTCGTGGGCCACTGTCTAATCATCCTCGCTAGCCACAGGAGAAGAGGGCGGTACTCCTGCTTTAGAGCCCTCTCAAGGACGGAGAGTGAGTCGATAACCATCCTCTGCGGTCGAAAGCTATTGACCTCGGCTTCGATCGCCTGGAGGAGCCTCTCTCTATCCTCGCAGAACCCACCGAGGTCCACATATTTGATGCAGCCCTTGAAGTACTGGGGGTTTACGAACTCGTATGTCGATATGAAGCGAAGCATCAGCTCGGGAGGCTCGCTGAAGGCGCTGAAGTATAGGCCGCGCTCATTCATCTCCGCTCCCTTGCAGAGGAACTGCATGCATAGAGTGGTCTTGCCGGTGCCGCTCTCTCCTGCCACCAGGACCGTGGAGAGGTGCGGCACCCCTCCCCCAATCATCTCGTCCAGCCCCACAACCCCTGTGGGTACCCGCTCGATCTTGCCCAGAACTTCGCCCCCAAGAACGATCTTGTTCGATCGGCTCGATAGCGTCCCTCCGAGTGGACGATCTCGCCGTCTAGCTTCGATCTGCCAATCAGTGCACCATTCCTTGAATCGATGATCGCTTTAGACAGACCATTCAATGACGCTCTCCTCACTTCATCGACCGTCCTTGGTTGGACACTCTTCGGCTAAATATCTAACCCAGAAAGGCGGATCACAAGAGATCTATGAAACGATGCAACCGATCCTGCAGACCGCCGGCCCGGGGCCTCTCCGGTCGGCTTTTATACATGTAGCCAGGTCATCCCCTCGGTGAGATTCGTTGATCCTCAGGACTCATTATTCAGGTGACATTCATCCGGAGCTCGACGGGCAGGAGGTAACCCTTGCCGGATGGGCTCATGAGATCAGGGACCTCGGCGGCATATGCTTCCTGGTTCTGCGCGATAGAGAAGGGCTCGCCCAGGTGACGATGGTTGCCAAGCGGACCGAGAAGCCGCTGCTCGAGAGCGTAAGGCAGCTTTCGAGGGAGAGCGTGATCCGCGTTGTGGGATCTGTCAAGGCAGAGCCAAAGGCGCCCCGGGGCTACGAGATCATACCCATAACCCTCGAAGTCCTCGGCCGGGCCGACTCGCCGCTTCCGCTCGACCCCACCGGCAAGGTGGATGCAGAGCTCGACACAAGGCTCGACTCCCGGTTCATGGATATACGAAGGCCGGGATCGCTTGCGGTCTTCAGGATCGAGAGCGCAGTTCTCCAGAGCCTGAGGAAGACGTTCTACGATCACGCTTTTCTCGAGGTGATCACGCCGAAGATCGTGGCAACCGCAACCGAAGGGGGAACAGCCCTATTTCCCATAAGCTACTTCGAGAGGGAGGCGTTTCTCAACCAGAGCCCCCAGCTCTACAAGCAGATGCTGATGTCCGCCGGGATGGACCGGGTATTCGAGATCGGGCCGATCTTTCGCGCAGAGGAGCACGATACCCGCCGCCACCTGAACGAGGCGATATCCGTCGATATGGAGATGAGCTTTGCAGACCATAACGACGTGATGGGGATCCTTGAGCGCGCCATGGTCGAGGCCTACCGTTTCGTCCAGGAGAACTGCAAGCGAGACCTAGACGTCCTCCATCTGGACCTGGTCGTGCCAAAGACGCCGTTTCGAAAGGTCACCTACTCTGAAGCCCTCGACCTTGCAAAGGAAGCTGGAAAGCCCACGATGGAGTGGGGAGACGATATCGATACCGAGACCGAGCGGGCTCTTGGAAGCATCATCGGCGAGCACTACTTCCTAACCGACTGGCCAACGTCGATCAAGCCCTACTACAGCCAGCCCTACGAGGACCGGCCCGAGGTCAGCAAGGCATTCGACCTGATGCATCCCTCCATGGAGCTTGCAAGCGGCGCACAGCGCGTCCACGATCTCGACCTCCTCGTCTCTCGAATCAAGGCCCAGGGGCTCGATCCCGACGGGTTCGAGTTCTACCTCAGGGCATTTCGCTATGGAATGCCCCCCCACGCCGGCTGGGGCCTGGGGCTCGGCCGTGTCGTCACAACGATGCTCGGGCTCGATAACATAAGGGATGCTGTGATCTTTCCGAGGGACCGAAGGCGGCTTGTGCCGTAGGTCGCTCGACGATTTTTTTTAGCCATATTTATAGTCTTTTGGCGGCTCTTCGCTGAATTGTGCGGGTAGGGATCATCGAAGAGTCCCGACATGAATAATTCGCTATGTCCTGGTGACTCTATGATGAGATGCCAGATGCCACATATCGATAACCATAAAGTTACTAAGACACAAAGGCGCCG
>CAZWDT010000013.1:0-30184 GCA_964632755.1 uncultured Methanotrichaceae archaeon
GGCAAAGAACCTTTGCCGGACGTCTCCATCCTCCCCAAGGCTTGGATTAGAGGGGATCCCTCGGCGATGGCCTGGGAGCGCTCCTCTCGAAGATCAGATCGATGGCCCCGGCCTGGACATAGCGTATATCGTGCCTCTCCCTGAGAATCTGCCTTAACCCCCGGTGGAACTCATCCATCCAAGCATCCCTCTCGTCGCCCGACTGGGGCGCAGGATAGCCCAGCCTCTCGCCCAACTCCCCGGCCATCCTCTCGACCTCGCTTCGGGAGAGTCTCAGCTGGACCACCATTCCAAGGCGGTCGTCCTCCTCCACCAGGAGTTCGTAGCCTCCGACCTCCAGTATCCGCCCCGCGTCCATCCTCCCGGCCCTGATTCGAAGTGTAGCATGGCCCAGGGCCTGGAAGGGGCCTTCCTCGGCAACGAGGCGGGCGCATTCCATTATCCGCTCATTGCAACGAACGCCGCTCATGCATGAAATAGGGATCTAAACCTATAAATTCGATTCCGGGAGGGAGTATGCCATGACCTGTCAGGACGATTTCATCGGTCTTCGAGAGGATGTTTCCCAGGCAGAGGATCGGCTGCGGCGTAAGGGCGCACTCGATGAGGAAAGGCTTAAGGAGGCCGGCCCAGAAAGCCCTCGCCATGGATGAGCTCAGCTCCGCGCTCCAGAGACACTTCGGCCACGATGCCTTCATCCCTCCCCAGGAAGAGATCGTGGCCGACCTGCTGGCCGGAAAGGACGTCTTCGCACTTCTTCCGACGGGCGCGGGCAAGTCGCTCTGCTACCAGCTCCCGGCCCTACTCATGGATGGCCTCTCGATCGTGGTCTCCCCCTTGATCGCGCTGATGAAGGACCAGGTCGATGCCCTTTTGATGAGGGGGATCTCCGCTTCATGCCTTCATAGCGGCATGGGCTACAGCGAGATGCAGGCCGAGAGAAAGAGGCTCCAGGAGGGCAAGATTAAGATCCTCTACCTGGCCCCCGAGAGGATACTCATCCCCGAGTTCCTGGGCTTCTTAGAGACCCTCAACGTGAGCTTGATCGCAGTCGACGAGGCCCACTGCATCTCCGAGTGGGGCCACGAGTTCAGGCCAGCGTACCGCCAGCTAAGGACTCTAAGAGAGCGGTTCCCGGAGGTTCCGACGATCGCGCTTACGGCTACAGCGATCCAGGGGGTTCAAAGGGAGATCATCGACCTCTTGGGGCTCGTTCGGCCCCGCATCTACAAGGCGAGCTTCAACCGGCCAAACCTCTTCTACCAGGTCAAGCCCAAGGACGAGGGCCTCGATCATCTGCGAAGCTTCATGCGGGAGCGCCGAGGCCAGTCGGGGATCGTCTACTGCCTGAGCCAGAAGTCCACCGAGCAGGTGGCAACATGGCTCCAGCATCAAGGCCACGTCGCCCTTCCCTACCATGCTGGCCTCGACCCTCATGTGAGGGAAAAGACCCAGAACAGCTTCATCCGCGGCGAGGTGAACGTGGTCGTCGCAACGATCGCTTTCGGCATGGGCATAGACAAGCCTGACATCCGTTTCGTCGTTCACCACGACCTTCCAAAGGACCTGGAGAGCTACTATCAGGAGACCGGCCGGGCTGGGAGAGACGGCCTTCCAAGCGACTGCCTCCTCCTCTTTCGAGCCGGCGACCGATGGAAGATGGAGTACCTCATAAGCCAGGGGGCAGACGAGGTGAAGCGAAGGATTGCGCTGCGGAAGTTCCAGGAGATGGTAGGATTTTGCAAGACGCGGGGCTGCCGCAGAAAGGCGCTTCTCGCCTACTTCGGCGAGTCGCTTGAAACGGCCAACTGCGGAGGCTGTGACAATTGCACAGGCACAGGCCTTGCGGTTGAGGCCGAGGTCGCCCCCCGCCGGGTGCAAAGGAAGCGGTCGCCGAGGGTCCGGAGGAAGGAATGAGAAGCTTCGATCCCCTAATAGCAGCAAGGGCCTTATGGCAGATGAGGGTCAGGCGCCGGCCTTTCGTTCTCTCCCATGGAATTACATCTCGATGCAACCTCCGCTGCCCATTCTGTAGCTACTGGAAGGATGCAGGGCCTGAGATGAGCACGCCCGCCATCATGAGGATGCTCGAGGAGGCACGCGCCTTTGGAATAGGCGTCTACAACGCTTGGACGGCTGAACCCCTCCTTCGAGAGGACCTGCCGGCGATACTCGGCAAGGCAAAGGCGGAAGGGCTGGTCACGTCGCTTGTCACAAACGGTGTGCTTCTAGCCCGAAGGGTGGAAGAGCTCAGGGACCTCGACTACCTCTCCGTCTCGTTCGATGGCGAGGAGGCCACAAGGGACCTGCGCGGCGTCGATCCCAAGAAGGTCCTTTCCGGAATCGATGCGGCGAAGAGGGCGGGGCACGATGTTCTCATCAACTGCGTCATAAGCGAGAGGAACCTCGATGAGGTCGTAGGGCTCGTAGGGCTTGCCGAGGAGATGGGGGCCTTGATCTCTTTTGAGCCGATACAGCCTTTCGAGATGGATAAGGAGGCCTGGGAGGATCTGAGGATAAGGGATCTTTCGCGCCTCCGTCAGGTTGTAGAGAGGCTAATCGAGCTGAAGAGGGGGGGGGCTCCGATCATCAACTCGATCACGTATCTCCGGATGGTTGCCTCATTGGAGCCGCGGTTTCGCTGCCATGCCGGCGATATCATAATGCACGTTGCAGCAGACGGCACGCTCCGGCGCTGTCGTGGAAAAAAGGAGGCGATTGGGGATGTATCGGAAGGCCTTTTTCGGGCGTGGGATGCTGCGAAGCTGCAGGCCGGGGGCTGCGATGGGTGCCTCTTCTTCGGCTATGTGGAGAACAGCCTCCTCTACGATCTCGTCCCCGAGGTGCTCGCGCACTATCGGTGGATGTAGGGCGAAATCACGGATGCGCTGCACTGCCACTATTACTTCTTCTTCCAGGTCGGCTCGAACCTTCTTATGGCATCCATGGTTTGCTTGAGGCTGGGGGAGGCAATGCTTGCCGATTCCGGATCTCATCTATTGCGAACGAAATCGCCTAGGCGGTCGTTATATGCTGGCCCTTGTCTTGCGGTGCTTCCCATCCTTGGGACGATATCCTCTCGAAGGCTCTTCCATCGAGAGGATCTGGCCAGATCTATTAGAGCTCCCTTGGGATCTGGGATATCATCGGGATTGGTGAGGATCCTTCCTTGAGCTATTCCAAATAGCCTTGCGAGACCTGAGCGATCGGCCAATAGCCAAGCTTCTATCTCCCTTACAGCAATGCGGAAGAGGAGATTTGGGTGCACAGGAGCCGAAAGCCATTCCCTAATCTTTGCGGGAGCACACTCAGATCGATCCAAATCGGTTAAGACGAGGTATGGGATTCCCCTGGCAGCTACATTGAATCCGGAGATATTCTTCTTGGTTCTTCGCTGAATTGAGTGGGTATGGATCATGGGAGATTTCCGGCATGAGTCATTTGTTATGTCAAGGTGTATGTGATGAGCCGCTACATCTCGATAATCATGGAGGAATGGTGAGATGAAGGCAGAAAGGCGCCGACACTTGCCACCCCATACCCACATTGAATAGCGAGGAACCGACCTTTACGACCAATTAGAGGGGAATAAAGACCTCGATGATTTCTATCCAGAGCAATTTGATATTACATTTGATTTTGTACCGAGAATGTGTGACAAGATATTATGTAATGTTTGTCCTTTTGGTAAGGATGGTGTTGAGCATACCTGTATCCCGACAAAAGATAAATATTGTCCGGTAGCATTATTTAGCTGTGGTTATACTGCCATATGTAGTGAGGAAAATTGTATACTAAAAGATGGTAGCAGCAAAGGGATATGTAAAGATGGATTAAGATGAGCGTATCTGTTAAGGTGGATGAGATCGCTAATCATCCGATCCCACTGCAGCACCTGGCAGTGGCCCGTCATCGGCGCCCTGTGCGAAGGATCTTCCCCTGATTGGGATCTTGCAGATCATCCCGCACCCCTCTCTCCAAGGCACAACCTCAGCTCCTCTCCAATCTCGCGGGCGATGGCATCTCTTGTCTCCGGCGTTATCGTCAGCAGGCGGAAGTTCTCCCTGATGCGTCGGGCCAAAGGATGCCGGCTTCGCCCGTGCAGCACAACGAGCATCGGCCGATCCGTATCGAGGGCAGCTTCGACCGCGGCAACAAAGCGGCTCGATGCAAGCTCCATCGGCCCTACCTCGTCGATTACGATCAGCTCTGAAGAGGGGGCCTCCTCGATTGCCCTGGCTCCAATCCCATCGAGGTCTCCGATATCGACGACGTATCTGCCAAGGCGCGGCCCCTCCCCCGAGAGGCGGGCAAGCGTTCCGACCTCGCCCGTTGCCAGGTTCTCTATCGCAAAGCCGATGCGCCGGCCACCCTCCCTTCGCTCCCGCGAGAGCATGCCGGAGGCCTTGACGCCCGAAATCTCGACCGCCTTCTGTACCGTTGTGGACTTGCCGGATCCCGGCGATCCGGTCACGGCGATTCTAAGGGCCACTTTGCTCCCGCATCCTGCGCACGTAGTTGTCGAGGCTTTCTACGTCCTTTATCTCCTTTCGAACGAGCCTCTTCAGCCGCTCCCTGATCTCCAGATCGGCGGGAACTGGGGTTGCCTGGAGATGGAGCTGGATTTTTCGCGCCATCTCCTCACCCCGACGATCCCAATCGGTGAGGATGATGATCTCCTGATATTCCCGGGCAGCCTCCTCCGCCAGATCCAGCGAGGGCCGTCTTGATGCCATGATCACAGGACCCTCCGCGCCGAGCGATCGAAGAGCCCTCTTGTCGCGCAATCCTTCGACGATTATCGCTGCCCCTCGCTTCGATGCATCCAGGAGCGATGTTATCTGCTCCTCCAGGGCATCGAGGTCGTATGTCCCCTTGGCCCTGCCGAGGCGAGGCTCATGCCTCATTTTTGTCCCCCGAGGGCAAGCCTTTCCAGGGCCTCCTCTATTCCCAGGTCGCGCACGAGGAGGAGCTTTCGCGAGCTCTTATGGCCGCTCAACACCTCCACCCGGCCGGGAGGGACGTCAAGGCGCAAGGCAAGCTCCTCGATGAGCTGCCTGTTGGCCTTCCCTCGCGATGCCTCCGCGGTCAGCCGGGCCTCGAGGCTATGTCTCCAGCGGTTGACTCCCGATGGGACAACTGTCCGCGAGGTTCCCGGGACGACCTCGAAGCGGAGCGTCACCCCTTTTGGATGACGATCCAGGGCAGAGCGGATGGCCTCTTCCATATGTGTGATCTCTCTCGATGCGACTTATAGCTTCCCACGGGGGGCAATCTTAAATAATGCTAGTGCGCTCTTGCCCAAGGTTCCAATGCAGATCAAGCAAGCCATTTTCTTGGCCGGCGTCTCCGCTGAGGCCGAGGCCCTCAAAGGCCTGGAGGAGCTAGGCCTGCAGATCAGCAATCACGATACTTTCGATCTTTTAAGGGAGATGGGGCCATCGTCGGACTGGAGCGACCGTCTCCTCATCCCTCCTTCGTCCTTGGATGGGGCGCATCTATGCGTCGTGGTTCGGGGTGCGTCCGAGTGCGGCTCTGTCGTCCTCGTCGATCCCGAGACGTACGGCCCAGTAGTCGAGGAGCTGCGTGAGTGTGGCGATCTCTCCATCCGGACAAGGCGCGACCTTGCATCCCGCGCCCTCTTTCGGGTCATGGTTGTCGAGTCTCGTCGTCTCGCCTCCCTGCAGAGTGATGGACTGGGGAGCCGGTACCTTGTGAAGGCCTACGAGAAGGTACAGGACCTGCGCTATGGGGAGAACTGGCATCAGAAGGCGGCGCTGTACCGCAGGCCTGGTGCGTTGGGCCTCTTTCAAGCAACGAAGCTCTGCGGCAAAGAGCTCTCCTACAACAATGTGGTCGATGCCGAGTCGGTACTGGAGATGCTGATCGATCTGGGCCAATACGACGGCCTAAAGGCCACAAAGGATCTATCGGTAATAGTCAAGCACGCAAATCCCTGCGGCATAGCCTACGGCGAAAGCCAGGAGGAGGCTTATCGCTCGTCTTTTGCTACAGATCCCAAGAGCGCGTTTGGCGGCGTGATCGGCCTTAATCGCATAGTCTCTCTTGAGACCGCAAAGGCGATCGGCGAGAGCTTCGTTGAGGTACTAATAGCCCCGGGATACGATGATGATGCCTTGAAGTTGCTTATCTCCAAGCCGAACAGGCGCATATTGGATCTTGGGGATATGCTCGAGCGCGGAGACGACCTCTATCAAGGTTACGCATCCAAGACCATCATGGGTGGGCTTCTGGCCCAGGACTACGATTGCGGCGACATAGCAGAGTGGCGTGTGGTGACGAAGCGCTCCCCCACAAAGGGGGAGGCAAGAGCGCTTCGCTTCGCATGGAAAGTCACCAAGTATGTCAAGTCCAATGCCCTTGTCTATGCAACGGCGGACCGCACAATCGGCATCGGCTCCGGCCAGGTGAGCCGCGTTGACTCCGCTCGCTTCGGGGCAGAGAAGGCAGAGGAGCATGGCCTCGATACGAGGGGGACGGTCGCCGCAACTGACTCGTTCTTCCCATTCCGCGATGGGCTAGATGCGGTCCATTTGGCAGGCGCAACTGCAGTCGTCCATCCCGGCGGATCCATAAGGGATGCTGAGGTGATCTCCGCAGCCGACGAGCACGATATGGCCATGATATTTACCGGCATGCGGCATTTCAGGCATTGAACACTAAGCATCGATCTTATAACCCTTGAGGCCCAACGATCCGAGCTGAGGCCGTCCCATGTCAGAACGCATCCATGATCTTCTATCCATATCGAAGGCAAGAACGGTGATCACCCTTCTCTTCCTTCTTCTCTACCTCTCCTTCCCGTCATCGGCGGAGGTTCAGGCGGGAGATGACCTGCAGGCTGCCATTCGAGGGGCGGCACCGGGCGAGACGGTGCTGGTTGGGCCTGGCGCCTATGGGCCGGTGGTTGTGGACAAGCCCCTCGTGCTGATCGGCGTGGGCGAGCCCGTGATCTCAGCCGATATCCAGGTTCCTGCAATTGCGATCATGGCCGATGGCGTCGTCGTCTCGGGCTTTACCATAATCGGGGTTCCGGAGGACACCACTGCGAAGTTCAACCGCTTCATGGCCGGGCGAAGTGGCTCCTTTCAGGTGGCCCCCCTGGAGCTGGACCTCCCCAACGCCGCCTTGCTCGTGGAGGGGGATTGCTTCCTCTTAAACGATACCAATGTCATCGAGGCCGAGGTCGGGATCTTCTTGAGGGAGGTCTCGTCAATTACCTTAAAGAACTCCAGCTTCGATAGATGCGATACGAGCGTCAGCATGAACGGGTGTAGCGATTGCCTCCTGGAGCGCTGCTCGTGGAGTGACTGCTCCAAGGGCTTGACAGCTCTCGAGTCGATCAACCTAACGTTACGCAGCTGCAGGGCCTTGAATAACACTCACTACGGGGTTCTTTTAAGGGATTCCAGCCACTGTTTGGCAGAAGATACTACTATCTTTGGCAGCATGGAGGGTTTAGCGCTATGGGATACGGCCTATTGCGAGGTACTGGGCAACCGCATAGGTGGGAACTACTACGGCCTATTGGTCTCGGGCTCCGATAACAACACGATTCAAGGAAACCTCCTCAAAGAGAACAATCGTGGGGACCTGGGGATCCGATTCGGTGTGGGGATAAGCCTCGAGGAGAACAGCTCCTACAACCTCGTCGCCGACAATCGGATCAGCAAGAGCTTCAATGGCCTCGAGCTGATCGATGGATGCGAGAGAAACGCCTTGATTGGGAACTACATAACCCTGAACACCCATGGCATCAGGGTGAAGATGAACATGAACAACCTTTTTTCCCAAAACAACCTCGTGAACAACCTCATCAGTATCGAGGACAACCAGAGCCATAACTCCTGGAATGGAACGGTGGGCAACTATTATAGCGACTACTCGGGGACGGACGGCGATGGTGATGACATTGGAGACGCCCCATACCACATACCCATGGGCAACTCCGACGGCGTCGACTACCGCCCTCTGATGAAGCCAGCCGCTGGATCGCCGGAGATGGATATCGATCGCGCCATGGCCGAGGTCGATAGGTATGTCTGCTACGACCCTGTTGAAGATCAGACCGTGAGGGTAGAGGGCGGAGCGCTCGTCATATCTGCCAAGCGGCCCCAGGGACCCCCTCGGTTCGATGACACGCCGGGGAATAAGGAGGCCTTCTAGGTCTCTTCCTCTCCCCCCTCCTCTGGACGATGGCTTATCAGGTCCCTATCCTCACTGACTCGGTGATCGAGCGCAGCGTTGCAATCGCCGATAGAGCTGCTAGGTAGCTTGTGCGCGGATTCTGTGGGGACGGCACGTTCTCCACCCTCGTTGTAATGCGGCCGAAGTCCCCCTCTATCACGATCTCGTGCATATTCACCGTTATATCCGGATCTGCGACGACGTTAACGAACACGTCGCTCCCATAGGCAAGGCTGAGCGTGGCTGCGACGTTGACGTTGGCGGGAAATGCCAATACTGCCAGGGAGGCAGGCCCTTGGAAGATCAATGTTGCCTTCTTCAATGCCTGGAGATCTATGCCATTCTCCAGTATGTAGGGGGCGCCCTCAAGGCCTCGGGGGTGTTTGGTCGTTGTGAGGGTCACGCAATCTATCTTTCCTTGGCTTGCCGACTTGAGGCCGTCGAGCCCGGATACGGCGCCCGAGGGGATGAATACCCGGCCTCCCTTCTCCTCGGCGAGGCTGCGGATCATCTTGCATAGATCCTTCTCCATGAGCGCTCCAACCGACATGATCATCAGGTCGCGCCCCTTGGCCAGGGCAGCCCTGGCCACTGCCGGCACCGCCTTTTGGGATGCCGCCTCGACCACCAGGTCGGATATCTCCGCCAACTCCTCCAGGTCGGCGAGCCTCGGCCGCCTCTGCATGCTCTCGATCATCGCCCTGGCCCGCTCTTCGTTTCTATCGCACACGGCCACCAGTTCGGCAAAGATCTCCTCTCTATCGATGTACTTAGCCATCTCCGACCCTATGGCGCCGCAGCCAACAAGGCCTATCTTCAGAGCCATCGCTGCCTATAAATCGATTGGAGATAAAAAACCCTTCCGGTATGCTACAATCGGAGATGGAGCGCCTCCTCGTGGAGGACCTAGGGCCCTGTGACGACTCGAACGAGATAGTCGGCGAGATGGAGGCCGAGGCGGTAATCATTGCCAAGGAGGAGTGCATCATATCGGGCCTGAGGGAGGCCGAGGAGATCGCAGTCCATCTGGGCCTCGCGGCTGAGAGGCTATTCGACGATGGGGAGCTCGTTCCTGGCGGCTCTCTGGTCATGACGATTAAGGGGAAGGCAGCGTCCCTCCTTCGGGCAGAGCGGCTCATGCTCAACTTCCTCGGGCGCATGAGTGGGATCTCCACACTGACTCGCTCTTGCGTTCTTCTGGCCTCTGGCGTGAGGATCGCCTGCACTCGCAAGACAACGCCTGGCTTTCGCAGATTTGAGAAGCGAGCGGTCAAACTGGGTGGGGGCGATCCTCATCGCCATGACCTATCGGGGGCTGTGATGATCAAGGACAACCACATCAAGCTGATGGGGCTCGAGGCTGCCATTCGGACTGCCAAGTCCCTGGCGAGCTTCACAAAGAAGATCGAGGTGGAGGTGGAAGGCGAAGACGACGCACTGCTCGCGGCAAAGCTAGGGGCTGACATCATCATGTTCGATAACATGAGACCATCGGAGATCAGATCAGGCGTGGCCCTCTTGGAGAAGATGGGCTTGAGGGGGGGGCTGATCCTGGAGGCCTCGGGGGGTATTACCCCTAAGAACTTGGTGGAGTATGCCTCGTCCGGGGTCGATGTCATCTCCATGGGGTCCCTGATTAAGGATGCTCGTTGGATTGATCTGAACATGGAGATTGTGGGCTCATGATGAGTTTGGGCAAGGTATATGAAGGCTTAGGCCATAACCGCTGTCGTCGTCCTTGAATGATACGGTGGGAATGTATGCGGGTCGTTCATCTAGTCATCATCGCCCTTCTGCTGGCAGTACATCTCGGTGAAGGGGCCGACGAGTCAAGCATCAGCTACGAAGAGTTCACGCTACAACTGGGCGATCGAGTCGATATAGGGGGCTTCCGGGTTGAGCTTGTGGAGGTCCAGTCCATCAGGGATGGCCTGACGGTCTTACGCGTCTCTCAGTCGAAGACCGGCATGGATGAGCAGAGGGTGCTCGTACTGGATCGTGCAAACGACTTCGAGGGAGGTGCAGATGATGACGGCCTCACCATCACTGTGACGACAATCTTCGACGACATATCTGCCAAGGTGAGGATAGAATATCCTACTGGGATCGGTACCCCCCGCAAGCGTACAGGGGACGTCTCAGCTCGGACCACGGCTGCCCCCAACCTGATCGTAACGAAGAGCTTCGACCGAGATAAACTGAACGTGGGCGACTCGGTCAAGGTCACCATCGCAGTGAAGAACGTTGGCACCGATGTTGCTGAGAATATCCAGGTCATGGACCAGCCGCCTCTCGCCGAGTTCCTGTACATCGCTGGCTATCCCCCGAAGATCAGGGAGACCTTGGATCCCGGGGAGTCCGATTCTGCCCTGTACGTTATGAGCGCAGTCAAGGAGGGCATTGTGAAGGTCCCTCCAATAGAAGTCAGGTACTCTGACAAGAAGGACAACATCAAGTCCAACCAGTCCAAGGAGAGCTCGATCAATATCAATCCGGCCCGCAGGCCAAAGATCGAGCTTCGCATGGATCCGGTCAAGCCTCTCAACTACAGCAGCACGGCCTTGCTCAACGTGCGCATCACCAACTCCGGCCAGGCAAGCGCCTATCGAGTGGAGCTCACATCGGAGGTCAAGCCGACGAATGGGCTGAGGACTGTGGGGCCGAGCATCGGCCGGAGCTACTTCGAGATCCCGCCTGGCAGGACGGAGAACTTCACGGTGATGATCAAGGGGGAGCAGAGCGGAAACTACACGGTCAAGCTCCGGGCCAGCTTCCAGGGCGGCGAAGGGTTGGTCATGGAGGAGGATGCTGTTGATATTGTTGTGATGGGACAAGACTATAAATACTTGTATTACCTACTGATCATACCAATTGTGTTGATCGCCCTTTGGGTACTCAAGCGCTATCGCGAATATAAATATTGAGGGTTTGGCTTGGAGAACCCGAGGGCATGCTGAGCGGTCATCGTCCCGGGAAGGGGCATCTGGGTTTGAGATCATGTTGAACGTACTGATGATTGGGGTGGGGCAGTGTGGCAACAGGATACTTGATGCCGTAAACCGGCAGGCCTTTGGGGGGGCCTCCAGGTTATCCAAGTACTATTCAAGGCAGAAGTTTCCAAGCAGAGTCGAGACCTTGGCAGTCAACACGGCCATAAACGACCTGAAGGAGCTGAAGTTCACCCAGGCAAAGGATCGGCTTCATGTGCCCAATCTGCACGGCGTGGGTGCCAACCGGAACAAGGGCAAGGAAGGTTTCTGGGATAACAGGGATATGATTATGGAGGAGATCGAGAGACGGGGTGACTTCGATATCGCCTTCGTCATGACCTCGGTCTCAGGGGGAACCGGGTCCTCGTTCTCGCCTTTGCTCATCCACGAGCTGAAATCCCGTTACAAGAACATCACCCTAATCCCGATCTCTGTTTTGCCCTTCCGCGAGGAAGGATCCATCTACCTGCAGAACTCGGCGTTTGCCCTGAGGGAGCTGATGGAGGTCGAGGCAGATGGCATGGTCCTGGTGGACAACCAATACCTGAAGCGATGCAGCGGGGATATCGGCTCGGCCTACGATAAGATAAATAACATGTTGGCCCAGAGGATCCTCTTCCTCATAGAGTCGCTTGATACTGAGATGCTCTCAGTGACCGATCTAGGCGATTTCAAGACGGTGATGAACGGTGGACTGAGGATGGGCACGCTCGGCTTTTACCAGGCGGATAAGAAGAATACCTCGGTCCGTGCGGCGATCAAGGGCAGCCTCAAGGAGATGGGCCTCCTCTACCCTGCCAATGTCGACGCGGGAGAGGCAGCACGGGCCATGGTAATCATACAAGCGTCCAAGGAGTACTTGGATGTCGACGAGATAACCAAGGAGATCGAGGAGCTATCCTCCTCCATTGGCCACGTTTTCAAGGGAATTGTGGTGAAGGGAGGTCCGCCTAAGGTGCTCTCGGTGATCGCCCTCGAGAAGGTTCCAGGTGTCGTAGACCTCTACGAAAGGGCCAAGCGGGCCATCCAGGAGGAGCGGGATTGTCGGGAGCGTTCCCGAAGCCAGCTGAACGAAGCCTTTGAGCATATCAACGACCTAGAAGAGATCTATTAAACCGATCTTCAGGGGCAGAACTTTCGGTAGGCCATGGCTTGGATTGGGCTCAATTCCAGCTCGCTTCTGATCCGTCGCAGCCCCTCCTCCTCTGGGGGACGGGCCTTGGCCGGTGGGACCGGCTTGCCAGCTCTTGCGTATACCGCCCCTCCTACCATGCGCGACGCGATGAAGTTTCCGGCGTTTCCACCTACGAAGATCTCACCCCCCTTCATCTCCGTTGCAGTGAAGTCTCCGCAGTCCCTTTTAACGACAATCGTCCCACCTTGCAAGAGAACGCCCGTGTTTCTGCCGGAAGATCCCTCGACGACTATGCGCCCAGCCCTCATCAAGATCCCGGTGCTCATGCCGGCGTTGCCTTCCAGCGAGATCGTCTTATCCTGCCGGTTTCTAGCACCCACCGTCTCTCTCAGGGTGGAGTCCCTAAGGAGAAGCCCCCATGCGACGAGCTCGTTTGGGTCGAGCACCTCAGTTGATCGCTCGATCACCTCGGTTATCGAGATGTACTTTCGATAACCGCTTAGATCAGACTCTACCTCGAGGACGTTTCCCAAGGGTGGTGCAGGCCGGCCAGAGAGATAGATCGACCCTCTGACCATGCTGATGCCCATCCTTGGACCTGCATCGCCCTCCACGATCAATCGACCCGTCCCCTCGAATCCACGACCCCGGCCGCCGAAGGCCACGAGGTCGACTCCCATGCTTGAGCCGAGCCTCCCCCCGACGTCCCCGGAGATGTGGACGTCCTCGCCCCTCTTCAGGGCATCGACGATCTCCCTGTGGCTGTGCCCGCCGACGATGGAGTCGGGATCGAGCCTGCTTCCCTTGTGCTGCCAGTAGAAGTCGAATGTGAAATCCCCAATGGAACTCTCGCCGCTGGACTGGATCTCCACCGTCCGATCAACCCTCCCCATCGAACGTCGGAGATGCGTGCCCCTCTCTCTCGTATGTGCGAGCGATATATCCCTTCAGCTTCACCCCTGTTAGCGCGATCAAGAGCGCGAGCATTGCAGAGAAGGCCAGGTACTGTATGCTTCGCACAGGCGTCTGATCGAACTCCAATATGAAGACGCTCGCGCTCCAGAATACGAGGCCTGTTGCGAACATGAAGAATGGGTAAGAGTACGTGCGCGGATCCTTCATCCCTTCCAGGTACATATCTATGATCTTGCCCAGGTTTGCGCAGATCCCAGCTGCCACATACCACCAGACGCTCGCATTTATGAAGATCATGACCATCGTCAGATAGCCGGACCAGATGGGGTTCTCGTAACTGTACCAGATCTCGGCCGCTCCCTGAATGGTTGCGATGACGATCAGCATGGCCGCCATGATGTACGTGATGAAGGTGATCTTGCCTGCGTAGAGGGAGCCTCTTAGCGTCCTCTTGGTCTCGTCCATGAAGTCGTCGAGGCCGAGCCCCCGGAAGAGCAGATAAAGCCCCACGGCTCCTGTGATGGAGATCACCGCCCCTCCAGGATAGCCCAGGGAGCTGAAGATCGCGTACATCAAGAGGGCAAGGCCTGGGGGGATGAAGATCGTATGGCTGATCTTTGGATCGGTGAATACCTGCTTGAGCAGGTAATAGGTGCTCTCCAGATTTGGGCTCTGCTTGACGAGCACCCTTCTCATCCCGTTCACCTTGACGCGGGACTGTATGAGGGGCATTATGGCCTCGTCCTCAGCTCCATCGGAGACGACGATGATGCCTTTGGGTTGGAAGCGCTCTATCAGCTCATCGAGTTGTTCCACCAGCCGTTTGTCCGAGGTTTGGCCCACATGGATATCTCCGGTGATGGTTACAATCTCGACCTCTTCGCCTGCGGCCTCTATCTCGTCGTAGGCCTTTATCCCCCCGAAGATGGTGTTGGTATCGGAGTCCTCCGGATCGGCTATGGCCAGATGGACGGCCGCATCGAGGTTGGAGGACCTTCCGATCACAGGGCTGCCTATTCCAGCCTTGCGTCCCAGGTCGTCGTCCCGGTCGATGCAGAGGACCAGGGTTTGCATATCTCGTTCTATTGGGCAGGGCTGTACTTAAATGATTCCATGAATGGTGGCTCGAAGTGGAACGATAATCCGACGCGATAGCCTCTATCATAATCCTTTTATCATCCAAGATCAACCTTAGAAGCATGAGATCGGCGTTATTTGCCTTGTTGGCCCTATTCATACTCCTCGCCCCGGCATCGGCGTTATTCGGTTCGGCCAGCATAGAGAATTATATCGACCGCTACAACGCCAACATCGATAACGCTCCAGCGTTGCTGAGAAGCGTCGTCGGCGATGAGAGGATGGATGTGGAGATACTGCTCGTCAATGGCACCATTTTCAAGATGGGATTGGAGACCGAGGGGGGAAGGATTACAAGGACCGTGCCCGGCGGATTGGAGAATCCATCGATCGTCGCCGAGACCAGGGAGGATGTGATCTATAGGATCCTTCGAGCAAGCGACCCCATCGCCGAGTTCCAGCGATCCCGGGAGGCGGGCGATATGGTGATAACCGGAATGACCTTCACAGCGAAGCTGAAGCTTGCCGCAGCTCTCTCCAGCATGGATGTCTTGAGGTTCTTCTTGCAGCTGATCCGTGGCTGAGATGGGTGAACGGTTTGATTGCGACGGAGTACATCGAGTTCGAGACCGCTGGAAATGGCCATATGGTGGATATAACGAGCGAGGTATCGATGGTGGTCGAGGGATCTGGCATCTCATCTGGGTCTGTCGTGCTCTTCGTCCCCGGCGCCACGGGGGCCTTGACGACGATCGAGTACGAGCCGGGCCTCGTCGAGGATATGTTGGAAGCCCTTGAGAGGCTTGCCCCAGCTGCGGCTGAATACGCCCATGATCAACGCTGGAGGGATGGAAATGGCCACTCCCACATACGTGCCTCCCTGCTTGGTCCAAGCCTCACGGTGCCTTTCATCGATGGAAGGCTTGCCCTTGGCAGGTGGCAGCAGATCGTCTTCTTGGATATGGATAACAAACCCCGTCATCGCCGCCTTGTTGCTCAAATCATGGGGGAGTAACTACTCCACCATGAACTCCGCCGGGAGGCCGGCCTCGATCAGCTCCTCCCGGCAAAGGACCTGGCAGTTTCCGGCCGTATCGAGTAGTGTCAGGTTCAGCAGCATCCAGGCCCCTGGCTCGGCGTTGGGGGAAAGGATGAGGCTTCCGGCCTGCCACCTCCTCGTAGTAGATGCGATCTCCGTCCAGGCTCCAGGCTCGGCTTCGGAAGGGAGGAATTTGCCTCCTCCGCCAACGCCTGAGAATCGGACGAGGGCCGTCTGAGACCCGGAGGGGCTGGCGAATCGGGCGTTGGTCTCGAGAGAGAGGGCGCTAGCGTCGGCTGCCACCAGCTGAAACTCGATCGGTTGGGGGTCGAGACGATTGATAGTCTTTGGCTCGAAACGCAGGTCTATTAAGTGAGGTGGGTAGCGGTCCACCGACTCCACCAGAAATGAGAGCTCATGTGGATCGGTGATATTCCCCATCTGATCGCCTTTCATATACTCAACTCTGTAAAGCCTCCAGAGGCCGGGCTCGCTTCCGGCGGGAAGGGTGGCTGAGCCATGGTAGGTCGAGGCGCCAGCCGGCAGGAGCCCGATTGCGAGCTCCTCTTGGCCAGTCGGGCTGATAAACTCGGCAGTTGCAGTCGATGGTAGGTCTCCTTCCATCTCCATGGTCAGGTCGACTGCCTGGGGAAGCCCGGTCACGTTGACCCTTTGGGGTTCGATCTCCGCTTGGGCTATTGATGGCATTGAAGCGTCTTCAAAGAGGCAGCCCGAATCGCCCAGGCGGATGGTCTTCTCTATCGAGAAGGCTCCCACCAGGTCCTCCGTGCTCTGGCCGATGAAGGCATATGGCGCTGCGGACGAGGCTTCCCATAGGAGTAGGATACAGGCGAGGGCCACTCTGGGGAGCGATGGCTGCATATGTGATGCCTTCGATTGCCGAGGGATTAAACTTTTCCACCTTGATAGGACGAGATGGGCTGCCAGTACTCCCCCGATAGGAAGCGTGCCACGTTCTTTGAGGCAGGACGGTCTGAGAGATCGCTAGCGGTTCCCGCCTGGACCACGCGGCCCTCCATGATAAGGGCGAGGCGCTGGGCCAGTCGTCTTGCCTGGGAGAGGTCGTGCGTGGCCATGATGATCGTGACCTTCCTCTTGGTGAGGCGGGTTATGATCTCCTCCATGGCCCTCGCGGCACCCGGGTCCAGGTTGGCGGTGGGCTCGTCGAGGAGGAGCAGATCCGGCTCTGTGACGATCGATCGAGCCAAGGCCACTCTCTGCATCTCCCCCCCGGATAGAGTGGTTGCGAGCCGGTCCCTATATTCTGCAAGGCCGACCTCATCGAGCGCTCCCGAGACCAATTCTGCCATACGGCTTCGAGGGTAATCTCGGACCTTCAGGCCAAAGGCCACGTTCTCTCCAACGCTTCTCTTGAACATGAGGGGCTTTTGGAAGACCATCGACATCCTGCGTCGAATAAGAAGGCGCTTTGCCTCAGATAGCCCGGAGACATCGATCCCATCGAAGAGGAGCGTCCCTTGGGAGGGCAGGTCGAGCAAGTTGAGCAGTCTCAGGAGGGTGGTCTTTCCAGAGCCCGTAGGGCCGATGAGGGCGAGGATCTCCCCCTTCTCGACCTCAAGGTCGACTCCCTTGAGGATCTCTGCCTCGCCAGCCTTCCTGCATAGCCCCCTTGCCTCGATGAGCGGCGTTTCAGTCCCCCCTAAGCCTTGCCATGAGGAGGTTTACGACAAGCGAGATAGACAGGAGGATGATCCCGAGCGCCATGGAGAGCTCGATATTTCCCATGGAGGTCTGGAGCGCAATGGCGGTCGTGAGAATGCGTGTATAGCCACGAATGTTTCCGCCTATCATCATGGCCACCCCAACCTCGGAGAGCGCCCGTCCAAATCCCAGGAGGACGGCTGCGAGGACCGCAGGCCTTGCCTCGCCCACGATTGCGACTATTGCCTGCGATCGGGTTGCTCCGAGCGACAGGGCCGTCTCCCTGATCTGGGGGTTGACTCCGCCAAGCGCGGATATCGTCAATCCAACGATGATCGGGAGGATCAGCACGGTCTGGCCCACGACCATACCCTGGGGGGTGAAGAGAAGGTCCAGGCTTCCCAAGGGGCCGGACCTCGATATGAACAGGAATACCAGCAGGCCTACGATCACCGTCGGCAGGCTGTATAATGTCTGGATCAGGTTGATAAGGGGCCGTCTGCCGTAAAAATCTTGAAAGTGGATGAGCCCCCCCAAAGGGACGGCGATGACGCAGGCCAGAGCGGTGGAAGCAAGCGTAATGGCTAGCGACCTTCCCGCAATCTCCATCACCTCGGGATCGAGGGATGCTATCAGCCAAACGGCCTGAATCAATCCCGTTGAGATCTCATCCACATTACCTCTCCTATTTATGCCTCAGCCGGGCAGCCGGATGTTGGGACTGCGCATATATCAGGGGAGCACCCAATGATATCGCAGTTGCCAGCTGCCTTGAAGAAGAGCGTCTTGCCGTCTTTCGCATAATCGCCAATGATTCCCTGTCCCTCCTCGGAGACGAGGAAGTCGACGAAGTTCATAGCGTCCTCGCAGTTTACGCCCGGATGCGTTATCGGACTCACAGGTATCGCTACGTAGACGTTCAGCAGCTCATCTCCTTCCGTTACGAGGGCCTCGAGGTCTATCTCTCCCTGATAGGCCATGAAGGTGGACATGTCGCATAAGGTGTATGCCGACTTCTCGTTTGCCATCACAAGGGTTGCGCCCATGCCGGTTCCAGCCTCAGTGTACCATTCCTCGCTCCGATTGAACTCGGATGCGTTGAAGCCCACGTCCTTCCATATCAGCTTCTCCCTCGCATGCGTTCCGGAGTCGTCGCCTCGCGAGACGAAGCATATGTTTCCGGGATCATTGCGTCCCTTCTCCATGATGGCGAGGAACGCCTCGGAGGGGCTCAAGCCCCGTATTCCAGCGGGATCACTGGCAGGCCCCAATACGTAGAAGTAGTTGTAGGCAACGCATCGCCGCTCCAGGCCGTGGCCGTCCTCCACGAACTTAATCTCCCTTATCTTGTCGTGGACCATGATCACATCGGCGTCGCCCCTCTCGCCAAGCTCGATTGCGATTCCGGTCCCCTTGGAGACGATATCAAGCGTCACGTTGTACTTCTCCTCGAACCTCTCCTTGATCACGTCCAATAGGCCTGTATCATACAGGCTCGTGGTGGTAACCAGCCTCAACCTATCGCCATCGGCAGCAGCGCTTGAGCATAAGAGCGCAACGCCTAAAAGCGATAGGGCTATCTTAAATGTTCTACAGTCCATTGAGATCGAGCAGTAAACATAACTGCTGACCTTAAAACCATTTTGCCTCATGTAGTGCTTAATAGCAATCCCCGAAGCCCTCGCGGATGGGCAAGATATATCATCAAGTCGCCTACAGATGTGGACAGATGATGCTAGAAGACTTGTCCATTTTGGTCACAGGGGGCGCGGGCTTCATCGGCAGCCATCTGGTGGATCTCTTGGTCGAGAGAAACGATGTCACGGTGCTCGACAACATGAGCTCTGGGAGGAGGGAGAACCTGGAAGGACACCTCTCCAACCCTCGCTTCCATCTTGTGGAAGGCGACCTTCTCGACTCCTTGGCAGCTTACGATGTGCTGGAAGGGACTGACTTGGTCTTCCACCTGGCAGCCAATCCCGACGTCCAGGTCGGGGCTCGCGATACTCGCACACACCTAGCCCGAAATGTGATTGCCACATACAACCTCTTGGAGGCTATGAGGAGGCGAGGGGTGGGGAAGATCGCCTTCACTTCCACATCCACTATCTACGGGGAGGCGACGACGATCCCAACCCCGGAGAGCTATGGGCCGCTCAAGCCGATCTCCCTCTACGGGGCCTCAAAGCTCTCCTGCGAGGCCCTGATATCGGCCTACTGCCACACTTTCGACATGCAGTCCTGGATCTATCGCTTCGCAAACATTGTGGGTGTAAGGGGAACACATGGCGTCCTCGTCGACTTCATTCGCAAGCTTCGCGCGAGCCCCAAGGAGCTCGAGATATTGGGCTCAGGCAAGCAGAGGAAGTCCTACCTGGAGGTCAGGGACTGCGCAAGAGCGATGGTCCAGGGCGTGATGGCCTCAGAGGAGGATGTGAACATATTCAACATCGGATCCAGGGACGCGATCGATGTCAGCGAGATCGCAGATATCGTGGTTGAGAGTATGGGCCTCGCGGATGTGAAGTATAACTTCACGGGCGGAATCGATGGACGTGGCTGGAGGGGAGACGTTTTCGAAATGCTTCTCTCCATAGAGGAGATGGAGAGGGCCGGCTGGAGCCCCGGCTACACCTCCAGGGAGTCGATAGAAGTGGCAGCAGAGGCGCTCTTGCGGTCCGTCTATTGAGTGGATCTTCGTCGAGGGCAAGGCCTCCCCCCCTACAGGCCTAGCCAGATCGGATGTTGCTCATGGACATGGTCGAGTCCATCCACCAGCTTCCATCGATGAGGGCGACATTGTAGCCCATCGCCCTGAGGGCCCAGTAGAGGGAGGCAGCACCAGGCTGGGCGTAGACTATGATCGTCTTCTTCTCTTCTAGCCCCCTGCCGGAAAAGAGCTCATCGAGAGCGTCTGGGCCTATCAATTGGCCGCCGGAGTAGATATCCTCTGCCGGGATCTGTATGGCGCCTTGGAGGTGGATTCTTCCATAGTCCGCGAAGCTCTTTTGGGAGTCCAACAGCTGGACGCCGACGCTTCGGGTGGTGGCCTCGAGCGTGCTCTCGTTTACTAGAAGCCAGGTACGGGCCTCGACTACGTAGTCCGAGGTGTTGGAACGATTGCCGTAATCGCCTTCCCCGTTCGCAAGCGCGTGGCCTTCCGATCGATAGGCTTCGGGCCCGCCGTCGAGGAGGCTTAGGTTCTCCTGTCCGAGGTACTCCAAAGCCCAGAATAGGTAGGTCGCGTCGTCGGTGCCTCCAGAGATCAGGAGATGATCTGAGCGGTTCACCCCAGCCCTCTCCAGGGCCAGCTCTGCCTTCTTGGAATCGAGGGAGCCGCCTGATCGAAGCGTCTCCCAGTAAACGTTCCTCGCGTCGGGGATGTGACCTGCGGCGAACTCCTGGGGGGATCGTGCATCAAGGACGACTTGGC
Organism: uncultured Methanotrichaceae archaeon; assembly: GCA_964632755.1. Taxonomy (GTDB): domain Archaea; phylum Halobacteriota; class Methanosarcinia; order Methanotrichales; family Methanotrichaceae; genus JAFGMR01. The sequence continues at coordinate 20,481 of CAZWDT010000013.1, forward strand.
CCTCTAGAATATGATCAGCAGAAGTGACTAGCCAGGCCCGGGGATATGACGATGGAGCGGGAATTTGGGCCGGCGTCGCTTGGGTGGCGGGGGTCGTTGCTTGCGGCTGCGGGTAGTAGGCATCCTTCTGCTCGAACCAGCCGTCCAGGTTGTTCCAGTCGGGACATGTGGGGCAGAAGGAGCCATCCTCGGTCCCGGCAAGCGCGCAGCCGATCAAGGCGAAAAGCGCAATGATTAACGCGATCAACGACCTTATGCACTGCGTTGAGCAGTCTCTCTCTATCATCGTCTAAATCCCTCTCGACTCTTCGCTCTCCATCGGTACTGGTCGTTATTTGAGGATTTCGAGAGTGGCTTCCATCTACTGTCCGTTCTGCACCTAGAGCGAGAAGGGCTACGCAGCTTGTTGCAGGACGCGCCGTCGCCGTTTGATTTTGCGCCAAGCCATGAGTCGCTTTGATGGGCTTCTGATATCTTGCAGCAATCCGATATGCTGCCGAAAATGCTGTAACACGAGCGATCTTTTTATATTTCCTCCCCCATCTCTTCATAACCAAAAAGGACATAACGTGGTTGTCCCGTTCCTACTTGTCTTTTATGGACTTGGATCTTCATCGGCTTTTCGATGACGTGATTAATTTTGCTTGCATCTTCAATTTCCGGTCCAACCTTTCCTACGATTATATCTTCTTCTTTGATCGAAAATTCAAAGGTGCGACGTGTAGGCAAAACACCTTGGAACATACCTATAAGTTCCTTATCTTCTTCGTGGATATTATCTTGACTAAGGCGTTCCTTCGTAATCCGGACCTGACTCACATCATCAAATTGGAATTTTTTCTCCTCTATATCAAGAACACATAATGCTTCGTGTTCTACCATCGCACCGAGAAATGCACGCATTGCTTCAATAGCACGTGGATTAACCTCAGCTATGGCATCTGCTAAATCATCATCTGATCCAACAGCCGATTCCATAATCGACATCGTTTGTTCGATCGCTGCCTTAACAGGAGAAATTAATATTTCATCTCTAGGCGCCTCTTCAAGTTCGAACCCAAATGATCCTGGAGTCGTTCCAGTTATTATCAAACGGTAGTCCTCACGATTTGGGATCATGCCACGTGTGCCCAACGGAACGTTTTGGCTGGCGCCGACAGCAGCAACCATATTCACAAACTTATCTAAAACGGTAGCGGCAAACTCAGTGAATATTCCATAATTTTTCACGACTGGTTTTCCACGGAATGTCAATCGAACACGGGCTGGCTCAAAAAAAGGAGTCTGTTGAGCAGATAATATCTCCTTCACCTCATTCAAGCGGGCTTCTAGACTCATCTTCTCGATCACGCTAGATTCAGGCAGCTTACTTATCAATCTCTCCAAAGTGGTCAGCTCTGATAAGTGATAATGATGTTCTTTTAATATCATAACACGCCTCCAGAAGTTATTCGATTGAGTTCATCTCTTGCAGAGTCGTCTTGTGTTTGAGAGAGATTAATTTGCAGATAGCCTTTCCAGAGTAAGTTGCGTCGGTGAGACCAGATGCTATACCAATATGTGGATTTCGATACGAGATCCTCAGGTATATCGCCATTTAATTGTACAAAGTGGGCATCTACATGGTGGTCATCCTTGGTATCTTTGCTATTGAAAAGCCGCGGAGACGTATCGAGTAGCTCTTGCTGTGTAGAGTTATTGGGTAGATGAAAAAAGGTGACTACATCGATATCTTTTGGAGGGCGGGATTCTAGTAATTCAATGTTTTCCAAGAAACTTCCATCCACCCACTGAAATCCTTGTGTAAGTCCAACTTTATGTAATTCTGAGCGGAACGAAAGAAATCCCCTGAGTACTATTAGCCGTTCAGGAGAAGTACCAAATCGCAAGACCAAATCAGTCAAAGAAACCTCGTAGGGCGATCGTTCAAATGACGTTGGATTAATGGGATCAATTGGTGGTATTACGCCTTTGGAATTCCAGGCTGGAATAACGACGCCACTCATTATCAAATCTCCTTTTATGCATAGCATTATATGAGAGGCCTAATCTAAATATCTATCGGTAATCATTAGCCAATTTCCAGTTTGAATGCACATATATCTACTTATTACAATCTCATTAGATTTAAATATATTATTCACAAATCCAACATATTTGCAACCATATAAAGATCTCAGATCTTCAAATCCCCGACTTTACGTGGAATCCTAAGACTTTAGGTGGAGGACCGGAGTTTAGGTGCAAAGCCGGGCTTAGGGAAACCTATATATATGGATAATAATGTCCACCAAAGTACTAAAAAGCACTTTAATGTACGTATATCTACATTGATCTGGGAAGGTGTACTTTTGATAGGAAAGTCGATCAGGATGGAGCGGATATTCAACCGCGGCACAGGCAGGGCAGTGATAGTTCCCATGGACCACGGGGTGACCGTGGGACCCATTCGAGGGATAGTCGACATCAAGGGAGTTGCAAATCGCGTTGCCGGAGGGGGCGCGGATGCGGCGATAGTGCACAAAGGGGCGGCAGCCTTTGGCCATCGTGGCTATGGAAGGGACCTGGGCCTTATCATCCACCTCTCAGCATCGACTGCTCTTGGTCCCGATCCCAACAACAAGGTGCTCGTAGCAACGGTAGAGGAGGCTTTGAAGATGGGCGCGGATGGGGTGAGCATCCATGTGAACGTGGGCGCAGAGGACGAGGGCCATATGCTCTCCATATTGGGAGAGATCTCCAGAAGCTGCAATGAGTGGGGCATGCCGCTTCTGGCCATGATGTATCCTCGGGGGAGGAAGATCAAAAATGAATATGCAGAGGAGTACGTCGCCCATGCGGCCAGGGTCGGGGCCGAGCTTGGCGCTGATATCGTCAAGACATCCTATACCGGAAGCCTGGAGAGCTTCTCCCGCGTGGTGGAGGCCTGTCCCGCACCCATAGTCATCGCAGGCGGTCCTCGAGTGGAGTCTGAGAGGGATCTACTCTCCATGGTTAGGGATGCGGTGGATGCAGGGGCAAGGGGCGTTGCTATCGGCAGAAACATCTTCCAGCATGAGGATCCAGTTCTCATCACACAGCGGATCTGCGCCGTTGTGCATAAGGATATGAGCGCGGACGAAGCGCTCGCCATTGGCCATCAAGGATAAGAATGTAGAGGGCCAAGGCATCTTGCGATGACCTCGGTCCTGGCCTTCGCCCTCTCTCTCCTCCTGATCGCGCTTCCTATGGCTAATGGGGAGGCGGTCTACTTCGATGAGGAACCCTTGATCGTCGCGTCAACGCTTGCCCCACCCTTGGAGGCGGGGCGAAGCGGGATCTTATGCGTAGAGCTCGAGAACGCGGCCGTATCGGATGGTGAAGTGGCCAACTCTTCGGCTGCCCTTTGGCTGAGGGCTTCCCTCTCAAGCCTCGATTCCGGTCTCCTCGTGCTCTCCGGTCCACAGGTGATCGGCTCTCTTGGACCTGGTGCTGTGAGGAGGGCCCGCTTCCAGGTGAGTGTGCTGGAAGGAGCCGAGGTCGGCCTCCACCCTATCGAGCTGAACCTAACCTTTGGGAGGCTATCGGGGATGGAGGTCTCGGGGGATCCCGGGTTTCCAGAGATCTATCTCATCTACCAGAACTCCTCGCAGGTCCTTCCAATCGAGGCCAGGGTGTTGGAGGGTCCCCGGCTCGGGTTGCAGGTGGAGGGGGGGATTGCGCCTGGCGAGAGCGAGGTAGAGGTCGTTGTTGTCAACAACGGGGAAAACGTCGATGACCTCCGCCTCCTTCCCCAGGTCTCGCAACCGCTTGCATACAAGGGGGAGGCCATCCATCTCGGTCGCGTGGACGGCGGGAGCAGGGCTGCTGCACGGTTCTCGATCGATGCAGGGGAGCCCCTATTGGAATACTACCCGATATCGTTTCAGCTGGATTATCTCGTTGATGGCAGCCCCAGGCGCGAGGATCTCGGGGTGGTCATGGAGGCGGGCGGAAGGGGATTTGGCTGGATTCTGCAGGTCGCTCTCGCGCTTCTGCTTATAGTGGCAGCTGGAGGGATCGTTCGCCTTCTGATACCGCGCCTTAAGAGGCGCCCGTCGCTTCGACGGCGGAGGTTCTAGGGAGAGTGGGCGCAAGCGCAAGAGGGCCTAAAGCATAGAGCAAGAGGCGCATTATCATCGGGAGGTCAGGTCCAGAAACTGCTTTTGTGCCCTCTCGATGATCTCTTCTTCCCCGGGTATCTGGCCGTGGCGCATGAGCACCCTTCCGTTGACGATCACAGTGTCCACTCCGCCCATCATGCTGTAGACCAGGTGCGAGTGCATATTGGTTGCCGGCCAGAACCAAGGGCGCCGAAGGTCGATCAAAACCAGGTCGGCCAACGCCCCTTCCCTGAGGCCCATGTTCAGGCCGAACGCTCGATAGGCGTTCTCGGTCGCGATTCTCCAGACCTGCTCCGCTCTGAGAGTCGTCGGCCCCCAGACGTTCTTCTGAGTTATCGCCGCGGTCTTCATCTCCTGGAATATGCTCAAGCTGTTGTTGCTAGAGGCTCCATCGGTTCCAAGGCAGACGCATGCCCCCTCCTGGAGCAGGCGGTCGATCGGGGCTATCCCCGATGCAAGTTTGAGGTTGCTGACAGGCGTGTGGACGACCGTTGTCTTGCTTTTTGCGAGGAGCGTTATGTCCCTTGGCGAGAGCCAGATGCAGTGGACGGCGATGAGATCGGGCCCGAGCAGGTCCAGGGAGTCCATGTATTCGACTGGAGTCATCTTCCTTTGGTTGACGAAGGTATCCACCTCTCCCCTCGTCTCGGAGAGATGGATATGCACGGGAACCTCATGCCTCTTTGCTATCTCCCTTACCTGGATGAGCGTCTCCTCCGAGCAGGTATAGATCGCGTGGGGGCCGAGCGTCGGGCGGATCAGGTCGTCGCCCTTCCACCTTTGGATGAAGGGCTCTGCTTCACGCAGGAACTCCGGATGCATATCGAAGATCACCCCGGCGAGGAAGGCCCTCAGGCCCATCTCCTTCGTGGCCCTCGCGGTCTCGTCCATGAAGTAATACATATCGTTGTAGCAGGTGATCCCCATCCGGATCATCTCAAGGCAGCCGAGCTTCACCCCCCAACGTATATCCTCCTCCTTCAGCCGGGCCTCAAGCGGCCAGATCTTCTCCTGTAGCCAGGGCATCAGCTCCATATCGTCGGCGTAGCCCCGAAATAGGGTCATGGCAAGATGCGTGTGGGCGTTGACCAGGCCGGGGATTGCGAGCATCTTCTTCGCGTCGATGACCAAATCGTCCTCTGCCTTTAGTTTCTCTCCGATTTGGACGATCTGCCCCCCCTCGATTGCAATATCCATATCCCGGAGAAGGCCGCCGTCTCGAAGCATCGAAGCTCCTCTGATAAGCATGTGGTCGAGATAGCGCCGCTTGGCAAAAGGTTTTTCGCACAGAGATAGTGAGGCCTTTCGAGGGTGGCTATAGGGAGCTGCTCGATGGCAAGGCGGCCCTGGCCTGCTGGGGATCCGCCTCTCGTCCTTGGGATCTACGTCAGCCGGTCGTTATGCTTAAGAGGATGGGCCTCGAAGATGGGGCGGGCTGAGGTAGCCAAGTGGCCTACGGCGCTGGTCTTGAGAACCAGTGGTGCATCGCACCCCGTGAGTTCAAATCTCACCCTCAGCGTTTGAGTTCCGATTGATTCATGGCTGGATGAAGGCAGACGAACGCCGGTCCGGGAGTTGCGCGCTTTCTTAAAAATTGGGTTCCTCGCTATTCAATGTGGGTATGGGGTGGCAAGTGTCGGCGCCTTTTTGCCTTCATCTCACCATTCCTCCATGATTATCGAGATGTAGCGGCTCATCACATACACCTTGACATAACAAATGACTCATGCCGGAAATCTCCCATGATCCATACCCACTCAATTCAGCGAAGAACCTTAAATTGCAGGGCTCTTAGTTGTACGATATGGCGCAAGATCGGCGAGGGGTCGGGCAACCATTGATATATCACTGATGATATAACCATCACAGACATGTCATGGATAGGACCGATCTCCCTCCTGCTTCTCGTGCTGTTCATCCCCGCCCTCGCGGGCGAGATCTCTGTCGGGCCAGAAGGCTGTGATTACGTCAGCATCCAGGCTGCGGTGGACGCCGCAAACGCGGGCGACTCGATCGATGTGATGGCGGGGGTCTACAGGGAGCGCGTAAACGTGACAAAGACGCTTATCTTGCGAGGCCACGGGCTTCCCGTGGTCGATGCGGGCGGGATTGGAAGCCCGATTGCGCTTCTTGCTGACGGCATAACGGTCGAGGGATTCGCAGCCCAGAACGCCTCGGTCAATTGGTCCGCAGATGGAGGGATACGGGTTCTCTCGAGCAACAATACCATCCAGGGAAATCGGCTGAACAACACCTGGAGGGACATAATCCTGATTCGGTCCAATGGAAACGCCATTCGAGATAACTTCCTCACTGGAGCTCAAGAGGGCCTTCTCCTCCTGGAGTCGAACGACAATTCCATCATTGGGAACCTTATTATTGAAAACGAGGACGATGGGCTGATCCTCGATAACTCGAGCAGGAACATCGTGCGGGAAAACCAGGTCATCGAGAACTTCGACGATGGCATCATCTGCATCAACGGCTCCAAGGAGAACCTGGTCGTTGATAACCTGGCATCTGGGAACGGTTGGCACGGAATCGAGATGTTCCTCGCGGACAACAATAGCTTATATGGGAATAGCGCAATCGGCAACGGAATATGCAACATCCTCCTACTCGGATCCGACAGTTGCATCGTCGCGGACAACCAGGCTTGCAGCGGATTGAACGTTGGAATCTTCATAATCATCTCAGATGAGAACGAGGTAGTGGGCAACAACGCGAGCGAGAACGGTATAGCGGGTATATTTATCGATAGGAGCTATAACAATACCCTGAAGGAGAACCAGGTCATGCATAATGGGCTCGTGGGGCTATGGGTGATCAACTCCTTTGGAAACGAGATCTACGGAAACCTGCTCATCGATAACATCAAGTTCGATGCCTACGACGCCAGCGGGAACCGTTGGGATGATGGAAGGATTGGAAACCGCCACGGCCAATTCGACGAGCCCAGGGAGGGATGCAAGGACGCCGACGCTGACACCATATGCGACAGGAGCTACGCCATCCCCGGTAATGAGAGCGTTGACGAGTATCCGCTTATCAAGGACGTCGCCTGACCAGGCGGAATGAGGAATATAGTAGAGCAAAAGTCGAATGGATGTAGGAGGGAATAGGAGGAAACAAATGAACTTCGACTTTTGCTAATTCTCATTACGTCATTAGACGAATATAAAGCTTTCGGTATCTCGGAGGAAATAGGTCGCCCGGAGGCCTTGAGACTGGCGGTGCGGGCTGAAATCGACATATATCTACTTGGCCGCGGTCTCCAAGGATGACGCCGATCCGCTCATTACAAGCATCCATCGCATACGCGCGGCAGAGATACCAGCACACTGTTGCGTGGTTATCTTCTCATTATCGTGGTTATCTCTGGAAATTTACCACAAAGGCACAAAGGAATCCCAATAGACAACGTAGAGATCGAAAAAATGTTTGGGAGGGGGACTTTATCATCTGAGCGAGTCCAGCCTATTCATGAAATCGCACGACCCTCCCACACACGATCCACCGAATGCGGGCCTATCCTTGAAGAGTATCCTCCTCTGCAGCTCGAATGAGCCCATATACTCCTCGTGCTCCTTCAAGCTCTTCTCTCCAGGCCTGGTCTGCCTTGCGTCGAGCATGAAGTATCCGGTGAAGTTGTCGGCAGTCCTAAGTTCTGCCATGCGGTTCAAGGAGCCGGTCTGGTGCAGGTTGAAGTTCTGGTCCTTGAACTCCATGGACTGGAGATTGTAGCTCTCCTGAACCTTCGCCCCGATCCCTCCAAATACCAGTGAGCTCTTGAAGGTCTCTGAGCCGAAAAGGGCATCACCTGGCGCGAGCGCCATGTAGTTGTCCACGGCATCCTGCTCCTCGAAGTTGGGATTGGTACCCCTCGCGTTGTCCACGAGATACTCGTTCTTCACCAAAGCATCCACGCTTCCGCTGAAGTAGACGTCCTTGTTAGACTTGATCCCCGAGTTCATGCTGCGAACGTCCTTGCTCAGCTGGAACTGGCCTGTGCCGCTGATCGATGTCTCCGAGGCGTAGTCGTAATCCTGGACCTTGAAGCGTCCCCTGGCCGTGGCCGATCTCGCGCTCTCTGTCGTTGCTATTACTTCGAACTCGTAATCGCCGGCAATCGCCTTCATCTCTGGCTGTGCATAGAGCGCTTCAGAGCTTGCGCCGCCTCCGGGGACGGTTATGACCTTCTCAGTCCAGCTAAACCAGCCAGGAAGGCAGCTCGAGGGGATGACCGTCATTCGCACAACGACATCCTCCGATCCGTCGTTCTTCACGGTGACCAGATACTCCAAGGGCTTGCCAGGAGTCGTATAGTAGCTGTCCTCGTCGGGATTAGGTACTGCAAGGTCGACCGTCACCACAAGGTGCGTAGGCACTACGGGATAGGGCGGCTCGGAAGGTATCGGAACCGTCATGGAGGGCCAGGATCCGCTCAATTCATCGGCAACACAGCTAGCGCCTGAGCTCGAACTTGCGTCCTCAACTGTGGCGCCCGCTTGAGCGACCAGGACGAACAACGTTATTAGCCATATCTTCATGCGCGACCCCCACTAAATCGAAAAAAAAAGAGATTGATTGCTAGGTCACCCTAGCAGTCTATGCCTGCGCATGGGCTTCGTACGGGCTCGGGCACCGGGTTCTCGTGGAACTTGATCAGCTTCTCGGTCTCGAAGTTACCGGTGAACTGCTGGTGGTCCTTGATATCCTTGTAGAATATCTTGTGCCACGCCGAGTCGGTTCCCCAAGTTCCCTCGAAGGTGTTCTTAGTGTTCATTCCAACGAGATGGACCGGGCTCATATTCCTGAGCTGAGCAGCGAGAGTCGCGTTCTTCGTGTGTCCGGCCGGATCGGTCGATGCGAAGAACGTCTGTTGGTCCTTCTCCATCTGGGTCACCGAGAAGACCTCCTGGAAGTTCGCGCCAATTCCGCCGTAGAATGACTTGGAGTTGAGGAACTTCCCGCCGACAAGCGGTACATCACCGGAGTATGTCATCTTGGTATTCTCGAAAAGGTTGACCGGCATCGTCTTGTTGCCTACCTCTCTCATCAGCTTGCTTGCATTCTCTGACAGTGCGTGCTCGGAATCGAGCTCGAAGTCGCCGTCACCGGCCAACACATTGTAGTACTCAAGTGCCAGCCTCTTGTCCACGATAGACGTGCTGACATCGATAACTCCTGTGCCCGTCACCTTCTGGCTCTCACAGTATTGTTCGTACTGCACGGGCTCGATTATAGGCGGATTCGCCATCACCACTGTGCTACATGCAAGGATCGCCGCGATAGATATCGCCGCTATTGCTACTACTCCCTTCATGTTTCATTCACCCCCTTCTTGATACGATATATTGACCTTCGTCCTTCTTGTTATATAAATGTTGTTTTCCTGGGCTCCCAAAAAAGGGAGAGAAGCCCGGAATTACCCGGGCAAAGACCCTCCAAGAAATGTCTTTGGATTATCTCGCTTACATACAGGGCAGCCAGTCGACGCTGATTGTGCCACAGGTGCTGTTGCCCCAGAGCTGGATGAACTTCTCGATCGAGAAGACACCG
>CAZWDT010000013.1:30284-45820 GCA_964632755.1 uncultured Methanotrichaceae archaeon
GGTCGTAGGTACCTGTCTGGTAGCTCACCGGCATGTACTCGAACTCAGCTTCCTTTGTGAAGTTGATGTAGTCCATGGGTGTGCTTCCAAGGTTCCATGCCTTGGCCTTGGTCCAGTCGCAATTAACGCCTATCTGCCTCTCGGCCTCGAGCTCGGTCTTCTCGATGATCACGTTACCGGATCCGGACTCCTTCTCGACCAGCTTGGCTCCAGCGAAGCCCTCCTGGGTCGAAACGATCATCTCAACATTCTTATAGCCTACGCCCTTGATTGTGGCCTTCTCGTACATGTAGTTGGCTGCGCTGGCCATGCCTACCAGGGCCATTGCAATAACCACTAAAACGATTAGCTCTCTCCTCATTTCGTTCCCACCTCCTATTCTATACCCTTGTTCGGATTTTAGGATCGTCAACTGTCCTTAGACAGCGAGATATGATCCCTGATAGCTCCAATCCAGCGGGCTGCTCCCTCAAGGGGATCCCCTGGACTTGGGGTACCTGATCTTAGGAATCCTGACTGATATATCAGTGTTTTGCTCAGGCACAACTCCAGATTGCAGTTTAATAGCATATAAACATAACGAGCAGATTCCGGAGCAAGCGTGATGATAATTATCTATTTATAATCGAATAACTGGGCATTTCCGCAGGCTCAAAAACGAAACTTGATCATCCTCTAATGGATCGCAAGAATGGGAATGCAGAGATGCTCCGGTCGGGATTTGAACCCGAGTCTTCGGCTCGAAAGGCCGGAATGATTGGCCGGACTACACCACCGGAGCTCTTCGATCGCCCGCCTGCGCGGGGCCTTCCATCATGCATATGGCTTGACGTACTTGTATCTTTCTATCGGGATGATAGTCCCGGGCGGATTCGAACCGCCGTCCCAGGCTCCAAAGGCCTGCAGGATTGGCCGCTACCCCACGGGACTGCGCGTCTCAGTCGGCGGCAGGGTTATTCTCCATAAGATATATATTCGCTTCCCCATTGGAGAGTCCAGATTAAGCTTTACAGCTTGGCCCTTACCAGCCAGAAGAGGCTTATCGAGATGCTTAGGACGATCAATGAGTAAGACGAACCCGGGTGGAGAACTGGGCGAGTGCATAAAGAGGGACGCCACCGAATTCAGTCGGGTGAGTAGTCACATCCCGACAGGCTGTCTCGGCATAGGAACCGTCTGCTGCATCACCCTCGATGGGATACTGATGAAGCGGGGGATTTTTGTCAACACCTCTTTTGCCGGAGTAGTCGAGATCGATGGAGGTCGGGCCACCAGCTTTAGCGACCTGATCGCCTCCCCTCTCCCTCGATCCCATCAAGATCTTCATGGCGAGGAGGATGACCAGGATCGGGGAATGCATATCCCTGGGATCCGGGCGTATCCTCGCGAACGTCAGGGAGATCCCCTATAGCGCCCTCGATCTGGCAAAGGTGGTGCTCTCCCAGTTGCGAGAGGTCGGCATAGGCGGAAGATAACGATTCGCATGCCAAAAGAGCCCATCCTCGGCGGTCCAGTGGGTTCTGGAAAGGTGGGAATAGCCCTCTCTGCCGGTGTCAACGGACACCTGGCGATCGAGGAGGCCGGGATTGAAGAAGCGACGCTTTCCCATATCCGGCCTTGTGGACTATTTTGCCGGATGAACGAGCTCCAGTGATCTCCCGGGGTGGATAAAGCTTTATAAGGGTGGGGTCGGTAGAAGAGCCCTGTTACGTTCACATGTGAGGAAAAAAGATGGACTTCAGAGTGGTTATATCCGATCCAGGGAGCGGCAAGGCCTACCAGGTCGAGGTCAAGGATGCAGGTGCAGCAAAGCTCCTGGGACGAAGAATCGGCGATACGGTCGAAGGAGATGCAGTGGGGATGCCGGGTTATCGGCTGCAGATAACGGGTGGAAGCGATCGAGAGGGATTTCCCATGCGCAGGGATCTACCGGGCACGAGGAGGCGCAAGATCCTGATAGCTGGTGGCGTTGGGTACAACTCGCTCGCCAAAGGCTGCAAGAGGAGAAAGAGCGTCCATGGTCGGGAGATCGCCGCAGACGTGGGCCAGGTCAATATGAAGGTGATCGAGGCTGGGAGCAAGCCTGTGGAGGAGATCTTAGGAAAGGCCGGCGGCGAAGGGAAGAAGTAAGCCAGGCCTTCTCTGAGGGGGCTATCCCCTTCAGTCATGCCCGGCATCGCTCCAGGTTGGGAGATGCGTCGCGAAAGGCCCTGAATCTATCTGGGGTGAAGAATGGGCGAAGGGTGAGTAGATGGCCGGAGGAGAGGGCGGATCCCTGCTTAGCGTTGGTTGTTCCGTCATATTGGCCGCGCCAGAAACGCATTCTACCTTCGGCAACATACCCAAGATAGTAAGGCAGAGCTACTTCGCGCTCTTCATCTGCGCGGCATCAGACGTCTTCGCTGGCTACAGCATCGCCAAGATGGCCCATTTTCTTGCGATCTATCCGGCCCTTCTCATACTCGTTCCAGGCCTGATGGGTATGCGTGGCAATATCTTCGGCTCCTTTGGGGCGATGCTCGGAACAAGCCTTCACACGGGCGAGATCGCGCCCCCTTATCGCAGCTCACCTGCTATGCGCGATCAGGTGGCGGGGGCGGCGGTAAGGACGTTGATCCTATCGCTCATGCTGGCGATGATCGTGAAGACGTTCAGCCTCGTTGCCGGTGTGGAGATAATGGGCCTCCACCATCTGATATTGATATCGACCTTGACGGGGATACTCTCCGGGACGGTGCTGCTGGTATTTACCTCGCTCATGATCACCAAGAGCATAAGGACGGGATGGGATCCGGACAACATCTCGCTGCCGCTTATAACCGCGGCGGGCGATATCACCACAATACCCCTGCTCTACCTGTCCATCGTCATCGTGCTTGCATTGAGCGATGTACTGGTGACGATTGCAAGCCTTGCTGTGATAGTCCTATCGATAGTCGCCGGGATCTACAGCATCACGGCTGGAAGGCCCCTTCTTGCCCGGATCATCAAGCAGTCGGTGCCCATATTGGTGCTCTGCGCAGGGCTGAACACGGTTGGCGGGATCTTCATGGGTTTCAACATGGATCTCCTCCTCTCCTACGCCGCGGTGCTGATGATACTTCCCGTGATCAATGCAGAGGCAGGGAACCTGGGTGGAATCCTCTCGTCCCAGCTCACTTCCGCATATCACCTGGGCATCACGAGGCTTGAGATCTGGCCCGACAGGGCGACCAAGAGGAACTTCTTGAGCTTGGTCGTCCTCTCCTTGCTCCTCTTTCCGACCCTGGGGCTGATCGCCGAGACCGTGGCTATCGCATCCGGCCTCAGCTCTCCAGGAATATGGGACCTCGTCAGGATATGTCTAGTGGCAGGGCTTGCCGCAACCGCGTTTGCAATATCGATTACCTATTACCTGACGCATATCTTCATCAAGGTCGGGGTCGACCCGGACAACGTGGTGATCCCCATCCTCTGCAGCTCCATGGACGTGCTGGGAACGGGCTGTCTCATACTCGTCGCCCATGCGACGATCTAAGGCGTGTCATCCCGACCTCGCGAGGGCGTTGCAGATCCGTCCGAGTGCTCCGGGGATACTGCCCCGCTGCATGGCCTTCATCTGCTCTGCGTCGATATGGTCGAAGAGAGTGTCCATCAAATGATCGCGCTTCATCAGCAGGTCGACCAATCGTCGCATTTGGACTGAGCGGTCGAGCTCGCGACCGAAGGACTCATGGATCATTCGAGGATAGTCATCGAGGGACGCCTCTCCTTGCAGCGATCTTGCAGCCATTAGGCCTGCGATGGAACCTGCGACGACCGCGAGGGGAATGCCACCACCGCTTGTTGCCATGACATGGCCTGCCGCATCGCCGGCGAGTAGTATCCTCCCACTTTGAATTGGGCCGACCATCCCCCCTGCGGGAACCGTCCCGCGCATCACAGCCATGACCTGGCCCCGCCTCAGCCGCGGGCCGGCTATTGGATGATCCATGATGAAGCGATCGAGGAGGGCGGAGAGCGTCATCCTCTCATCCATGTATGACCTCCTCACCCCCACCCCGACATTGGCGATCTCCTCTCCAAGCGGTATGATCCATGCGTAGCCTCCGGGAGCAAACCTCGTTCCGAAGTACATCTCTGCAGCCTGCGCATCTATCTCGACCCCTGCCATCTCCAACTCCAGGCAGATGCCCATCTCCATCCTATGACTAACTCCCAGCGACCGGGCAAGCGCCGAGGCGGGGCCGTCCGCTCCAACGACCACGCGAGGGGAGAGCAGCCCAGATCCTCTTCCTCGAAGGCGAAGGCATCCACCCTCTGGGACGGCCGTCGTTCCCACAAGCATCTTCGCTCCCGCGAAAACCGCCCTGTATGCGAGATGACGGTCGAATGCTCTCCTATCGATGACCCTTCCTTCGACGGGAAACTCCTTGGACCTCCCGCTTGGGGCATAGAAGCGCTGGATCTCGGTTCGATGGAGGATGCAACGCTCTGGCATCTCGACCAGGGTCGCGGGGAGGTCGGCATGGGGCATCAGGGCTTGCAGCTCATGGGCCTCCGGCAGAAATCCGCCGCACTGGACTGGGGAGCCCACCTCCTCTTTTCTATCGATCAGAAGGACGCTTGCACCCGAGGCAGCGGCTCTCTCGGCTGCTGTGGAGCCGGCAGGCCCCGCCCCCACAACGATCACATCGACCTCTTCGACCTTTCCGAGGGCCTTCATCTCTTCGGTGAAGCAGATAGCCCCCTATGCAAGAGAACGTCTTGGATCTCCTCGAACGATAGGAACATCTCATCTCTCTGCCGCTCGACCTGATCGACCCTGGGCTCTGCCGAGAGCCATATCTGCATGCGATCGCCGCGCACCATCTTCACGCAGGAGAGCATATCCGATTGCGTTAGGCGATAGACCACATGGCTTCCAGTGGGCGTAAACCATTTTGTATGCGCGGCGAGCAGGTCATCGACGAGCCCCCTCCAGTTGAGATCCGGCCTGATCTGAGCGCCGTCTGCCCTAACCGACGTAAGATCGATTGCAAGGTTGAGCTGAATCCTCTCGCCGTTCGTCCTCTCGTCTAGGTGGGCCAAGACCTCTCCATATCGGGAGTTCTCCCGGTCGACCTGGACGATCTCCTTGCTGAAGATCTTGGAGGCCACCTCTGGGAAGAAGGGGGCAAGGCGCACGGCCGCAGGGGCAGGGGTGATCAACGAGACGCCGACGAATGTGACGGCGCTGAGGGTGAGGCCGACGAGGACCCCGTGCTCGGTCAGCAAGGGGGAGATGCTACTCAATTCTCCCTTGAGAATGAGCTGTTCATATGCGATGAGGGCGATCTGCGTTCCACCGCCTGAGATCAGGGCTGCGAGCGCTCCCCACTTGGTTGCCCTCTTCCAATATAGCCCCCCGATGATAGGGAAAAAGTAGGAGGTCGTTCCGATCACCGTCGCGATGATAACGGCATCCATGATGCTCTCCACATTGAGGGCGATTGTTGCGGAGACTGCTATCATCAAGACGACGAGCACCCTGTTGATCACCATCATCTCCCTCATGGAGGCCTGAGGTCGGATGTGCCTCTGTATCAGATCGCGGGAGATGCATGAGGCGCCTGATGTCGCGAAGGTGTCGGTGCACGACATGGAGGCTGCGGCGAACCCGAGCGTCAGAAGGGCGAGGAGCGTCGGTCCGACCGAGTCGCTTATGAGCTTAAGGTATAGCATCTCCGCCTCGATCTCGCCCGTGGGCCTGGGATACCCCGTGCTCAGCCCGATTGCGGCCAGGAAGCAAGCCAGATAGACGAGGGCAAGGAGGCCTGCCCCAAGGAGAAGGCCCTTCTTCGCGGAGGCGTTGTCCCTCGCGGCCCATATCTTCTGCCAGGGATCCTGCTCCGCGACCCATCCTGGGAGGAGGGCCATCTGGAATATCAGGGCGCCCATGATCCCGCCCAGGAGGAAGGGATTCCACCAGTCCCCGCCCATCGATGTGGCGGCGGCGAGGAATGTGGTCCCGTTCTGGGAGGGAAGCCCAATCGCGACGAGGGCGACGAAGATCGCAAGGCCTGCGAGAAATATATACTGAACGAGGTCGGTCCAGACGACAGCCCGAAATCCGCCGAGGCTGACGTAGATGGATACAGCGACGACCATAATGAGGATGGCGTAGAGCGGAGGAACTCCGAAGAAGGTCCCGAGGACCAGCTTGAAGCCGATGAAGTCCACGACGGAGAAGAGTATCATCATCACGGCGATGGCGAGAGCCACGGGAGCCCTCACCATCGGATCATAACGGATCTCGAGCAGCTCGGGCTGTGTCATGGCAGGGATGTTCTTTATGCGGCCCGAAATTGCCGCGACGATTGCGAGGGCGGCGATGTTGGGGAAGACCCACACCCATATGGAGCCTACCCCCAGGAGTAGGAATAGCCCGGTTGCAAGGAGGAGCGCGCTTGCCGAGAGCCAGGATGCTGCTGCGGAGAAGCTGATATTGGCTGCCCCAAGCTCTCGGCCGGCAAGCCAGAAGTCGGCGACCGACCTCTGACGCCCCGAGCTCATCACTCCGATCCCGATGATCAGGGCTATGTAGAGCCCTAGGAATAGTAAGAAGAGATGATATGGATCCATCTTATCACTTGGCTTTCGCTCTGGATCCACGCCTATATAACCCTTGAATACGGGTGGGTCAGATCCATTTGAATATACTCTATACGATTTTTCTTCGCGATTGAGATCATCAACTACTTAAATAGATGATTCCCTGGCTGATTCGAGGTATCTCCATGAGAAGCGATGTGACCAAAGTAGGCGCAAAGAGGGCTCCCCATCGGGCCCTCCTCAAGGGTATGGGCCTGACCGATGATGAGATCAAACGTCCCTTCATCGGGGTTGCCAACTCCAGCAACGATTTCATCCCCGGCCATATCCATCTGGATAAGGTCGGACAGGCGGTCAAGGATGGTATACGCATGGCAGGGGGAGTGCCCTTCGAGTTCCACACCATCGGCATATGCGATGGCATCGCCATGGGCCATGGAGGCATGAGGTACTCGCTTCCCTCCCGGGAGTTGATCGAGGACTCGATCGAGATCATGGTCGAGGGGCATCAGCTCGACGGCCTCGTGCTGATAGCCTCATGCGACAAGATCGTGCCAGGACATCTCATGGCCGCGGGCAGGCTGGACCTCCCGACGATCGCTGTTACCGGCGGGCCTATGATGCCCGGCTTCGCATGCGACTCTGACCTAGACCTGATCAATGTATTCGAGGGATGGCAGAAGGGTGGGGAGGCCCTCAAAGCCCTCGAGAATGGAGCCTGTCCAGGCGCGGGCTCATGCGCAGGCCTCTTCACCGCAAACACCATGGCATGCATGACAGAGGCCATGGGGTTGAGCCTCCCTGGATGCGCGACGGCGCATGCGGTCGACGCGAAGAAGATGCGGATAGCCAAGCTCTCAGGAATGAGGATCATGGAGCTCGTCCGCCAGGGGATCACAGCGAGGAAGATCGTAACCATTGAATCCATCGAGAACGCCATCCGCGTGGATATGGCGATTGGAGGGTCGACCAACACCACATTACATCTGCCGGCAATCGCCGCGGAGTTCGGCCTCGATATGGACTTGGATCTATTCGACCGGCTGAGCCTTGAAACTCCCCATCTTGTCAACCTTCGTCCCGGCGGCCCGTTCCACATGATCGATCTTGACAAGGCCGGAGGCATTCGTGCGGTGATGAGCCGCATAAAGGGAAAGCTGAATCTCGACGCAATGACCGTCTCAGGCAGGACGATTAAAGAGGAGCTGTCCGACTTTGTGCCGGTGAATCCTCTGACGAACGCCCGGGTCATTGCGACCCTGGACTCCCCGATCCATGCCGAGGGAGGGATCGCCATCCTCAAGGGAACCCTCGCGCCGGATGGGAGCGTAGTGAAACAGATTGCAGTCTCGCAATCGATGATGAAGCATACTGGCCCCGCCAAGGTATTCGAGAGCGAGGAGGATGCCATGTCCGGCATAATGGGCGGACGGGTGTTGGCAGGCGATGTGGTGGTCATTAGATACGAGGGTCCAAAGGGAGGCCCGGGCATGAGGGAAACGCTCTCCCCAACTTCGGCAATCGCGGGAGCTGGGCTTAGCGAGTCGGTTGCTCTGATAACCGACGGCAGGTTCAGCGGAGGCACGAGGGGTCCCTGCATAGGCCACGTCTCCCCCGAGGCTGCGGCGGGCGGGCCGATAGCGTTCGTCCAAGATGGAGACGAGATCTCCGTGGACATCCCAGGCCGAAAATTGGACCTCCTCGTCGAGGCCTCGGAGATCGAGCGCCGCAAGGCTGCCTGGAAGCCACCCAAGCCAAAGGTGAGCGGAGGGATGCTCGACAGGTATAGGAGGTCGGTTACCTCCGCGAGCAAGGGTGGAGTGCTTCGATGATAGCGGGACGAAGGCCCGAGCAGGGGATCCGGTCCTTCGTTGCAGTGGAGCTCCCAGAATCGATGATCCCGGGAATATTGGAGGCCCAAAAGGGGCTCGCATTGCAGGGCGTGAGAATGGTCAAGCCAGAGCTCGTCCATATCACGCTCAAGTTCTTGGGGGACATCACCCTCGCGCAGCTTGGCGCGATAAAAGAGGCGCTTTCTCGAGTGAGGGCAGAGCCCTTTTCCGCCCGCATATCCGGGCTTGGGGCATTTCCCGGCCGTTCGGTAAGGGTGATCTGGCTCGGAGCAGAGGGCGATTTTTCGCCGCTCCATCGCGGGGTTGATGACGCCCTTTCGCCGCTCGGATTTCCCAGAGAGAAGGGCTTTCGTCCACATGCTACCCTCGGCCGTGTTGGGCGACCGAACCCCGAGACGAGCGCGATCTTATCCGAGAGGATGAGCCAGATGCAGCTAGACCTCGGCGAGTTCACTGTCGATCGCTTCCTCCTGAAGAAGAGCACGCTAACCCCCGGAGGGCCCATATACGAGGACATGGCCGAGTATACCCTCTGATCTCTTGAATCGCGTTATCGAGCGGATCAGGCCCACGCCGGAGGAGAGGGCGAGGCTTGATTGCGTGGCCCGCGATCTCTTAATCCGCATTGATGATGCCGCAAAGGCCGAGGGCCTCGATTGCCAGGGCATCTTGGCGGGATCGGCTGCGCGAGGGACATGGCTTTCCGGCGACCACGACCTGGATATATTTCTGTCAGTCCCAGAGGATGGTGACCTCGGCGATGCCCTGTTTCTTGCAAGAAGGCTATTTCCCAAGCACGAGGAGAGGTATGCGGAGCATGCCTATGTCCAGGCCGTAGCCGATGGGATAGAGGTCGATCTGGTCCCATGCTTCCGCTTGGAAGATGCCCGGCGAATCAGGTCTGCGGTGGATCGGACACCATTTCATTCCATTTATGTCTCACGAAGGATTGCGGGCCTCGAGGACCAGGTCCTCCTCCTCAAGCAGTTCATGAAAGGGGTGGGCGTCTACGGTTCAGAGTTGAAGACGGGGGGTTTCTCCGGATACCTGGCCGAGCTATTGATACTTCGATATGGATCCTTTAGAGGGGTCCTGGAGGCGGCATCGGATTGGAGGCCGGGCGATGTGATAGACCTGGAGGGTCACTCCAGGCGGGATCACGATTCGCCATTGGCGATGATAGACCCTGTCGACCCCGGCCGAAACGTGGCGGCAGCCCTAACCCTTGATCGGATGTTCAAGTTCGTTGCAGCTTCGCGATGCTTCCTGGAGGCACCGGCATTGGATTTTTTCTTTCCTCATCGAGCAGAGCCCTTAAGCGAGGGCGATCTTCTTTCGCATATCCACGATCGGGGCACTTACATGATCCTCGTCGAGTTCCCAGCTCCGGCGGTGGTCGAGGATGTCCTCTTCCCGCAGCTAAGAAAGGCGGAGGAGGCGATATCCGCGCTTCTCGCAAGGGGGGGGTTCTCGGTGATGAGAAGCGTTGTGGCCTGTCATCGCGATCCGGCCGGCTCTCCCGTCAGCTCTCCTGCCTGCTTGCCGCACGGCCTAGGCCGAATTTTGCTGGAGCTCGATATCTGGGAGCTTCCTTTCATCCGAAAACACATGGGACCACCCGTCTGGGAGGAAGAGCACCTGAGGAGGTTCCTTGCAAGCCATCAGCCCATCTCCGGCCCCTATATCGAGGGGGGACGCGCGGTTGTTGAGATCCCTCGCCGCTACACAAGGGCGAGAGACCTCATCGATATGGAGATCTCGAATCTTGCGCTCGGTAAACACATCTCAGCCCAGGTTCGGGCAGGCCACGTGATATACGGGGGCAACGAACTACTGCAGATCGGCGACTCCGAGTTCAGGGCCCTTCTCACTGAGTTCTTCCGGGCAAGGGACCGGATCTGCTGAACGCTTTCCATCAGCTAAAGTATCGCCAGTAAGGCTTCTGTGTCGCTCTGACCTCCTCGATCCTGCGGGCTGTGCGGATATCATCCGAGATCTTGACCTTTGGGACGTCTCCGGAGAAGGCCTTAAGGACGGCGACCACCGATGCCGATAGGGTATCGAGGCGATAGCCTCCTTCGAGGGTTGCGATGACCTTGCCATCGCATAGGCCGTCTGCGATCTCTTTTGCGACTCCGGCCATGGCTCCAAAGCCCTCGGTAGAGATCCCCATCCCCCCAAGGGGATCGCCCTTGTGGGCGTCGTGTCCCGATGATATCATCACGATATCCGGCTTGAACTCCATTGCAATCGGCACGAGCACCTCTCGAAAGACCATGAGGTATCCATCATCTCCCGTTCCCTGGGGGAGTGGAACGTTCACCGTGTAGCCCTTGCCATCATCTTCCCCCACATCGGAGGCCCTTCCCGTGCCGGGATAGTGGGGATACAGATGGGTAGAGAAATATAGTACGGATGGATCGTCGTAGAAGACCGCCTCTGTGCCGTTTCCGTGGTGCACGTCCCAGTCCACGATCAAAACGCGCTTCAGACCACGGGACTGGGCGTACTTGGCCGCCACTGCCACGTTGTTGAATATGCAAAATCCCATGCCCCTGTGGGGCATTGCGTGATGGCCCGGCGGGCGAACGAGGGCGAAGGCGCAATCGAGATCGCCGAGGACGGCATCGACCGCGGCTATCGTCCCGCCCGCGGCCATCATGGCTGCGTCGTAGGAGTCCTTGGAGACGACGGTATCGAGGTCCAGGTATCCTCCGCCGCGGGCGGCAGTGGTTCTCACTTGCTCGATGTACCTCTGACTATGAATCTTCGCCACCTGGTCCAGGGTTGCGGCCTCAGGGGTTATTCGCACAGGATCAAGGCCCGATGAAGCGATCTCCTCCAAAATGGCCAGGAGCCGTTCCTTCCTCTCCGGATGATCCCTTGTGTCGTGCCGGAGGTAAAGGGGGTGATATACTATTGCAGTCCTAGTCATGCAATAATCAGAGGGTTGCGTTGGGTAAAACTGTTTCTCATATCAGCACATGATTAATTTTATAAATATATTTTATTATGTATATTATCCATGTGGCCCTCGTGCCTCTTGCTTTTTCGATGAGGAATGAGCAGAGCTGCCTTTGCCATGTATACTCCGAGGGAAGCAAGTAAATAATGGGATGAGCGTCAAATGAACGGCGTGGCCCGAAAGTGTGGTAAGAGGACCAAAAAAGATATAATAGGGAAATGCTCTACCATTACGCTATAATCCCCTTCTTGGGGATTACTGGAGGGTGATGAAGCAATACATGTCTGAGAGACGCCGAACAGATGGCCGGTTGCCGGAGAGGTAGCGCCGCAGAGAAATATGCCAGGCTATCGAAGATTATATCTAGGCAGTGGTTTTAAGAATAATCAGACTGTATGCTGCAAAAGTAAGGTTTCCGAGAAGGGAAAATAGGAGGTTAAAAGATGAAGAAGATGACTGCAATTATGCTCACATCGTTGGCGGTATTATTAGCGACAGCGATGGTAGTGGGAGCAGTCGATAAGGTGCAGGTCAGAGGCGAGGTGCAGACCGTCGTCGATGGCGCATCTTTCAGTTGGAACCCCCAGAACTTCGCCGGGTTCTATTATGACATCGATGATGATCTTGGCAACGAAGAGATCACCATGGCCATCACCGGCACCAAGCTCGAGGAGCCCAAAGGTGTAGAGTACAGCACCAGCAAGCAGGACAACGACTTCGAGTTCGAGGACTGGGGCTGGTACTACTCCATAGGCTTCCTGGGCGAGAACTACTTCGCCGGGTACAGCGATGCTGAGGTCAATGGCGAGATACCCAGGCTTTACGACGTCTCCGAGGATCGGAACACCCTCGTCGATGAGCAGCTCTTGAAGGTGCTCTACGATGATGATGCCGAGATGACACTGACAAGCGGCCAGCCGCTCCAGCTCAAGGACGGATACGAGGTCAAGATCAAGGCCATCGATATCGACGGCAACAAGGTCTTCGTCGAGCTGACCAAGGACGGCCAGCCGATCACTGAGAAGGTCGTGCAGCCCTCTAGGGATGGGGCGACCATGGCCGACAAGACCTTCCACTACAAGAAGACCATCGGAGACACCAAGGACATCGTCATCATAGCTGTCCACTTCAAGAACGCCTTCCGAGGCGCTGACCAGGACATCGCAACAATCGACGGAGTCTTCCAGGTATCCGACACCGCAACCGATGTAGAGGTCGACACCGAGTTCGACAAGATGAGGATCGCCACCGTCTCATCCGACGGCATCACCATGGATAACAAGGACAACGCCATCACGCTGTCCAAGAACAAGGATTCCGCGCTGATGATGGGCATCCACATCCAGACCGCCGACCAGAGCGACGTCACAGCCGACGAACCGCTGCGGTTCTACATCTACAAGGAGATCACCGAGCCGGGGATCTACAAGCTCAGGGGCGCCGTCCAGAAGGTAGTGGACGGAGCGACAGTCTCCTGGACTCCCAAGACCTTCTCGGGATTCTACTA
Organism: uncultured Methanotrichaceae archaeon; assembly: GCA_964632755.1. GTDB lineage: Archaea > Halobacteriota > Methanosarcinia > Methanotrichales > Methanotrichaceae > JAFGMR01. Next base: position 43,183 of record CAZWDT010000013.1, read on the forward strand.
TGACATCGACGACGATCTGGGCAACGAGCAGATCGACATGGTCGTCACCGGCAACAAGCTCGAGGAGCCCTCCGGCGTCAAGTATAGCACCTCCAAGCAGGACAACGACTTCGAGTTCGAGGACTGGGGCTGGTACTACTCCATAGGCTTCCTGGGCGAGAACTACTTCGCCGGGTACAGCGATGCTGAGGTCAATGGCGAGATACCCAGGCTTTACGACGTCTCCGAGGATCGGAACACCCTCGTCGATGAGCAGCTCTTGAAGGTGCTCTACGATGATGATGCCGAGATGACACTGACAAGCGGCCAGCCGCTCCAGCTCAAGGACGGATACGAGGTCAAGATCAAGGCCATCGATATCGACGGCAACAAGGTCTTCGTCGAGCTGACCAAGGACGGCCAGTTCGTGACCCAGAAGGTCGTGCAGCCCTCCAAGGATGGGGCGACCATGGCCGACAAGACCTTCCACTACAAGATGACAATCGGAGACACCAAGGACATCGTAGTCATTGCTGTCCACTTCAAGAACGCCTTCCGTGGCGCTGACCAGGACATAGCAACAGTCGACGGAGTCTTCCAGGTATCCGACACCGCAACCGATGTGGAGGTCGACACCGAGTACGACAAGATGAGGATCGCCACCGTCTCTGCCGACGGCATCACCATGGACAACAAGGACAATGCCGTCACGCTGTCCAAGAACAAGGACACAACCTTGATGATGGGCATCCACATCCTGACCGCTGACCAGAACGATGTAAGCGCGGACAACCCGCTGCGGTTCTACATCTACAAGGAGTCCATCATCGAGGGCGCCGAGGCTGCTCCGGCAGTCGTGCCCGCTGTGACCCCTGCAGGTGAAGAGCCCGCTGCTGAGCCCGCCGCTGAGCCCGCCGCTGAGCCCGCTGCCGAGCCCGTTGTTGAGCCCGCCGCTGAGCCCGAAGGCGAGCCCGCTGCTGAGCCCGCTGCTGAGCCCGCTGCCGCTGAGGAGAAGGGAATGCCTGGATTCGAGGCACTCTTCGCCATAACTGGCATCCTGGCTGTGGCCTACTTGGTTAGCAGGAAGAACTAAGAACAAACCCTGGAGGGCTGAACGTGCCCTCCAGATCACCCCTCTTTTTTATGTGATTTCATGTTTTGCCATCTTTTGCTTGCCTTTATGGGGAATAATTGACCGACCAAAAGGCATATAACCGGGAGGGGGCGTTGGGGCCCTGTGTGAACCTGTGGAGCAAGGAGGGATGAGGTGCGACAGGAGTGCCTATTTATGTGCAACTGGCAATCCGGTTCGCTATTCTCCGCAGGACTTCTCTATTCGCGGCAAATGAGTATGTAGGAGGTCTCATATGAAGATAATGACCATCATGTTCATCGCGCTGGCTATTATGCTGGCACCGATGGTGGGCTGCGCAGGCGAGGTACTTGAAGAAGCTGGACATGCAGTTGAAGCTGGCACCGAGGATGTAGCATCCGGCGCAGAGCATGCCGCTGAGGATGTCGGAGGCGCTGCCGAGGCCGGCGCCGGGGACGTAGCATCCGGCACAGAGCATGCCGCTGAGGATGTCGGAGGCGCTGCCGAGGCCGGCGCCAAGGACGTAGCATCCGGCACAGAGCATGTTGCCGAAGAGACCGGCCATGCCGCTGAGGGTGCCGCCGAGGCTGGCGCCGGGGATGTCGAGGCCGGCGCGGAGCATGCGGCTGGGGATGTAGAGGGTGGCGCCGAGGATGCAAAGGAGGCAGCCGAGGAGAAGGCACCCGGATTCGAGGCAGTCTTCGCCGTGACGGGCCTCTTGGCAGTTGCCTTCCTGGTGCTTAGGAAAGAGTAGGGCAAGCGCCCCCTTTTTTTTGCAGTCTTTCCTCTGCTTTTTAGGTTTGTAGCAATGTTTATAATCCTTTAAAGTTAAGTTTCTCCTGGTAAGAGAGTGAAGGATCGATATTGTCCTTTTATTGTCCTATTCATCCTAGCGGCGTTCTTCGCTGCCGGGACGACAGATTGCATGGAGATTAGAGGAGATGTGTTCCAGGTAATGGATGGAATGTCTGTGACCTGGGACCCTCAGAACTTCGCTGGATTATATTGCGACATAGACGACGATCTGGGATGCGAGCATGGACAATAAGGACAACTCCATCCCACTATTGAGGGGACAAGAGATCGCCCTCGCTCCGGGCTTCGTGCTGCGGACCGCCAACCAGCGGGAGATAAGCGCGGAAGAGCCTTTGCGCATGGCCTTGTATGGGGGATGATCCGAGCGATCCCTTCACCTCCCTTCCCGGCCGGTCCAGGCCGGGGCCATTCCCTTTTGGCCAATTGGCGCGGCATCCGAGTCCCTTGGCACCACGCCGTCGCTAAAGGGGATGATAGCGAAATCGGCCTCCAATATTTGGCTATGTTGAGCGGATGCGCTATATCGCATCCGGAGAATTTCGAAGATCCGGAATCGTCCTCCAATGTCTGGCAGGCGCTATGCCGGCAGGAGAGCTTAAATCGATCTCCTGCATTCAATCGGCCAGCATGTTTCATATCAGATCTCTCTCCTCAAAGCCGGAAGAGGCGATAGAGGAGATCGGTCAGTGCGTCAAGATTCAGGAGGAGGTGGGCTACGAGGGCCAGATCGTACCGAGCCATCTCTTCCGG
>CAZWDT010000014.1:0-4936 GCA_964632755.1 uncultured Methanotrichaceae archaeon
CAATAAGTCCAAGCAGAGCGATGATCGCTTTCCACACAATTCAGCGAAGAACCTAAAATGAGGTCCAAATTGAGCAGATATGGAGCGGCTTATCGCTTACGTCTCAGACCAGGTCCAGGAGACGGGATACCGGGCCAGGGTCGTCAAGATGGCCAATGGCTTTGGGATTGCCGGCTACGTTCAGAACCTTCCGGACGGCCGGGTAAAGGTAGTGGACGAAGGGGATAGGGCCGAGCTTGAGGCCTTTCGGAAAGCGATTCTGATCAGGAACACCATAATCTATGTGACCGAGATAGAGCAGGAGCACTCCTTCCCTCATGGTGAGTTCGATGCCTTTGTAAAGGTCGTCTCGCTCGGAGAGACGGACCAGCGGCTGGATCGAGCTGCAGAGAGCTTCTAACGGAATTGATAGTGGTCAACAAGGAGATCGCAGGTGAGGTCAGGGGCATTCGTGAGGAGATCTAGGGAGTCCGCAAGGATATAGAGGAGTCGCGCGACTATATCGTAGGGGAGACAAGGGAAGCCCATTCAATACGGGGGTCGGAGACGAGTATGATCTCGTAGAGCCTGGCCCGGAAGCCTGGAAGATCTAGTTATTGACCTACTTATCCTGATTGCCAATGGCTCTTCCGATCCTTGGGATCATCTGCATCTCTCTTTTCCATATCATCAATCCGGCTTTCTCGCTTCGCAGATGATCGGGCCTCGATGATTGGCAAATATCGCATGGCATCAAAATATATTTTTTACAATATTTTTTATAATCAAGTCCTATTACCATTCTCCAAATTTATCTAAAAATTTTCAACCACAAAATACTTAAATTGTAATGTACATTGTGCCTTTGGTGATCTCTTAATGGACGAGCTCATAACAACTGTTGCCCCGGTCATGATAGCCGGCATTGCCATTCAGCAGATTCTGGAGATCCTCGATCCCCTAGTCGTAAAGATCATTGGGGAAGAGGACAAGAAGATGGCGATGGGGTTAATTGCGCTTATGGCAGGCCTTGCAGTATCATTCGGACTGGGAATGAGGGTGCTCCAGCCCCTCGGAATCGTGGTTCCCGATGGACTTGATATGCTTGTAAGCGCAATGGTCATAGGTGCTGGGACCGAGGGTTTCAACTCGCTTCTAAAGTACATCGACTACGCCAAGGAGGGAAAGAAGGGCGATGCTGCGGCCCTTAAGGCCTGGGTTGGAAACGACCCGAACGCAAGAGAGGTGATGCGCAGGATGGACAGAAATAGGGGTCCATGAAAAAGGGGATGAGCTCCCCCTGGCGGGGGGTTGCAGGAGGCAGGGCAGGGCGGTCTCATTCCGCCAGCTTGGCCTTGATGATCATGATCTCCTTTAGGGGCCTGTCCGAAGGACCTTTAGGGGCCTTGCCGATCCTGTCGACCACATCCATCCCCTCCACGACCTTTCCGAATGCGGGGTGCGCCCGATCGAGGTAGTTGTTGTCGACGAGGTTGATGAAGAACTGGCTTCCCCCGGTGTTGGGGCCGGCATTTGCCATGGAGATCGTCCCCCTGTCGTTCCTGTTGTTTGGGGGAAGCTCGTCTTTGATGGTGTATCCGGGCCCGCCCCTGCCGGTTCCCGTTGGGTCGCCCCCCTGGATCATGAACCCGTCTATCACCCTGTGGAAGATCGTTCCGTCGTAAAAGCCCTTCTCGGCCAGCTTGCGGAAGTTGCCAACGGTGATCGGCATGCTCGGGAAGAGCTCGAGCGTGATGTCGCCCATATTGGTCTGTAGGAGGACCTTGTCCCCGATCGATTCTTCTGTCATGCTGGCAGATCGGGGCGGCCTGCATTTAACCGTGCTGGATGGGCCGGGGAATGGAAGGATGTATTGAAAGACATCTCTCGACTCTTGATGGGCGACTCCATGGATCGGCGAAAGCCCAGGGATGGAAACGTAGGCTTCGATGGGCGCTGGCTTGTTCGTCATCCCCCCGAGTTTGTAAACACATCTTAATAGATACACTAACTGTCTATATCTTTACAAAAGCTTAAGTATAATGCAATCGCCAGAAGATCTGTCTTGTCCATATTACAGGAAATGCCATGACGCGCTAGATCAACGATACTCTCTAGATGTAATTCGATATCAGCAAACTCCGATCACCTCCTGATCTGGATAAGCCATTCGATCCGCCGAAAAGGCACCCTTATGGCCTGATCTCTGCGGAGGGATAAAGAGATGAAGCTACATCATATGGTTTGGCCCCTTCTGGTCTTTCTTCTAATTTGGACCGGTTGGGTTTCTGGAGAGGTTACGTCCAGCTTCTCTGCGAGCGATGGCGAGAGCAGCGTGGGCTTCTCCACCGTCTATGGCGCAAGGCTCGAAGACCGGATATCGGATGATGCAACGGCTAGCTTTGGAGGGACTTTAGGGCTCTCCCGAAACCTTCAGGTCTCCGGCGACCTTCACGAGTCGCACTTCGTCAACGACGCGGCAAATGACCTGTACGCAGGCGTAGCCGTCGACGTCTGGAACGCTGATGACAGCATCTACAAGTACGTCGTATACCCAGGCGAGGGCGAGGTAGGCCCACATCCTTACGTTCAGGCTAAGCAGAGCTTGACCTCGGTCAATGCCGATGGCATCCAGTTAGTGATCGAGGCCTCGAACCCTTGGGGTTATGCCAGGGGAGATTTGATCTCGAATGGAGGCACCGTTCAAGGCTATGTCGGAACTGCGAGGGCAACCGCTGACTACTCCACGATCTCTCAATCCGTAGAGCATCTCGATGCCCTTCCTGAAGCTACAACCTCGCTCTCGACGAAGGCCGAGACCTGGTCGCTTGCATCTTCCGGAGAAGGCCTTCAGGCATGGGACGAGCAGCTCTTTGGAGCCGAGCAGACTCTGCAGGTGGAGGGAGGAAGCCTTGACAGCTACGCCGCATCCTCTACAGCATGGCTGGATCGCGCAACATCGACGCTGACCTCTGCCGAGGTATCCGTCCCAGAGGGCTGGTCCAAGCTGGAGGTGGGCTCATCGAATCTCCAAGGCCACTTCGCGAGCGTTCAAACCGATCTTTTCGGCGGCGAAGGCTCCATGAAGGCGTTTGGTCTTGCCGACGGAACCCAGGCATTGGTCAAGGACGAGCTGAGCCTTGAGTGCGGCGCCGAAGGAAGCATCGGTCATCTGGTCGAATCGTCAAACCAAAACGGCGATAGCTCGAGCTCCACGCTGGAAGTCCTTGGCGGTAGTGGGCCGGCCAATCTGGAGCTAACAGGCCATGCTCGGTCCAATGACGACATGGCCCAGATCTGGCAGGACCTTTCAACGAGCGCCCTTCAGGGATCCATAACCCAGGACGTCGAGGCGACGACCTTCGGCTGCTCCACCGCGATCCTGCCCGATGGGACCGTCATCTCCGCCACCGATTACATCGAGATCGTTAATGGCGATCTTGCGGATGAGTTCGTGGCGCGGGCGGCCTATGGGGGAGACGGGGACGCCATGGTCTTGATCGATGTGGATAACCTGAATGCCAAGACCGTGGATACGGGTTCGGGCACTTCGATAATTCATGACATTGGGGCCGTTACGGGCGATGAGCTATCTGTAAGCTCGAGCACGAGTCTTGTGACGCAAGGCTGTGCAACTGCCACACTTATGCCGATGTCGATTGGCCATGGCTCAGATCTTCAATATATTGGGCGGATCTCCGCAGGAGAATACTCTGCTTGGCAACAATCTAGTAGATCAATGTACTCAACTGCAGACCCTAATTGCATAACGATAACTTCAGAGGCCAATAGCAATGGCCCTGACTCCAATTATCATGTGTCCGATCAAGGCCATACGACGGGTAGTGTCGGTTTAAGCACTACGGGGTATTACTCGGCCAATCCCACAGGTGTGAAAGGTACAACTTCCATTGACGCATACTCGTGGGCATACAATCCAAATAACGGGATCTATTGGGCTCGCATTGGTCATGGTGAGATAGACGATAGAGCATGTAGATTTAATATAGGCCTTGAAACCGAAGAGAGCGGCGAAGATATCTGGTGGAAAGCCAAGCTTGATAGTCTGGTAACACCCGATGCTGTTAAGACTGTATGTACTGATTTCGAGGCAAATGGCAGATTAACGGTTAGCGCCGAGGCTTCCAACGGAGAGAACCATGGCGAGTTCAAGGTGAATGCCGTTGGGATGGTCGACGAGGTCGGACCATATATTCTTTCGTCAACATACGACCAAGCCCGTCTCGGCATTAACGGGCTTCATTTTGAAGGACGCGAGCTGTTTGTGAACATCGGCGATGATATATCGGTTGAGAATCCGCTGGCCTCGTCTGGTGTCGACCTGACCGATGCAATTGTAGATCTAAGCGGCTATATAATTAACAGCGGCACTGGAGAATCTCAGACTGCTAAACAGCAACTGTATATGAGCGGCAGCGCAGGCTCCTTGGAGACGACAACCAACGCTTACATAGATCCATTGTGGTACTGCGAAGTTACTTTCGAGGCAGAGAACGTCCAACAGGTGGATCTTCTACTTCGGTCCTTTAGAGACATCCATTCCACTGAAGCCTATCAGAGGGCAAATGTTCTAGCAGAATATGCGCGATGGTATGCCGAGGCTTCGAAGAAACCTGACGGCATGCCGGATTTCGACAGCGGCGAGATGGTGGAGATTGACCCGGTTAGCGATGTCCTCGGCTACACTTGGGCCTGGGCCGGCATAGGCGCTGAGGAGGCTCAAGGGACAATATTTCCTTGAACCATCGAATATGGCAGGGTCGCCAAGGGCAGGAGATCTCCACCTTCCCCGATCCATTATTTCCGGGATCGGATGATTGCACCTGTCGGGATTGGCCATAAGTAGCGAGGGCGAGGCAGGTTCCCCGTACGCGGGAGGCCGGATGGCGGGGGCGCCTCCCCCCATCCCGCGCCGGGATTGGAGATGCAGATCCAT
>CAZWDT010000014.1:5036-45335 GCA_964632755.1 uncultured Methanotrichaceae archaeon
GGCAGTATCAGGGCAAGCGGGATGAGGATCAGCGCCATGGATACGAGCGTTGCGTACATCGGCTTCAGAGTATCTCCGGCGCCGTTCATGGCAAACGAGAGCACTATGGCTACAGCGATGAAGACGTAGCCAAACGACACGATATGGAAGTAGCCGGCCCCGATTGCCGTGCTGGAGCCGCTGGGATCGAAGAGCTCCATTATCCTTCCTCCAAGGTTGTAGAAGATGAGGGACGTCATCGCCATCATGGCTCCGTACAGGATCAGGGATATCCTCACACCCTCCTCAGCCCTCTTGGGCGATCTTGCTCCCAGGTTCTGCCCGACGACCACGGCCGTGCCGGTGGCGATCCCAAAGCCGGGCATCAATGCGACCATCTCCATTCTAGCCGCAATTCCAAAGGCGGAGATGGCCTCCGTTCCGTAGACGGCAACGATCGTCATCACTGCGAGGAAGGAGAGGCTTCGAATGCCCGACTGGACCGAGTTCGGGATCGCAAGTTGCAAAAGCCTTGCGGCAAGGTCGATTCTGAGGCCCGGAAGCTTCGGCAGCACTAGGCGTGTGCCTCCTCGAAGGAGGATGGCTAGAGCAATTGCAAGGCCCAGGCCGCGGGAAAGCACGGTTGCAAGGGCTGCCCCTGCAACGCCAAGTGCTGGAAGGCCTCCAAGGCCGAAGATCAGCGCCGGGTCAAGCACGATATTTACCATGTTCATTAAGAGCATGATCAGCATCGGTGTCGTCGCATCTCCAGTGCTCTGGAATGAGGCGGAGATGATCCAGAGCTCGACCATCGTGAATACGCCAAGGAGAAGGGTGTAGAGGTACTGGCTTCCAAGAGTTGCAACTGCCCCCTCCGCCCCCATCAAGAGCAGTATATCTTCTGAGAAGAAGAGTCCGATGATCGAGAGGATCGCGGAGATGAGGAGCCCGAGATACAGCGAGTTCACGAGGACCGAGCCCATGGGTTCGTACTCCTTGGCGCCGTAGTGGCGCGAGATATGAGCGGTTGTGGCAGTCACAAGGCCGATTATGAGCGTCATCAGCACCATGATCACAGTCCCGCTCATCGCAACTCCAGCGATCGCCTGGGGCCCTAATCTCCCTACGAAGTAGAGGTCGACGATCTCAAGCACGCTCTGCAGCATGTTTCCGGCCATTACTGGAAGGGAGACTTCTAGCAGGCCTCTAAGGATGCTGCCTTCGGTTATCTCGTTTATCCGGCCCTCTTTTCGATCATCTCCTCTGCCGGATGTATCTCCTTTGCTGGATATCGCCGATGCCAGCTTGGCTCTCCGAAACCTCAAGCGGAGCTCAGCTCCACAAGCTCATAGCGGCTTTTGCCTAGGCCAATCTCCTCTCCGTAGGTGATCTGCCTTTCGCCGTCGGTCTTCTTCCATACGCCCTGGAACTTATCCTCCCCCGCCCCCAAGTTGCAGGCAAGGCGCGTGCCCAACAGGCCTGCCTCTCGGTTCACGAGATCGAGGCTTGCCTTGTCAATTGCGACGGGATCGGTCGAGGCGAGGATTCCTATGTTTGGAACGATTGGGGAGTCGCTCCAGGGCAGGCAGTCGCAATCCGGCGTGATGTTGATCAGGAAGTTGAGGTATCCGATCCTTTTTCCAAGCGTTGCTCCATAGGCGTGCTCGGTCATCATCTCCATAAAGGAAGGAATGTCGCGGTCCCAGTTCAGGTCGATAGCGCCTTCTCGGCAGGCCATCATGCATTCTACGCAGCCCATGCATCTCTTATAATCGATGGATGCCCTGCCGGCTCTGATCTGGATGGCCTCGGCTCTGCAAGTATCCGCACAGCTCCCACAGCCCTTGCAGCGCTCTTCATCGATTGCGGGCATGAGGCCTCGATGCTGGTCCATCTTTCCTGAAACAGGGGCACAGCCCATCGCCAGGTTCTTGATCGCGCCTCCAAAGCCGGTCATGGCATGGCCCTTGAAGTGGGTCATAACGATCATGGAGTCCGCTCGAAGCAGCTCTCCTGCGACCTTGACCATAGCAAAGTGCTTCTTTTCGATCTCCACTTCGCCGTAGTCCTCCCCCCTCAGGCCGTCGGCGATGATCAGAGGGGCTCCTGTGACCGAGTAGCCGAAGACGTGCTCGATTGCCGTTGTCAGGTGGTCGACGGCGTTGCTCCTGCTTCCTGAGTACAGGGTGTTGGCGTCGACCAGGAATGGCTTTCCTCCGCGAGCCTTGACAAAATCAACAACCTGGCGAACGTAGACCGGATTTAGATAGAAGTCGCATCCTCGCTCGCCGAAGTGAAGCTTGATCGCGGCGAGGTCTCCCTTCTTCACGACATCGCCCAGGCCTGCGGCATCGAAGAGCCTCTGTATCTTCGATATCGTGCTCTCATGGCTCCTGTCAAGCCTGAAGGGCGAGAAGTAGACTCTGCTTGCCATGGTGGGAGCTTGAACGAAGGGATAGAAAACCTTGCCGGAATGGAGGGAGAACGACTTTCGTGAACGTAGTCTTACAAATATTACTCGTTTGATATAGTAATGAAAATAGCTAAAATTGTATGCCGAGCCGGTCGAGGTCCATCCATCCTCGATAAGCTCTCGGGCCCGAGGGCCTTCTCCTTCTATCTGACGAAAGATTGATCATCGTCTCTCGACGATCGAGTGCCATGAGAGTCTCCCTCTGGATATTCGTTCTCATTGCCGGGCTTCTTGGCGGAGCTTTGGCTCACGTCCCGCTGATCCTTCCAAGCAGCGAAAACATCTCTGAAGCAGTACTCATTCACGATCCCTCCAAGTCATGGGCGATCTTTGGCCATCTGGAGGAGGACGAGGTGCTGTATTACAGCTTCGACCTCTCAAAGGGCGAGCGCATCCGGCTATCCTTGTTGGCTGCACAGGGCGATTATCTTCCAGGAATGGTCCTCATGGGGCCGGGCCTCGAGGGCGATTCCGCCCTTCCCCCGGGTGTGGATATCCCCGGTGGCTATGGGGCAGTGGTCGCTCGGGGATCGATGCCCAAATCAGCCACATACGAGCCCTTCGGCCCTGGCAGCTACTACGGCCTAGCCGATCTGGATCTTGAAGCTCCGGAGAATGGCACCTACTACGCGGCAGTCTTCGGAGAGGCCGCGGGAAACTACGGCCTAGTCATTGGGTATCGCGAGACCTTCTCCCTCGATGAGCTCTTCTCCCTCCCGCTCAAGATGATCTCAGTTCATCGGTGGGAAGGTCAGAGCCTGGCCTTGATCCTCCTTCCCTTCTTGGCAGTATTGACCGCGGGATACTATCTGCTCTTAAGACGGGATCTCTCCCTCTCCCGTTGGCTGGCCTCACTTGCCGGACTGCTCTTTCTCGGCTCATCGGCTTCCATCGTCATCCAGATGGCAATGGCCCTCATGCGAGCGCCGGCCAGCCAGGAGGCTGCGATTACCGTAATACTGGCTGCTCTTTCAGCAGGCCTTGGCGCTGCCACGATCAAGATAGCGGCAGGCGTTGCCGAGTTCACGATGAAGGAGCGTTTAATGCTTCGAGCAATCGGGATCGTTGCGCTTCTTGCAGGATCGGGGATGATCATCGGCCCCTTGATCGCAATCCTCTCGACTGCCACTGGCGCAGGCGAGAAGAAGGATTCTGTCGCAGGAAAGGGCGAGAGGAAGGCTTCTGGCAAGGATAATGGCAAAAAGAAGGATCTATCCCCGGCAAAGGGCAAGCGGAGGAGGTAGGGGCGATGCTCCGGTCGATCTCTATAAATGGCATCCTGAAGGTTTCAGGGCGCATGATGAAAGCCGGATCCTGCACCTTCAGCGATGGAGGAAATTCATGCTGATCGCATCGATCGTGGGGGCAAGGCCCAACTTCGTCAAGCTCGCCCCGGTCAGCAGGGCCATTCGAGAGTTCCATGACGAGATCATAGTCCACACTGGACAGCATTACGATTACCAGATGGACCGCCTTTTCTTCGACGAGCTAAAAATCCCCGAGCCTGCCTATCATCTCAACGTGGGATCGGGAAGCCACGGCTGGCAGACAGGCGAGATGCTGCGGGGGATCGAGAGCATATTGATGAAGGAGCGTCCGGATCTGGTCATAGTCTTTGGCGATACCAACTCGACGCTAGCGGGTGCTCTTGCCGCGGTCAAGCTGCACCAGCGGGTACTCCATGTGGAGGCGGGACTTCGCTCCTATGATATGAGGATGCCCGAAGAGGTCAACCGCGTCTCTGTGGATCATATATCCGATCTGTTGAGCTGCCCGACGAAAACCGCAGTCACTAACCTGGCGGGGGAGGGCATAAGGGAAGGGGTACATCTCACAGGCGATGTGATGATGGACATATTGATGGAGTGTCTAAGCCTCGCCCAGGAGAGGTCGGATATCCTCGATCGGCTAGAACTAGACGAGAAGGATTACTATCTCGCTACGGTTCACCGGGCGGAGAACACCGACGATCCAGGGCGGCTCAAATCTATCGTCGACGGCCTCTCTGAGATCGAAGGGGAGCTGGTATTCCCCTGCCATCCCCGAACGGAGAAGATGCTTCGCAAGAGCGGTCTCTGGCAGGGGCTCGATGAGCGCATAAGGATCATTCCGCCGGTCGGATATCTGGAGATGCTCGTACTTGAAGCGGGTGCGGCAAAGGTCCTGACCGACTCTGGAGGCGTTCAGAAGGAGGCCTACATGCTGCAGGTTCCCTGCATTACAATGAGGGATACGACCGAATGGGTGGAGACGATCGAGGATGGATGGAACGTCCTCGTCGGTGCCTCAAAGGATGCGATACTCGATGCTGCGAGGAACTTCGAGCCCAGGGGGCGCCAGCGGCAGGTCTTTGGCGAGGGAGATGCTGGAAAGAGGATTGCAGCACTCGCTCTATCGGATAATGATAAATAGGTATAGATAACCTTACTTTAGCGATGATGGAGAGCATCGAGGTCACGATTGCCGGCGCTAAGGTATGGGATGTGGGCTACAGGCCCTTTCTTCTCATGAAGGCCAAAAATTAATTTTAAATGTCCACGAATGGACCAATCTTGAGTCAAACGGCGGCGGCGCACCCCGCAGCAAGCTGCAGGGTATTCATTTTTAAGATGAAGCAGTCAGGTTGGAAAGATAAGATCTATTTATTATCTGCTGATCCGATAATGATGGGCCAAAAAAAAGTGAGAATAGATGGCGGCCTTCGCGAGGCCTCAGCCAGGCTCGATCAGACCCAGCCTCGGCTTTCCATCGCCTCGACCACGCGCTCCACTGCCACGGTGTAGGCGGCCTGGCGCATGTCGATCCCGAACCTCTTCGAAGCATCTAGGACCTTCCTGTAGGCGTTGGTCATACGCATGTCCAGGCGCTCGTAGACGTCCTCCAGAGTCCATGTGTACATGGACATGTTCTGGACCATCTCGAAGTAGGATACGGTGACGCCGCCTGCATTGCAGAGGAAGTCGGGGATGACATGGATCCCCTTCTTGTGCAGTATCTCGTCTGCCTCAAGGGTTGTGGGCCCGTTTGCAAGCTCGGCCACGATCTTCGCCTTGATGCGAGGCGCGTTCTCTTCGGTGATCACGTTCTCGAGGGCTGCGAGTATGAGCACGTCGACATCGAGCTCCAGGAGCTCCTCATTGCTGATCTTCTGGACGTTCGGTGTGTTTACGACAGAAGTCGTCTCCCCCTTGATTCCGCAGGCAGCCTGGATGTCGAGGCCGGCGGGGTTGTAGATGCCGCCCTTGGAGTCGCTGATAGCAACGACCTTGGAGTTGAACATCTCCTGGACCAGGAAAGAAGCATGGCAGCCGGCATTTCCATAGCCCTGGATGGCGACCGTTGCCCCCCCCATATCGATGGAGAGCTCCCTTGCAGCCTCCCTTATGGTGAACATCCCTCCCCGGGCAGTGGCATCGCCCCTGCCCCAGGATCCGCCCACGCAGATGGGCTTTCCGGTGATGACGCCAAACGAGTTCTTGCCTGAGAGCTTGGAGAACTCATCCATCATCCAAGCCATCATCTGGGGGGTGGTGTAGACATCTGGAGCGGGGACGTCCTTGTCCGGGCCGATGAACTGCCAGATGGCATCGATATAGCCGCGGCAAAGGCGCTCCTGCTCGCCTACTGAGAGCTCCTTTGGATTGCAGATCACGCCGCCCTTGCCGCCGCCGAGCGGCAGGTCCAGAAGGGAGGTCTTCCACGTCATCCAGGCGGCGAGCGCCCGGACGGTATCCACGGTCTCCTCGGGATGGAACCTTATGCCGCCTTTAGTCGGCCCCAGCGCATCGTTGTACTGCACCCTAAAGCCATGGAATACCTTGGTGGAGCCGTCGTCCATCTTAACTGGGATGGAGACGTGCAGCTCCCTCATTGGGTATCTCAGCATCTGGTGCACGCCGGCGTCTAGGTTCAAAATCTTAGAACATACATCGAGCTGCTTTTGCGCAGTCTCAAAAGGATTGGGTTTGGACATACCTAAATCAGCCTCTTCAGATTGACCCAAAGATTTATCTGCATAGAGATAAGAAGCCACATTTAGGTAGTGGTATTTAAATCTTTCCGATAATATATTTATATTAGATGATAGCTCCGGATCGGACTATTTATAATATATAGACTTTGCTTATTGGGATTCAGGCAGATTGGATCGATATACAGTTACAGTTCGTAGATGTGATATGCCGAAGTATAGTTTGCCCCTACGCATAACTATCTACATATATATACCTATACATATACCTATATAGATGGATTCTGTTGGCCGGCCCGAACGCGCCGCGTACGCGCGTGCGATGCAGGCCCTGTGATATCGCGACCTCATTCGCCAAGCCTTCATCGATGGAGGCCCCCCACCCTCGCTAGAGGGCAGGGTGTCGTTAGGGGGATGGATCATCCAAAGGGCCCGCTACTCCCCGTCGAGTATGCCCTCGGCAGCATCTCTGTAGGCGTCCATCACATATGCGATTCCGGAGACCTTCGCCGCTTCCTCAGTGAGGGCCATCAGGTCATGGCGGCCGATCGTGGAGATCCTGAAGTTCCGGCTTCCAGCCATGAGCTGCTGCAGACCAGTCTTGAACCTTTGGCAGTAGGTGTAGATGCCTATCGCACCCATGGGCAAGTCCTTGATCTCGCCTCCCAGCTTCTCCCTGAGCTCCTCGCAGGTTACGAATATCTTCTCAGGCGTGTCGCCGTACTTCTTCACGTTCTTGGGTAAGTCCCCACTCTGGATCCAGTGGCCGATGTTCTTTCCAACCATCCCCGGGATCATCAATGCCCGGCCCATGCACACAGCCTTGACGAATGGGCTTCCCATGGCGAGCGCCTTGAAGACGCCATCCTCTGAGGAGAATCCACCGGCCATGGCGATGTCCGGGACCCTCAGGCCCTTCTCCTTCAGCCTCAGACAGAACTCGTAGGTCAACGACTGGAGGTAGAATGTGGGAATGCCCCACTCGTTCATCATCGGCCAGGGGCTCATTCCTGTCCCGCCGGGCGCCCCGTCGATCGTCAGAAGGTCAATCTTCGCCTCGGATCCATAACGAAGCGCCATGGCAAGTTCCTTCATCGAGTAAGCGCCGGTCTTGAGGGTTATCCTCTTGAAGCCTAGATCCCTCAGGCGATCGATCTCGGAGAGGAAGCCCTCTTTCGTCACGAATCCAAGCCTAGAATGCCGCTCGATCTCGCGAATAGCGCCCTTGTTGAATGCCCGTTCCACCTCGGAGAGGCTGGGGTCGGGCCTTACGATGTAGCCCCTCTTCTGGAGCTCCTTCGCCCTCTCGAGCGACTTCACCTTGATCTCGCCTCCGATGCACTTTGCCCCCTGGCCCCACTTCAGCTCGATCGTCTCCAGGTTGTGCTTGGAGGATACATACTCAGCTACGCCCAGCCTCGTGTCCTCCACGTTCATCTGGACGAGGATCTCGCCGTAGCCCTCGTGATACTTGTTATAGGTCTCTATCCTGCGGTCCATCTCCGGGGACTTGGCGACCTTGCCATTTGAGTCGAGCACAAGCTCTTGGTCTACGCCGCATACGTTCTCACCACAGACAAGCGTGATTCCCGAGATAGCGGCCCCTACTGCGAAGTGCTCCCATCCAGTGCGGGCGATCTCGGTAGATCCAAGCGCCCCGGTGAAGATGGGAATCGTCATCTTGACCTTGCGATCCCAGCCGTAAGCAGTCTCGGTATCGACATCGCTGAAAACTGCCGTATCGGGATTTCCATCAACCCCATCCGGCAGGCCCTTTGCCCCAACGGCATAGCCCTGGATGTTCAGATGGGAGTAGTCCAAGGGGTAGTTCTTATCCGCACCGGAGGTAGTCTCCCCAAACGGCCCCGGATAGAGGACCTCTCGCCCTCGGAAGGAGGAGAGCCAGATATCGCATCCACCCTTGCATCCATCCACACAACGGGTACAGAGGCCGGACATGGGCACAACGTTCTTGGATCGATTGAACGTTCCCACAGCATCGTTGGCATTTGGACGTCTGAGATTCATGACATACACCTATAACTTTTATAATTCTTCAAGCCAGCGGCCGAGGGAAGACCTATCCTCGACCACCTCGCTTGGGCATAGAGAAAGAGGGGACTTGCCTATATATCGATATTTGAGATGTTTTCATAAAGTTTCATAACGAGACTTCTCGATCGACCGTCCCCCGAAACATAGAAGTCCGCAAGGCGTTGAGTCCAAAGAGGTGAAGAGTCCCGAAAAGCGTTAAGGGTATATAGAAGGATAGGGAAAGGCCCTCCCGGCAGAGTCAAGCCGGTAGGAGTTCGATGATAGCGATAGTCGATTATGGAATGGGCAACCTATTCAGCATCTACAACGCCCTGGACCACATAGGTGCCAGTCCCCAGATAATAACCCAATCCTCCGAGCTGCAGAAAGCAGATGGCATCGTTGTGCCGGGCGTGGGCTCCTTTGGGATGTGCATGGAGAGGCTCGGCCCCTTCGAGGGAGACCTTAGAGAAGCCCTGGATAGAGGAGTTCCAATGCTTGGGATATGCATCGGCATGCAGGTCCTCTTCGAGCACTCAGAGGAGAGCCCTGAGGCACACGGTTTCGGATGGCTGGAGGGCGAGGTCATCAAGCTCCCGGCCGGTGTGATGATCCCCCAGATGGGATGGAACGAGATCTCCATCAATTCGAAGGTGGAGATCCTCGATGGAATCTCCGAGGGGGATCGCTTCTACTTCGTCCACTCCTACCACTGCGTCCCTTCGGATAATTCGCTCGTTGTGGCAACCACCCACCATGGGATCGATATAGTCGCAGTCGTTTTGAGGGACAACCTCTGCGCCACCCAGTTCCACCCGGAGAAGTCCGGCCCTAAGGGGCTTATGATACTGGAGAACTTTGCGAGGTCAACGAGATGCTAGCAAAGCGCATTATACCCTGCCTGGACTGCGACCTAGGCGTGCCCAATGGCCGCGTGGTGAAGGGGATAGAGTTCAAGCAGATCAGGTATGCCGGGAATCCCTCTGAGCTTGCCTCCCGATACTACCTGGAGGGGGCAGACGAGATAGTCTTCCTGGACATCACCGCATCCCATGAGCGCAGGGACACGATGGTGAATGTGATCGAAAAGACCTCGCGCGCCGTCTTCGTCCCCATGACGGTCGGAGGCGGGATCGGCTCCATGGAGGATGCAAGGTCCGCCTTCAAGGCCGGAGCCGACAAGATCACCCTCAACACAGCAGCCATAAGACGGCCCAAGCTCATATCGGAGATAGGAAGCCGCTACGGAAACCAGGCCGTGGTCGTCGCAATCGACGCGAAGAGGCGCCTGGGCCGCGAGGAGGGACGGATCGTGATCGATTCACCCGAGGGTGAGTGCTGGTACGAGTGCTCCTTCTACGGTGGAAGGGAGTTCACCGGCATCGATGCCATCGCCTGGGCCTTTGAAGCGGAGAGGCTTGGGGCAGGGGAGATACTTCTAACCAGCATGGATCGCGACGGCACCTACGACGGCTTCGACATCCCCCTGACTGGAGCCGTCTCCTCCAATCTCGATATACCCGTGATCGCCTCGGGCGGCTGCGCCAACGCCCAGCATATGCTGGAGGTCTTCCAGGAGACAAAAGCCTCTGCCGCCCTTGCCGCAAGCATATTCCACTTCGAGGAGTGGACCATTGAGGGCTGCAAGAGGTATCTGGCGGAGAGGGGAGTCACCGTCAGGCTCTGATACCGCCAGATTTATAGATGGCCGAGGTGGAGACCAACCGATCTTGATGATGTTAACCAAGGCTCCATGCAACTTGATACTGGAGATTAAATCCCTAGCCGGAGGCTTGGGATGGCAGAAGAGGCTGGAATCTGTGGGGATCCAGGAAGGGCGAAAGGTTAGGAAGATAGTGTGTCAGCCCTTTGGCGGCCCCGTGGTGATAGATGTTGGGGGATCGAGGATCTCCCTAGGGCGGGGAATAGCATCCAAGATCGGAGTCGAAGTAATAAAGTCCGCCAAGGGCTGAGATCAAAATAACAAGGCCGAAAAAAATGGGGGAAAAACCCCCGAGCCGAAGAAGAGGGATCAGGATGTGGAGATCAGCTCCTTGAGCCTCTGGATGCTCTCCATCGCCTGCGCCGACTCGTGCAGTTTCTCCTCCTCAAAATGCCTTATTATATCCTCGATGGGAGCGCGCAGCGAGTAGACCTTCATGGGCCTGCCCTTTCCTTCCCTCTTGACCTCCCTCTCCTCTATCCACTGGTTCTCGCGAAGAGTCCTCATGGCAATGCTCACCTCGGGCTGCCTGAGATCGGATCCCATCTCGATCTCTCGCGATGACGCCTCATCTACATTTGCGAGATATGTTATCAGAGTGGAGACGTTTCGTGGCACGCCCAGGCTTCGCAGCGTCTCGACAAATTCCATGTCCTTGTCGTCCAGAACCTTGACGGTGGATTCCCTCATGATGATCACCAAATATTTTTATGATACAAATACTTAATCATATAAATAATTTGTTTTTCAAGCGTCCGCTGTTTAGAGCATACTTTATAAAAATTAATAGAAATGAAATATGATAAAGAGCATGCGCCGCGGCGATAGATGCAGCCGGCAGGAACATATATCGCAACTCGCCGGATGGTGTCAATATCAAGGGATCGTCATAAGAGGTCGAATCCCTGCGCGATGATCACATGATGCGGACAGATGAGGGCGATCTCCTCCACCAGCCATGGGGCCTCGCTTAGGTATGGTGCTCAATAGTTCCCCGCTAGCCTTTGTGGGAGAAGAAGGAAAGCTAAGGCGCCTTTGAGCCCTCATGCCATCATGGTTATCGATATGCTGGAGCTCATCATCATCACATCGGGACATGAAGAACGATTCGCTTCGGAGATCTTTGATGAGCCCTGCCCGCCCGATTTTGCATAGAGCCGTGCGCTCATACGCCGTCCCCAATTCGCCGAAGATCCCACACTCTGGGAGCCGGCCGATTCGCGACTGCGACCAAAAAGCATAAATAGATATGATTAATTAGTAAGTGATCTAAATTGGTCGGGCGTATGAGATCGGGGAGTAAGCTGATGCGGGAAGGGGCGAGCATGGCAGGCCCGCTTCTTATAGCAGTGGTCTTATTGACCGCATGCAATAACGGCTACATGGAGAGCTCTGCAAAACAGGTTCTCCCATCGGCGGAGCTGCCCGGCATCTTTGAGATCGCATCCGGAGTCGATATCGATCTCACAGTAACCGACCTGCATAGCTTTCAGCAGACGCCGGAGGGCAACACACTCAGCCTTGGGATGATACTGCATAACCCCCTATCGACCGAGGTCGAGGTCAAGCCCGAGGACTTCACGTTGATCGATTCCAGAGGAGATCCACATTCGCCCCTGCCATGGATGAAGGGGGGGCTCTACAACCCCCTCTGCTCCACGACGCTAGCCCCTGGCGAGGCCAAGGCAGCGGCGCTTGCCTTTCCCATGAGCAGAGACAGAGGGCCCGCCATCCTCCTTCATCGAGGAGTGGAGGCCATGAGGCTGGACCAGGAGGTTACGCCACCTGGGGAGCTCACCTCGCCCGAGGACAGCGTTTCCGTTGGCGCCTTCGCGGTGGAGATAGCTGCCATACTCGAGGCGGAGGGCGGGGAGAAGGTCCTCGTAGAGTATGGGCTCCAGAGCCTGATGAACGATCCCATCCCGTTATCTGAATGCGGATACGGCCGGTTCGCAGACATCATCGACCGGCGAGGCATCTCCTATTCGCCCCAGGAGTTCAAGATGCTGGGGCCGGCGATTCCCCCCTGCGGGAAAGTCTCCGGATACATGATATACAGCCTTCCGCCCGAGGCCGAACCGGGCTTTCTCATCTTCTGGCCTCCCAATCAAGAAGGGATCGTATTCGACCTGAGAGGTTGCTTCGAGGAGAGCGACGGCCCAACAGCGATATCTTCGATGGACGAAGAAGTTCCCATATGATCACCGTTCAGTTGACCAGGGAGGACCTTGCCCGAGTTAGCCCTGAGCTCCAGAACCTCCCGGGAAGCTTCTTCGCCGGGACGAGCCCGCTCTTGCGCCCCTTCATCTCCAAGCTCGAAGAGCTGCTGCCGCCGGAGGTGCACGGCCGGGGGATGAACTTTGCCTTCGGAGCATTACGATCTCACGTGGAGGCCGTGCAAGCCGAGGAGAGGTCGATCGTCGTTACGGGCGGCGGGAAGTCCGTGGAGATATCAAGGCAGGAGCTCGAGGGATTGATCGAAGAACGCTACCCCACATTCGGACACGACCGGCTGAACCTTCCAGGACTGCTATTCCTCCAGAGCGGCCCTGCCCTGCAGACGGCAAGCCTGGCGAAGCTTCGGACTTGTGGAGTGCATCTTCCAGACGGCCGCCGCACTCAGAGATACATCTTCCACCTGATCGTGGTATCCCTCGCCGCGGATAAGGATAGGGTGGAGATCGAGTTCGACCTGGAGAGGTTGCCCAGCAGCTCTGGCCTCGCCGGCAACGGTTGATGGAGTTCATCACCGTGTCAGTATCCACGAGGAGATCGAGATCAACTCCAGAGGACGCGCGTTTCATATCTCGGCGCAGATCCACGTCGCCATGCGGACGATGTCAGGGGCAAAAGGCGTTTATAGAGATTGCCGACCAGGTTGGAGGCGAGGGATCCCATCAGAGAGATTTCTGAGGACTACCGCTGGATATTCATCGCCCTTCTGGCAATAGTCGTCGGAGCCGTGGGCGGCCTAGGGGCGGTGATATTTCGTGGCCTCATAGAGCTTGTTAGAACCATATTTTTCTCAGGCCTCCTCAGCCATGCCCCCAGCCCCTACTTCGTTGTGCTCCTCCCCATAATCGGCGGCCTGATCGTGGGCCCCATAGTCTATTCGATAGCTCCCGAGACCCGGGGAGACGGCATACCGGCGATAATGGAGGCAGTGCATAAGAGAGGAGGGCTGATCAGAAAACGCGTCTGCCTCTTCGTCATAACCGCAGCTGCGATCACAGCGGGAAGCGGCGGCAGCGCCGGTCGAGAAGGGCCTATCGCCCAGATAGGGGCATCCTTCGGATCTGCCATAGGCCAGATACTCAAGCTGGGCGGCGGTGAGATGAGGGTACTCGCCACATGCGGCGTTGCGGCTGGGATCGCCGGGACCTTCAACGCACCGATGGGAGGGGCCATATTCAGCATGGAGGTGATATCCCGCAGGTTCTCGGCCTCGGATGCAGTGCCAGTCCTCCTCGCGGCGGTGGTGGGAAACGCTGTTGCCGCAAGCTTTATCCATCCCGTCCCGGACTTCATTCTTCCCAAGTTCGTCTTCACTACTTACGATCTGGCGATATGCTTCATCCTAGGACCACTCTTTGGCCTTCTGGCCGGGATCTGGGTGAGGGCATATTACGTCTTCGAGGACCTATTCTCCCGCCTCCCCATTAAGAACGAGCTTAAGCCTGCAGCCGGCGGCATCGTGGCCGGCATCAGCGGCCTCTACCTCCTGGATTATGGCATAATGGGCGTTGGATACGACGGCATCAACCACGTATTCAGGACCGTGACTCCCGATAGCTCCTACGGCCTCGTTGCCTTTCTCCTGCTGCTCGTCGCTGTAAAGGTGCTTGCAACCTCCTTCACAGTCGGCTCGGGCGGAAGCGGAGGCCTATTTGCCCCCACCCTCTACCTGGGGTCGATGCTAGGTGCGGCATTCGGCATCACGGTCTATCACGCCCTCCCGGGGATGGTTGCCGCCCCCGCCGCCTACGGCCTCCTGGGAATGGGGGCGTTCTTCGCAGGTGCGGCGCGGGCCCCCTTGACCTGCATTGTGATGATACCGGAGATGGCGAGCAACTATAGCCGCCTGCCCCCACTGATAATCTCCTGCATACTGAGCGCTGCCGTTGCCCAGATCGTGCTCAAGGGAGGCTCGATGTACACAATCCGCCTGATGCGCCGGGGCATCTTCGTGGACGTGCCCGAACCGGTGCTGGAGAGCATCCCTATAGGTGAGATCATGCAGCGCCAAGTGACCACGGTAACGCCAGAGATGACCGTTCTCGATGTACGCGACGCGATTGCCAAGTACAACTACACCGGCTATCCGGTTGTGAAGGACGAAGACCTCGTGGGGATGATCACCTTCGACGATGTGAGAAAGGTGCCCCCCGAGGGTCAGGGAAAGACCCTCGTCAAGGATGTGGCTGTGAAGAACGTGATCTTTGCACGCCCCGACCAATCGGTGAAGCTGGCCATGGACATTATGTATAAAAATGGCATTGGAAGGCTGCCGGTTGTAGCGAGCGACAACTCGAGGAGGCTTCTTGGGATAATCACCAGGACCGATGTGATCAAGGCCTACGAACAGAAGACCAAGGAGATGCAACCAAGAGAGCTCAAGGAGATTGAGGGAGAGCATAAGGGATGATGATCACAACGGCCGGCGCCTGGATATGAGCTCGAGGTCATCGGTGTGGTATACGGCAGCACCGTTCGATCAAAGCACTTGGGGAAGGATATCGTCGTCTTCCTGAAGGGCCTGTTCGGAGGCGAGCTATCCGAGTATACGGAGATGCTGGAAGATGCCCGCCGCCAGGCGGTCAGGCGTATGGCGGACGAGGCAGCTCGGATGGGGACAGATGGGGTCGTCACCCTGAGGTTCACGACCACCCAGACCGGCACAAGGGCGGCAGAGCTCACGGCCTATGGGACCGCGGCGAGGATCAGAAGGTCCTGAATCGACGACTTCCGCACTGTATTTATATCAAGGATGACCGACTGCATTCGATGTATCGCATACTCGTCACCAACGACGACGGCATCTACGCCCCCGGCCTGAGGGCAGCGGCGAGGAGCGTGGAGGGGCTCGGAGAGGTGGTGGTCGTCGCCCCCTCCAGCCAGAAGAGCGGCGTTGGACGCTCGGTCTCCGTCTTCGAGCCCCTTCGGCTCACCCAGGTCAATTGGCCGGAGATCCAGGCCTACTCGGCAAGCGGCACGCCGACCGATGCGGTCATCCTGGGGCTATTCGCGGTGATGAAGGGGGAGATGCCCCAATTGGCCCTCTCCGGGATCAATGTGGGCGAGAATATCAGCACCGACACAGTGACCACAAGCGGGACGATAGGCGGGGCACTTGAAGCGGCAAGCTATGGGATTCCGGCGATCGCAGCATCCATCCAGGTAGTGGATCAGGGGGACAAGTTCGATAACCACCATAGCTCTCCCTACGAGTTCGACGTCGCAGAGAGGCTTGTAAGAAGGGTGGCTAATAGAGTGCTTGATAAGGGGCTTCCCCCAGGGGTTGACATCCTCAACATCAACCTGCCAATAGAAGCCACCGAGGATACCGAGATCGTGGTCACAAGGCTTGCGCGAAAGATCTTTCGAACATCTGTCGAGGAGAGGTTCGACCCCCGAGGCCGCCCCTACTACTGGATAGGAGGGGACCTGATCTGCAAAGAGAGGGAAGGAACCGACGTGAGGGCTGTCTACCAGGAGGGAAAGATCTCGATCACGCCGCTTTCGCTGGACTCGACGGCCCGCGTCGACCCAAAGGAGGTCTTCGACCTCCTCCTCTAGAGGTGAATGTTGGCCATATAGTAGGAACGATGATAAAGAGATGGAGTGGATCAGCAATTGAATGTCGATTTTCGTGATATGAACCCTCAAGAGCGACTTTCGTACCTTAAAGAGAACGTTCGTGGCCTCCCCCCGGAACTGGTAGAGGAGGGAGTCGACCTGCTCGCCGAGGCGGGCGAGGTGGAGTTGGCGGCGATGCTCGCAAGGGACAACGGCCTCGTCAGGAGAGCCATCCAGGTACTCATGGATGCGGGCGACTACCTCTGGGCCGCCCTCATCGCCAAGAACGCCGGCCTTTCGGAGGAGGCAGAGAGGCTCTACCGGGAAGGGCTCGAGTACTACGTAGGGATGGAGATGTATGGGCGAGCGATCTCTGCTGCTACCGCCCTTCGCCTGCCGCCAGATCAGATCGACCACCTGATGAGACAGGGGATCGCCCATGAGAGCAGCGAGATGGATATGGGGCGGGCGAGGATGGCTCTGGAGGGCTTTGCCGCATCGCTGGAGGCGGCAATCGGGGAGAGGGATGACGACCTCAGCCGCGAGGTAATGGCGGCCCTGAAGGAGGAGCGTTAGTCCCTTCTTCAGTTTTATCGTCCCAATAAAGGAGAATATTAGCGTTCATTCGCGTTCATTCGCGGTTGAAATATAGGAAAGATTCAATCGTCCCTCAGGGGGACGTCTATGCGCATCAGATCCGCCGCAACGATCACGTCTCGAAAGTGCCGCCTTGCGTCCTCAAGGAGCGGCGTCGTGTCTTCGGAGTAGCGCGAGCTTATATGGGTGAGGACGAGAAGCCTCGCCTTCGCCCTTGCTGCAAGGGCACCTGCTTCCCCTGCGGTGCTGTGCCTGGTGGAGACCGCCCAGTCCAGCATATCGTCTGCCAGCGCCGAGTCGTGGATCAGGATGTCAGCATCTCGGGCTGCCTCCTCAACAGCCTGGCAAGGCCTTGTGTCGCCTGTGTAGACCAATTTGCGTCCGCGCCTGGGAGGACCCATGACCTCTTCCGAACGTATGAATCGCCCGTCGAGGACGATCGTCTCCCCGCGCTGAAGCCTTCCGAAAAGGGGGCCAGGCGGGACTCCCAGCTCGACTGCACGGCTCCTATTGAACCTTCCCGGCCTCATATCCTCGACCAGGCAGTAGCCGAGGCTCGGCACGCTGTGGTAGGTCTCCAAAGCGAGAACTCGGTAGCCATCCATGGAGATCTCATCGCCTGGCGCAAGCTCAAGGACCTCGATTGGAAAGCTTTTAGAACAGCAACCCAAGGCCGAGAAGAGCTTCATAACGCTCGATGTCCTCGCGGGACCCGCTATCGTCAGGGGCTCGGTTCGACCCTGGAAGGCCATCGTCTCCAGGAGCCCTGGGATGCCCAGTATGTGATCGGCGTGGAGATGGCTGAGGAAGATGTGGCCAAGACGCATCATCCCGGTCTTTGCAAGCATCATCTGGCGCTGAGTGCCCTCCCCACAGTCGAAGAGGTGGAGCTCGCCCTCCCGGTTCACGAGGACCGCGGAGGGACTCCTGTCCGGGGTTGGAAGAGAGCCCGCCGTTCCGAGGAAGGTTACCTGAAACATATCTATCTCTTGGGCGACCGAGGCCGGTCAATCCTCCTCCATGACCTCTAAACGGAACGACTCCATCAGGACTGGAAGGTTGATCCTTCCCGCAACCATCGTACGCCTGCTGCCAAGCTCGTTCATGACAACCCTCGCTGGGGCGAAGACGTTATGGTCCACCTTGAAGAAGTCGAAGCCCGCCGCCTTGAACGTCTTGTAGAAGGGAATGCCGTAGTCCCGCGAAGCAAGGGAGGGCATCGCCCGGAGATAGTCAGAAAGGGCCTCGATATCCTCGTAAGCCAGGTTGTAGTAGGTCTCGCCTCCGTAAATTATGGCGTCGTTCGAGGCCCCCATGCACATGGTGGCATCGCCAACGACAGGAGCTATGGGCGCGCGGCCCCAACCGCTATTGATGGTTGTGATATCGAATCCCATTGAAAAGAGCTTATGGAGCCCAGTCTCAACCACCCTTGCGGAGACCTGGACGAGGCCAGCGAGCGAGTCGGTTGAGGCAACCGCTATCCTCAGATCCCCCGGATCTATGCCACACCTCTCGGCGATATGGCCTGCCACGTCCTCGTCGGGAATCCTGTCCGACTCCAGGACGATCACTGCGACGTCGGAGGACTCTTCGAAGCCTATCCTCTCGTAGAGGTCCCTGGTCATCCCAGCCAGCACCCGGGCAGGCCCGCTTCCCATTGCGAAGTACTTCCCCACCTTGACCTGCCACATGGCGCATTGGGATCCCATACATGAGAGGGCGGGGTGGTCCGTGCTAACTTGGACGGCGGGAAGGCTCGCCCTGCCCAGATCCATGGAAGTTATCTGAACATCGGCAAGGTCGGCCATGCATATGCGGCTGAGATAGATCCCAGCCCCGAATCCTCCGGCGGCCTTCACCCCAGCGTCCACGACAACAGCGCCGTTCTCCAGCTCCATCACATCCACCTGGAGATCCTCGGCGAAGTCCACCATCTCCTCGAATACCTCAAAGCCCAGGTCGTTCAATCCCATCACGCAAGCTCACCGAATGCAGTAGATTACGGGCGCCCATATAAGCCATGCGACACCGGGAAAGGGATGTGATATAGGCTGCGAGCAGCTTTGCCGTGAGAAACGCTAGGAAGATGGACTGCAATACAGGCATTGGGCATACGATATCGACGGCGCGGGCGCGCCCCCTAGGGGATGCGCCTGTAGACCGCTCCCTTGAGGCTCTCTCGACCCGAGCCGTAAAGCTTCGCCCAGTTGCCCTCGCATATGATCCACCAGCCAAGGGTCTCCTTGGCAAGCTTCCTCGCTGCCGGACAGAAGGCGTCGACCGCCAGGTGATAGGGCATCTCCTTGAGTGGCGGATGGAGCGGGTACTGAAAGCACGTAAGGGGCCTTACCGAATAGATCGTGCAGCCGCGATCGTAAAAGGGGCAGGGCTGGCGAAGGATCCAGCAGCC
The DNA here is from genome assembly GCA_964632755.1 of uncultured Methanotrichaceae archaeon. Taxonomy (GTDB): domain Archaea; phylum Halobacteriota; class Methanosarcinia; order Methanotrichales; family Methanotrichaceae; genus JAFGMR01. Next base: position 24,022 of record CAZWDT010000014.1, read on the forward strand.
GCTATCCTTATCGCGGCGGCAGAGCGACTTAAGCCGCTTTCGCGATCCTATGAACCCGGCTATGCGCTCGAAGTCCCCATTCTCGAGAACAAGCCCCGCCCCCGGCGTAGAACAGCATCTGCCACAGTGCTGGCACTCGAAGAGCTCCCGAAAGAGCTCTACGCCAATAGCAGTCTCGGCAAAGCCCCGATCCTTTGCCGGCAGGGGAAGCGCGATATCGAAGGGCACCTTCTCCCCAAGGTCTATCCTTTTATGCTGCTCCTCCCTCCTTTGAACCGACCAATGGGGGCGAACTTCAAGCATCCTCTCGTGGAGGCCAAGGCTCTTATCGAGGAGGCAGGATGGCGGGCAGAACCTGTGACAGAGGAACTTCGCATTCTTTAGGCGCTCATCGCCCTGCCCCGACCTCATCGACGATAGTTCTCCAGCCGCCGGCTGTGATCGGCCGGGGCTCCTTTCTCTAGCCATTGGATTGCCTCCTCCTCCTGTATATCGGGATTTACCCATGCCACGCCCCCAATCTTCCTTATTCGATCTGAGGCAGCGGCATAATGGGACCTGGCCGCATCATCCAGGGAGATGATCCTTTTATCCGACAGAAGTGCAGCCTCCGCATCTTCTCTTGGCATCGCATATCCCCCTTTAGATCATATTTTGCGGCCTTCAATCCTGCAATCCCCAACCCTATCTCCTCATCGCCCTGCACTCGGCCTTGATCTCCATTAGATCCTGATGAACATCGCAGAGGAGCCTGTCATGGCTCTCAAGGCTTGCGATGATTGCCCGGACCTCCTCCTCTGCCTTGATATCCAAGGCGTAGTTGTGCCTTGCCACCCTTCGAACCATCTCGTCCTGGCGGTTCTGGCTGATCATCACCAATGAGGCGGTATAGGCCGCCTGGAGGGAGAAGATCAGGTTCATGAAGATGAAGGGATAGGGATCCCATGGCCGGACCAGATGGGTGATGTTCAGCAGAGCCCAGACGATCACGACTATCGTCTGGAAAAGGACGAAACTCCATGAGCCAACGGTGTCAGTCACCCAGTCGGCCGCCCTCTGGCCAAGGGTGAGCGGCGGATCGAACGTGTCCAATGCCCCCTCCCCCATCGAGGTCACTCCCAGAGCACTATGTAGACCAGGTCTCCCTCTCGCTTGCCCTTGATGAGCTGGCAATGCCTCAGCAATGCAAACTGGTTCTCAAGCTCCATTGGAGAGATGCCAAGCGCCGCCTGGATCTCCTCCCGAGTGGCCTTTCCCTTGGACTCGATGAGACGGTAGATCTCAGCCTGCTGATCGGTCAGGCCGTCAGTCCCCTTGAGCCCGTGCTGTTCCCGAAACGTCTTCTTGGAGTGCTCTCCCCAGGGGTCGCATGCCCGTATCCTTGAGGCTGCATCGAGATAGCAGTCCTCGCAGAGGTTTCGACCCTCGTATTCCAGCGTCTCATCCACCGAAGATTCGCAATTCTCGCAGGTCGCCATGGGCTGTATCTATGTACCCGATGGTTAATGAAAGAGACGGCCTCAGCGCGAGGGCGAGAGGCCTTCCAGGAGGGCATCGTACCTCTGTTTGATCCTCTCGACGATATCCATGCCGTAGTCCTGATGAGTCGGGATGAGGATATCGGCCTCTCGCCCGGAGGAGCTCGATGCGACGGTTGCGCCATCATCATCCAAGGGGATATGAAGGTCGCTAGCTAGATCCTTGGCCATGGACGTAAGGGGATGGATAGGGGGAAAGCCCCTGGCACGCGCCCGATACTCCAATAGGATGGCGTCGATCTCGCCGAGGAGGGGCTCGATGTCGGGACAGTCCGAAACCGCCCCCGAGATCAACTCCGCGCCCTCCTTAAGCTCTGAGAGCGTACGGCAACCGGCCTCGATCATCTCCCCGGAATAGTGCTCCCTCGCCTTCTCGGCGTAGCCGGGGGAGAGAACGAGGAGGTCGATCTCCCCCAAGGTCTCCAGGTCCTCTGCGCCCGGCCTGTAGGGATTCACGACGACGAAGTCGAGCCCTATCCGCTCCGCAAGCGAGCGAAACATTGCAGTCACCCCAATGCACCTCCTGCCTTGGCCCATCGTCCGCCTGATGAACTCGGGGCGGTCGGACTCGATGCCGAAGTAGTCGGCAAATGCCTTCGTCGTCTTGATCTCCTTGGATCGGCCGCTTCTAACGGCTGCTATCAGCCCCATTCGTTCGAGCTCCCTTACGTGGTCGTAGGCCTTGTTTCCACGTATGCGCACGAGATCGCTCTGGATGATGGGCTGGCGATAGGCGATCACCCCGAGCGTCCTGATGAGGGGAGCCTCCATCTCCCTGGGGGCCACTGCCACCACATCCGCCGCCAGAATCCCGCGAACCTGCATCACATACCGATCCTCTAAGGATCGGATCTCGAGGCCGGAATCGCGCAGGCGAAAGTCCTCGGAGAGCTCCTCGGCAATTAGCCGCACCGCCTCCTCTGAGATCCCAGTCAGGCTGGAGAGCTCCGAGAGCGAGAGGCCCCTTCCCGCTGCGAAGAGGGCGGCCTCGACAACTGCCTTGCTCCTGGAATTCCCATCCACCTTCAAAGATCCACCACGGCATGCCCTTTCGCAATTATCAACAAAAAGGTTGCTTCACCTGCCTTACGAGCCATCAAGCCTGCGACAGAGGTAGAGCTCGCCAAAGAGCTCCTCTTGCTCAAGCCAGAGATGCTTCCTCTGGGCCATGAAGAGCAGGGATATGTAGCTGAGCGCCCTGTCCCCCCCCTCGACGTCCTGGAAAGAGACCCTCTCGCTCACCTCGAAGAGCTCCTCCACAAGGGACAGAAGGGAAGCTATCCTCTCCTCGATTCCCTCCTCGTGGGATACGTCCTGGATCTCCTCGATCTCATCCTCTTGTATGAGGGCATAGCGCGCCTCGCGCCGTCGGCCAGCCATCTCCGCCCTCTTCAGCTCCGAGATCAGCTCGTCGAGGGTGACCGGCCTCTTGGTTCGCCTCCTGAGGGGGGGCTTTGGCAGCCTGCCGGACGGCTCCTCGATCCACTCCTCGATTGGCTCCTCCTCGATCTCGTCCTCTGGCTCCTCCATCGAATCGGACTTCATTCGAAGGAGGATTGCGGCGTAGAGAAGGGTTCGGGCGGGGATCCTAAGATCCCTCTCCTCCATGGAGTCGAGGTACTCCAAGAAACGCTCGGTAATCCGAGCTATATCGATATCCCAGGGATCGACCTCTCCTCGACGGGCCATCTCGAGGAGCACCTCTATGGGATCCTCCTGATCTATGAGATCCCATTTGCCCTTCAGTTCATGCATATGCCAGTCACGCTTGTGATGTTCTTCTCCTGCATAGTCACACCTACGGTGTAGCTCGCCCTCTGTATCATCGGCTTTCTCAGCGAGACGACCAGGAACTGGGCATTGGAGGAGATCTTCTTGATCATCCTTGCCACCTTCTCGACGTTGGCCCCATCCAGGAACATGTCTATCTCATCCATGGCGTAGAAGGGGGCTGGCTGGAACCGCTGGATTGCGAATATGAAGGAGAGGGCAGTCAGGCTCTTCTCGCCGCCGGACATGGCCTCTAGACGATGGAAGATCTTTCCCGCCGGACGGGCCTTGATCGTCAGGCCGCCGGAAAGTGGATCGTCTGGAACCCCCAGCATGAGCTCCCCCTCGCCCCCGGAGAGTTCATTGAAGACCTCCCTGAAGTTGGCGTTGATCTCATTGAAGCAGACCATGAAGGCCTCCTTCTTCATCCTATCGTACTTGTCCAGCTTGTTCATGATCCCCTCGCGCTCCGTTTGAAGCGTATCCCTTCGCGCCGTGAGGTTCTCTTTTCGCTGCTCGACGTGCTCGAACTCCTGGATGGCAAGCATATTCACCGGCTCCATCTCCTGCATGGCGCGGTCGAGCGCCCGGATCTTCTGCCCTATCACCTCTGATCTCGGAGGCACCTCGTTCGCATCCACTCCTGAAGCCTCGATCTCCGCCCTGAGAACCTGGACGGTCGACATCGTCTCCACCTCCGCACCGGATGAAGCGGTGATCCTTGCCTCAAGGCGATCCACCTCCCTCTCCATGCGGTCGATCTCCCTCTGAGCGGAGAGGATCCCATTGAGCAATCGGCCACGCTCACCCTTCAGGCCGAAGAGCTCATCCTCTATCTGGCCCTCACGCTCCGCGATTTTTGCGAGCTCCGTTGCCAACTCAGCTTTTCGAGCGAGCGAGGCCTGCTCTTTCGTCTGGGCCTCGCTTCGCTTTGCCTCGAGGTCCTCCTTGCGAGCGGAGAGCTCGCGAGACCTCTCGATCAGGCTCTCCTCGCGGAGGCGGTTCCTCATGATCTCCCCATCCAGCTCCTTGATCCTGGACTCGAGCCGCCTCATCTCTCCTTCGGCCGACTCAACGAGCGATGTCATCCTGGGAATATCGGAGCCGCCAAGCATTGCCTCGGTCTCCTCTACCTTTCGGTTATGGCCGGCAAGCTCGCTATTCGTGGCCTCGATCTCCCCATCCAGCCATGCGAGCCGCTCCTTTGCCGGTGTCAACTCCACCCCCAGCTGGGAGAGAAGCTCTCTCCTCTCCTGAAGCGACCTATCCAGGCGAATCCTTCCGCTCCCCAGCTCCTCCATGCGGAAGGTTAGACGAGACATCTCCTTGTCGAGCCCCTCTAGTTCTCGCTTCACTCTGGAGAGGGCCTCTTCGAACGAGTCGAGCCTGTCGAGAAGGGCGCTTCGCTCTGCCTCGACCGACGAGAGCCTTTCGGAGAACTCGACCAGGCGGCGGCTCTCGTCGGCGGCGAACTTGACGCGAGACTTGTAATGGCCGCCGGTCATGGCCCCGCTCTTCTCCACGAGGTCCCCCTCGATGGTGACCATCCTGTAGCGTCCCATCATCCGCCTTGCAGTCGAGAGGTTATCGACGACTAGGGTATCGCGAAAGACGTACCAGAAAGCGTTGAACATGTGTGAATCGAAGGTCACCAAGTTGATCGCATAGTCCACAACGCCTGGCTCCTGGGGCTTGATTGAGAGAGATCCTGAAGCCAGCCGGCTCAAAGGAAGGAACGTGGCTCGTCCGGTCTGGCTGCGCTTGAGGTAATCGATCGCGATCGACGCATCCTCATCGCTCCTTGCAACCACGCTCTGCAGCCTCGCTCCAGCAGCGATCTCGAGGGCGGCTGAATACCTGGAGTCGACCTCGCCTAGATCCGCGATAGTCCCGTGTAGGCCCCGGAGCACTCCCTGCCTCATCGCCGAGCGGATCGCCTCAACGGCCCGGCTGTAGCCTGTGCGATCCTCGGCTACGCGGGCGCGAGCCTCCGCCCTTGCATACTCGCCCTGCATGCGCTGAAGGTTACGATCGGCCTCCGAGATCTCGCGCCTGGCCCGAAGCCTTGCCCCTTCCAGATCGTCCCTCTCCCGTTCGAGACGGACGGCACGGTTGTGCATCTCGTCCACCTGAGAGCGAATCCCCCTCCCCTCTCGATCCGCCTCATCGAGCGCCTCCAAGTCCTGGGAGATGAGAGCCTCCAGACGATCTCGATCGAGAGATCCTCGGCGGGCAGAGTCGAGGATGCGATCTCGTTCTCGCAAGAGGTCGCCAAGTCGGTCCTTTGCCTTCATACGCCCCCCCAAGGCCTCCTCTAGCTCTTCGCGAAGCTCGGAGTATCGGATATCCGCCTGGGCGATTCGATGGCGGGCAGCCGAAGCCGCCTCCCCTTGCTCCTCGAGCTCGCCCTGAACGCTTGCCCTCCTGATCTCCACCTGCCCTTGCCGCTCAACGAGATCGGATATCTCTTGCTCGAGCTTCTGAATCTCCAGATAGTCCTTGGCGATGAGGGCTTCTGCCTCACGAGCGGCCTTGGAGGAGAAGTCCGCCCTCTGGGCCTCCAGGGCAATCTCGCCCTTCAGCTCCTCGATTCGCCGCTTTACCTGGATCTGCTCCTCCTCGCCTTTGTGGGCGATTCTGCCGTTTAGCTCCTGCAATGATGCCTCGAACGAAGCGAGCTCCTCCGCCTTTTTCGCCCTGGCCAGGGCGAGGGCGCCCTGCTCTTCCCGTGCTCCCTTCAGCTCGCCAGCGAGGCAGGATAGGTCGGACTCAGCCTCCTTCAGCTTTGCAAGGAGGAGATAGGCCTGTTGCCGCCGCTTCTCCTCGCGGCTCGCCTGGTAGGCAAGGGCCTTGTCCCTCTCCGCTCTGAGCCTATCGAGCTGTGAGCTCACCTCTCCGAGTATCACGTCGACGCGGTCTACCCTATCCTTGACGACGTCGAGCTCAGCGAGGGCCTTTCGCCTCTTCTCCTCGAACTCGGCAACACCTGCTATCTCGTCGATGATCCGTCGCCTCTCGAAAGGGCTGACCTCGATGATGCGGGTTACATCGCCCTGCATCACGACGTTGTAGCCTTCCGGGGTGATGCCTGCCCTGGAGAGGTGATCCTGAAGCTCCCCCTGGCTGCATGTCTTGCCGTTTAAGTAATATGTAGAATTGTATTTATCATTGTTGATCTTAACCTTGCGCGAGATCTCTATCACATCATTGTCCAAGGGGATGGCGCGAGATGCATTGTCGAGCCTCACCGTAACCTGGGCGTAGTCGGGGCTCTTGCCGTTACCCCCCCGATAGACGAGATCGGGAAGCCGTTCAGCTCGCATGGCCCGGGAGCTCGAGAGGCATAAGGCAAAGAGGAGGGCATCGACTATGTTCGACTTGCCGCTTCCATTTGGACCCGTCACTGCGATGAAATCGTTTGGAAGGGGGATCACTACCCTTTTTCCGAACGACTTGAAGTTCCTCAGCTCCACTTCCCTAATGTACAATCCGTACCTCCGCTCTTCATCGTCATGGAGTCAACCCGGATCAAGGCCTGAGATAGACCCTTCATGGGCGATCCATCACCCCTTCGCGCGTCCCCATCAGAAGGATATGTATTCAATGACCTACATATTGCTTTCCCTATGCAGGCCATCCAAAGGCTTTTACCCGACCCATTCAAGGATGGTTCATGGACCTATTGGCGGACGTGGGGGGTCGACCTGGCCTGGACTGCAAAGGCTTCTGTAGCTACTGTTACTTCAAGGGGGTCAAGCAGGTCAAGCCCTTCGGCTGCAAATATTGCATGCCATTCCAGAAGGGCTGCGACTACTGCTCGCGAGCCATTATGGAGGGTTACTCCGGCTTCAAGCCGCTCTCGATGGTGGCAATGGAGCTCGCCCAAAAGTCCTATGGCACGAGGCCAGAGAAGGTTACCATCAGCGGGGGAGGCGACCTGAGCTGCTATCCGGAGCTTCTGGCCCTCTCGCAGATGGTCGGCCAGCGCGAGCTTCCCATAACGCTTGGCTACACCAGCGGAAAGGGATTCTCCAGGGGCGACGAGGCCGCGCCTCTGATAGAGGCGGGCGTCAGTGAGGTCAACTTCACCGTCTTCTCAACGAATCCGGAGATCCGCCGCCGTTATATGAAGGACCCTCACCCAGAGGCAGCGCTCGCGAACCTCGCCCGATTCTCCGAGTCATGCGACGTCTATGCCGCAGCGGTGCTCATCCCGGGGGTGAACGATGGACAAGAGCTCGAGAGGACCTGCAACGACCTGGAGAAGATGGGGACAAAGGGGCTTCTCTTGATGAGGTTTGCAAACAGCAGAGAGCAGGGGCTGATACTTGGAAATGCTCCCTTGATGCCGGGAGTGGTCCCTCACTCGGTCGAGGAGTTTCGCGAGATCGTAACAGCAGCCAATCGAGATTATCCATTCCGGGTCTCTGGAACTCCCCTCTGGGATCCGGAGACGAAAGCCCCATTCGCCCTTGCCTGGAACGAAGAGGCCCTATCAAGGCTTGCGCCCTTGAGAAGGGGGGCAACGATCATAACGGGAGCTGTTGCAGCTCCCCTCCTGCAGAGGATCTTTTCCGCAATCGGCCCTCAGGTGAACGTCCTGCCTGTGAAGAAGGAGATCGGATGCCTAATTACGATTGAGGATATCGAAGAGCTCGACTTAAGCCAGGTCAAGGAGACGACGATCCTTCCAGGAAGGATCATGGCCCATGATATGGATGTGCGCCGGGCGCTTACAAGGGACGGCGTCGACCGCCTAATTCGCCGTGGGCCAGATCAGCTCACGGTCGACGGGGAGATGAGCATATCGATGACCCCTGAAGAGGTGCTCGACTGGGAGGTCGAGGCATTCGATGAGCTGATAGAGATGATCAACGCCCTTGGGGTGTGAGGGGAGATGCTGGTCACCATAGTATCCCCGGGCATCTACACATACGGATCGCTCGTGCTCGGCGGGATCCTCCGGGAGAGAGGACACGACGTGTCGGTCACCCGCAAGCTCGAGTCTGATGGCGAGGTCACCCTCTTAAGCCTCTTTTCCACGCTGCAGCTGATGGACCAAGGAATAAAGGATTTTGTCGCCAGCCAGGATACGATCTACGTTGGAGGGCCGGTTGGGATCTCCCCTGAGATGGTCATGGGAGAGCTCCAGCCGACGGCCCTCGTAACAGGGGAGGGGGAGGAGACGGTGATACCGCTCGTTGAGGATGGGCCCGGGCAGAGTATCCCCAACCTGGCCTTTTCAAGAGGCGATGAGATCATCAAGACCCTTATAATGCCGGCTGCCATTCTCGACCACCCGCTGCCCATCATACCGCCGGATCTAAAGGAGCAGAACGTCCGCGGCGCAAACCTGTACATCGAGACCCACAGGGGCTGCCTTGGAGGCTGCAGCTTCTGCCAGGTCCCCCGCTTCTTCGGCCGCAGCATTAGAAGTCGAAGCCTGGGAAACATCGTCAAGGAGGTCTTGGCCCTCAAGGAGAAGGGCATACGCAGGATTGCCATTAGCGGCGGCACAGGAAACCTCTTCGGCTATAAAAGGGAGCTGAACAAGGATGCCTTTATGGAGCTCTTGCAGGCCCTCTCCTCCATTTTGGGAAAGAGGAACCTCTCGGTCCCCGATATGAGGGTTGACCTGGTGGATAGGGAGATGCTCGAGGCTGTAAGGGACTACACCATAGGCTGGGTCTTCTTCGGCCTGGAGTCGGGGTCCGATAAGATCCTGAAGGCCATGAAAAAGGGCGTAACCACAAAGGCCAACATCGCCGCAGTCAGGCTCGCCCAGGATGTGGGGGTGAAGGTCGGAGGAAGCTTCATCGTTGGCTATCCCGGCGAAGAGAGGGAGGAGTTCCAGGAGACGGTCGACTTCCTGGACGAGGCCATGCTGGACGACGTCTTCGTGAGCATCGCCGAGCCCATCCCTGGAACTCCCCTGGCAAGGGAAGCGCTCGAGCTGCCGCATGAGGATAACCCCCTTTTCCAGAAGCACAGTGGGGAGTACAGCCCCCTAAAGCTCAACGAGGCCGAGGCTCGCTGCCTTGAGCTGATGATCCAGGCAGAGTGCTCAAAGCCTGTGCCGAGAGCGATAACCGATGGGCTCTACACCTCCCACCTCAACGAGGTGAGGATACAGGGCAGGGACATCATCGGAGTTTACGGGCTTCTCGATAAGTACAGGCAGTACCTGACTTGAGGAACCTGACCCCCCACTCTTTTAGGCATATAGAACCGGTACATAGCGATCTGCTGTACCTAATTAGGCATATGTGCTATTAGCGATAGACAGCATCAACAGCTCTATTCGTCCCAACCTGTGCCTAATCAATAGGGAATGGTGGAACGAGAAGGGCCCCGAAATGGCCTTGTGGCCAGAAGAAGGCTTACGCTATCCTTGCCTTAAAAAATAAAAAGGGAGAGGGTACCCGCTCAGACAGCGGGCATGACCAGGCTTCGGTCGCCAGCAGCGCGGAACTCCCTAGCTCCACCCATGCCGTATCCCTTGCGGATATCGTCCCAGGTGAAGAGCAGAGCGGGGTTGGCGAAGCAGACCTTGATCAAGGGGTTGACGGAGTATGCGTCGCCGCGGGCTGCGTGAGCAGCGCTGGTGATGCCGGCATACTCGCCCTGGTGGCCCACGTTCATGGCGTAGTTGGGGTAGTTGGCACCCCTGATCTCGAGCGGGCTTCCCTCGTCTGACTGGTAGCTGAACACGTTGGTCGGACCGCACTGATCCTGCAGGTCGTATCCGAAGAAGCCCAGCCTGCCGTGAGACTCCTTGTGCACGCACATGGAGAGGTACCATCCGGCAAGTCCGCCCTGGCTGTTTCCAGTGGCGCATGCAGAGCCGATACCGGATGCGGCAGCGACGACTCCTGCCCTCTGGGACCCGCCGAAGTGGTCCTCAAGGAGGGTCGGGAACTCCTCGTACTGCTCAAGAGCGTACAGGGTGGTCTCGGTTGCGATATCCTTTACGACATCGAGGTTCATCGGAGCCTTGGCGAACCCGCCGTACTTGTCCATCATGTAGTCGCAGCTGTAGTAGCTGAAGTCGTCGAGGACGTCGTTCGTGTAGGCAGCGGTTGCGTACTGGGTGAATCCGACGCCGCCGGACATGTAGCTGCCCAGCCAAATCTGGTCATAGAGCATGGTTCCGGCAGCGACCACGTTCAGGGACACCTGGGGCGGATCCCAAGGCTTGGTCCTGGAGATCTGAACCATGTCGGCCATGAAGCCGAAGGAGAGGCCGCCGGGGTTGTTGGGGCCACGAGCCCTCCTGGCCGGAAGCATCTCGGACATCTGGATGACCGCAGCGTGCTTTGCGGCGTAGGCTAGGTCGGCCACAGCGGCCTCACCGGCGCACATGTTGTAGGCGTCGATGAAGGTCATGGAGAGCTGCATGGCGCTCCACCTGGAGGCGGTTCCGCCGTCGCATGTCCTCGAGACGATCGTCGGTATGTGGATGGCCTGCCAGGATGTCTTGCCCATGGCTGCCTTGATCTGCTCGGCCTGATCGGCGGGGAAGAGCTTGTTGATGTCAACAAGATACTGGTCGTCGATCTCGTCGGCCAGGTCGTCGTCACCGGTGAACAGCCGACAGTTACAGTCATCAACGAGCCCGGGGTGGGTCTCGACCATGTGCTCCTGAACCACGGCTGCGCCGGGCATGGCGTGGTTGAGGATCTCCAGGTAGTTGTTGATGGTCTCAGGCGTGACCTCCTTTCCGAGACGCTTCTCCAGCACCTCGTGGGCCATGTCCAGACCGACGATAACCGTCCTTCGTATGTCGTCCCACATCTGCTGCATGGCGGGGTTGTTTACGAAGTGCAGGTCGTCGCCCTCAACTATGTACTCGGTTGTGGAGAGCTTGTAGGGGACGAGCTGCCTCTGACCCAGGGGCACTCCACCGCAGTGGAGCATTGGGTTGTAGAAGGAGATGCCACGCTTTCCTTCCAGCTTCTTGGAGGCCTCCATGAACTCCCTCTTACGGGCGCTCTGCTCCGGCCCCAGTCTCTTATACTCAGTCTTCTGGCCCGCTAGGTCGAAGTCCTTTCCGAACTTCTTGTTCAGTGCTTTTACGAACAGCTTTTTAGTGTGAAGCTTTGCCATTTAAATCACCTCTCACTCCGGCCTGTATCCCCACAGGCTCCTGAGCTCCCACATGTGGTGTAGTGCCTCCAGGGCCTCGTCGGGCTTCCTGGCGCCGACCGTTCCGCTGAATGGAATGGCGTCTGCCCTGAAGAGTGTGGTCCGCTTCTTGGCCTCTGCCTCGCTCATGGGCTTGCCCACATTGATCTTCTTGTCCAGGGGAATGCCCACCTGGTCCTTTGCATAGTAGACGTTCCCATCAGCTCCCATCTCGCTCCTGGCGAGCATGTCGAACATCATGCCGTTCTCCTCTAGCCTGAGGGAGTGGCCGTGGACAGTGCAGCCCCTCATGGAACAGAGGGCCACATCGGTCATCTCGCTGTCCATCTGGGTCTTTGTGTAGGCCTCGATATCCCTCTCCCTGGCCTCGATGATCTGCCTGCCGGACAGCGTGCCTGGGTCGCAGCCTCTGCAGTTGATGGCTCCCCAGTAGGATCTCCAGTAGGGGATCGACGGGGCGAAGTACATGGAGTCAGCGAACTGGGAGTACCTGATACGGTCGCCAGCGGCGGCTCCGGGGGTTGGCTCTACGAGCTGCCTCACTGGACAGTCGGGCTCACCCATCTCCTTGAGGGGAGGATGAGTGCTTGGGTAGTCGGCTCCTGGAGCCCTGTGGCCCATGATGGACACGATATCAGCCTCAGGGATGTCCCTGAGCTTCTCCAGATTGCCGGACATATGCTTCCTTCTGTTGATACCAACAGAGGTGTTTCCGGGATAATATTGGGGTGTGTATGCCATATTTAATCTCTCCTTGTAAGGTGTCACTCATCTAGCTCAGACAAAATGGCCATATCTCTCTCTTTTTTGGCCTTCGGATCGATCAGTCCCAGGATGCGCTTATCCTCGATCACCCGTCCGTACTTGGCGTAATCTGTGATCGTGGAGACATCTCGGAAGAAACGCCCTCGTTTGAGTGAGAAGGAGAAGGGCAGCGCTCGCTCGCACGCCGCCTGTACCTTCGGGATATCCTCCTCGCCCTCCAGCTCCAGCCGAATCCTTCCCACCTTGACTCTGAGCTCCAAGGCCTGATCTCCCACCTCGATCAGGAGATCCCTGTTCTCCTCGATGGGAGTCCCCCGAGCCGGCCCATAAGGGACCGCCCGAGGCAGGTTGGGGCCCTGGATCATTATCCTTTTGACCCCTCCGGTCATGTATATCTCATTGAGAAGGCGCTGGGCCGTCTCGGGCATGAGAAACCTTCCAGGGAATATCTCCACCTGGACTGGACCCGTGTCTGAAGTAGTGACCATCTTATTCCGCCAGGCTTATACGGCCTCCGCCACCGAGACGATCGGCTCACGGAACTCCTTGATCTCACCATATATGGCGCCGACCAGGCTGGATGTCATCTCAGGGGTGAACATCTGAGTGCCGGCGTCAAGAGCTACAGCTGCAGCCACGCAGGGGATGGCAAAGCCTCTGGAGTGCCTTGTCACGACGTGGTTGCCGTTGAAGACACCGGGGCCGCCGCCGCCGTAGATAGAGTGGCTGAAGAACGAGAAGCCGACCGCAGTGCCCTGTACCCTGCCGAAGTCGCACCCGGGAAGAGCGGTCTCTTTCTCGACCAGGTCGTTGTAGTAGAGCAGAGTGGACGATACTGCCTGAGCGCCTCGAAGAGCGCCGCAGTTGACCATCGTTGCCGCAAGCACGCCGCCTGCGTTGTAGGCGTTCCACATGGAGACGTCGTTTGCCTCGTACATCGTGAATCCGGAGGGGAACTTCTTGCCGGCCTTTATGACCTTGTCCTCGATGGCCCTCTCAACAATGCTGTGTACGACCGTGCCGATGGTTCCAGTCTTGCCGTTCTTCTTGACGGTCTCATAGAGCAAGTTGTTTGCGTTGATCTGGCAGCCCAGGCCGAGGAGCTGATGTCTCTCGAATATGCCCATGGCGTTGCCCATCTCGAACTCGCCGATCTGCTCATAGATGGCTGAGAGAGCGGCTGCGTTCATGGCGTTCCTCTTGGTGATCACGGCGAGGTGGTTGGCCATGACGTTCCTGAGAGCGAAGCCCAAGCCCTCATCGTTCTGGGGGATGTTAAGCACGGATGCGATGTTGCCGCCGTCCATCCCGACGGTCTGGGGGTACTGTCCCCAGACGGTAGCGTGGACCATGGGGGCCTCTGCATAGCCAGCTTTGAACTGCTGGATCAAGGCCTCGACCGTCGCTGCAGCAGTTGCGGTCATGCCTACTACGAACTCGGAGGCTACATCCACCCTGGCAGTGGGGATCTGGACGAGAAGCTGCTTTCCGCCGCCCAGGACCTGAACGACGGTGTCGTCGCCCTTATCAACCTGCAGCAGTCCCTTTATCTTCGCGGCGAGTGCATCGGCGTTGGCCATTACATCATAGTTCAGCTCGCGGCCCTTGATGGCCCTTCCCTTTCCACCAACCTTTCCCTTTTTGAAACCCTGCTCGATACCGGCCAGGTTGACAGCCACCGTTCGCTTGGTCAGGTTAATGAGCTTCTTCATTGCGGCGTTCTTCAGTGGACTGATCTCTTTAAGATCGACGTCGCTCTTCAAAAGAACTCCACGGTCGCTATATAGGTCTATCTTGTCAGACACGTTCTATTCCTCCTTTACCTTTTAACAGAAGAGATGCAACGGAACAAGGCACCTGGAGCGACCATATGACCACCCTCCTCAGCGGCCATAAAGCAGAGCCTTATTAATTCCATTACAATCTCCCGCCGCTTTCTGGATAGATCCTTATCTACTTAAAGCTTGTGAGTGAGAGATAGAGGATGTGAACTTGATATATAGCTCATCTACTGCCGAAAAGTTCCTACATTACAATTTTAAAAATTTACAATTATTGCCTGTAGCAAGATTGGATCAGTAAATTCATAATAATTAAACAGGGGAGCTAAGTTTTTGGTTACAGATTGACCCAGACCAAGGACTATCATAGCAACAAGGCAAGACGGTATTAATCATCCTTGGCGGGGTGGTTACGATAGATACTTATACATGTCGGAACTTGCGGGAATCGAATGCATCTCATCATCGCGGAGAAACACGATGCAGCCAAGCGAATAGCCCAGATTTTAGCGGGCATCAGCCCAAAGGTCAACCGCATCTCGGGTGTGGAAGCCTTCAGTTTCGAAGATGTGGTGGTGATGGGGTTGAGCGGCCACATAGTGGGAGTGGACTATCCCCCTGGCTACAATAACTGGCAGAAGGTGGACTATCGGGACCTAATCCGGGCCGAGGTGGTAACCACACCGACCCAGGAGAGGATAATATCCGCCTTGAAGAAGCTGGGAGAGGATGCCGACCACATCACCATCGCCACAGACTACGATCGTGAGGGGGAGCTGATCGGCGTCGAGGCCCTCAGGATCGCACGCGAGGTCAACCCAGGCCTTACCGCAGATCGAGTTCGCTACAGCGCCATCACCAAGGAGGAGATCCAGAAGGCATTCGCAAATCCCGAGGAGGTAGACTTTGACCTTGCGGCCTCAGGAGAGGCAAGACAGGTCGTCGACCTCGTCTGGGGAGCTGCCCTCACCCGCTTCATCTCCATCACCTCAGGCCGACTGGGCAAGGAGTTTCTATCGGTCGGCCGGGTGCAGTCGCCGACCCTCGCCCTCATCGTGGACCGCGAGAAGGAGATACAGGCCTTCGTCGCACGTCCCTACTGGGAGATTCTTGCTGACCTTGAGAAGGACGTCCAGGTGAGCCATGCCAAAGGGAGGATCTGGGATGAGGCAGAGGCGAAAGGGATATTGGAGAGGATGGGGCCGGAAGGCCTAATCGAAGCGATCGACGTCAAGTCCAGGGAGGACAAGCCGCCCGCTCCATTCGACACAACAAGCTTCATCAGTGCTGCAAGCGCCATCGGCTTCTCCGCGGCCAATGCCATGAGGATCGCCGAGGGGCTCTATACAAACGGTTTTATCAGTTATCCTCGAACGGACAACACCGTCTATCCGCCCTCCATCGATCTCGTGGCATTAGCATCCCTATTCCTACAGGGCCCATTCAAAGAGGAGGCAGAGAGGCTCCTCAAAGGCCCAATGATCCCCAGCCGCGGCAAGAGGGCGACGACCGATCACCCCCCCATCTATCCAACCTCCCTTGCTAGCAAAGGCGAGCTTAAGGATGATCAGTGGAAGATATACGAGCTCGTTGTGCGCCGGTTCTTTGCCACCCTCTCCGAGAGGTGCAAGTGGGAGATCATCACCCTCAAGGTGAGGATAGGCGAGGAGCCCTTCCGTGCCCGAGGGGCGAGGCTCGTCGAGCCTGGATGGCGCTACTACTACCCATACAGCAAGGCTGAGGAGAGGATACTGCCCGAGCTGCAGAAGGGAGAGCGACTGTTGGTGCTCGACAGGAAGGTACTCTCGAAGGAGACACAGCCGCCTGCACGCTACGGCCAGGGAAGGCTGATAAAGCTGATGGACGAGCTTGGCCTTGGCACCAAGTCAACGAGGCACGACATCATCAGCAAGCTCTACGCGCGAGCCTACGTCCAGGGCAACCCCTTGCGCCCCACAAACACCGCAAACGCCGTTGTGGAGGCCTTGGAGCGATATGCCCCCACGATCACAAAGCCCGAGATGACGCGACTCTTGGAAGAGGAGATGACACTGATCGCCGAGAGGAAGGTCAAGGAGGATAAGGTGATCGAGGAGTCGAGGGATATGCTCAACTCGGTCTTCGACGACCTTCTAGGCCACAAGGAGGAGATAGAGACCTCGCTCAGGGACGGGCTCCGGGTGGACAAGATCGTTGGCAAGTGCCAGAGCTGCGGCTCGGAGCTGATCATCAGGCGAAGCCGTCGAGGAGGCCGGTTCATAGGATGCTCCGGGTATCCCAACTGCACCTTTACCCTGCCACTGCCACGCCAGGGCGCAGTGATCGTCACCGAGAAGATATGCGATCTACACGGGCTCTTCCACATCCGGATCATCAACAAGGGGAAGAGGCCCTGGGATCTGGGATGCCCCCACTGCAACTTCCTGGACTGGCAGGCGAGGAAGGCGGACGTGCCAAAGGAGGCTGCCCTCGTGGATATAAAGGGTCTTGGCCCAAAGAGCCTGGGGAAGCTGGAAGCAGCTGGGGTGAAGACGCCGGAGGAACTCTTGAAGGCATCTTCGGTGGACCTGGCCGACCGATCAGGGATAAACGTCAAGAAGATAGTCGAGTGGCAGGGCATCGCAAGGGCCAATCAGAAGCCGAGGAAGGACTCGCCTCCGGAGGAAGCGGGACAGGCCTCCATCTAGGGCAGAGTGGGCTGGAATTGCTTTTGGCGATCTGTGCCACATTGGGGGAAGGCAGGGCCCAAAGGGTAGCGGATGATCCGTCCCTTGCATCCCCATCATACGGCCCATCACTCCAGCATCTCTCGAATCTGCTGGCTTGTTAACGAACGGCCTTCTTCGAGATCTTTCAAAGCCTCTTCGATCTTCTCCTTGGTTTCTGTATCCATTGGCTCGTCATCAAGGGCAGAGCTAGCCAGGCGGGCCTTGACCTTTGGGTCAATCTCGACAAGCAATGAGACTGTTGACATATCATTATCATTCGTCTTCAATGAAAAAAATTGTAGTGAATAAATTGGGGAGACGGTGACGAACTGTTGCATAGGCACGAAAGCAAGAGAAGGTCAAAAAAAGCTCAGCCCTCCAGAAGGCCCGCCGCTTTCAGCAATCTCGACGTCGTTCTCGGTGCCGTAGGCGATGCCTGGCGGGCCTTGCTCGCCCGCGTCTAAAGCTTTCAGCTGAGCTGGCGCTGCGCTGCCGAGGGCCGGGGGCCTACATGAACGGTCGAGCGCAGGCGTGCGGCCGGAGGTTAGGTGGACGAATGTAGCGCACTCTGCTCCAATAGCGGCGCGAAGAGATCCTTGACAATCGCTGCCAGACATGTAGCCATTATACGTTCGCATCTTCGGCTCTGTGGCCAAGGGAGAGGCCGACTCAGAGAGCGACCTGGACCTCCTGGTTGATATGGAGCCGGAAAGGAGCCTTCTTGACTTGGGAGGGCTTGTCATGGAGCTTCAGGAGCTGCTTGGATGTCGAGTGGATAGCCGTGACGGAGAAGGGACTTGGGCAAAGGATACGAAGATCGCGTCCTTCGAGAGGCTGTCGCATTACGAGGATGGACGCATAGTGATAGCTCAAAAGGTTGCTTCATGGGCCTGGCCGGATTTGAACCGGCGACCACTCGGTTATGAGCCGAGCGCTCTGACCGGACTAAGCTACAGGCCCAAAATCGAACTAGGATTTGGCGCCGCCAACAGGGCTCGAACCTGTGACATTCTGGTATCTGCAGGCTTAACAGCCAGACACTCTACCAACTGAGTTATGGCGGCACGAGCCCCTCCTTCACACACAAGCCATTTAAGCTTTTTGATCACAAAGGGCACCATGCGCGTCCTGAAGAAGAACCTGCGCGGCGACGATGGAGAGATATCCCTATTGGCAGAAAGCCTGGACGACCTCTGGCATCTCAAGTACTTGATAGAGCCTGGCGACCTCGTCTTTGCCCTGACCCAGAGAAAGGCCTCTTCGGTGACCGACAAGATCCGCCCGGAGAAGATGGAGAGGAGGACGCTGCGCCTGGGAGTGCGCGTGGAGACGATCGAGTTTCACATCTACTCCAACTGGCTCAGGCTTCATGGGATAATAAAATCGGGAGCTGATGTTGGAGCATATCACACGCTTAACATCGAGGTAGGATCAGATCTGTCGATCATCAAACGCTGGAGGCCTGATGAGTTCCAGCGAATAAAGGAAGCAGTATCTGCCTCTTCCAAGCCTCGTCTCGTCCTTGCACTGATCGAGGAAGGGGAGGCAACCATAGGACTTCTGCGCCAGTTCGGAGTCCAGACCGTGGCCGAGATCCGAAAGGGAAGCGGCAAAGGGGCGGGGGAGGATCGACGAGGCCAGTTCCTCTCAGAGGTCGCAAAGGAGATCGAAAGGGCAGCTGGAGACGACGCCCAGGTGATTATAGCTGGCCCTGGCTTTGCCAAGGAGGACCTCCATAAGAGGATAAACGCCGATTGTCCGGGCCTGATAGGCCGCATCACAATGGACGAAGCAACATCGATAGGATCCTCGGGATTCCAAGAGGTGCTGCGGAGAGGCGCGGTCGAGACCATCCTTGAGAGCAGTCGTCTGGCGCTGGAGAGCAGGCTGATGGAGGATCTGCTTAGAGAGATCTCTCGGGATGGCAAGGCCACTTACGGACCGGCTCAGGTGAGGACTGCTCTCGACTATGGAGCAGTGGAGACATTGATGGTGGTCGACGAGCTTGCCCGCACTCCTGCGATGGATCCCCTAATCCGCCATGTGATGGCCGGAAGGGGGAAGGTCGTCGTCTTCAGCTCCGAGTTCGAGCCTGGAAAGAGATTGGAGGCCCTTGGTGGAGTGGCAGCGCTCCTTCGCTTTCAGATGGGCAGATGAGAGGCCGACGAGGAGAGGCAGTTAAGAAGAGGCAGTTAAGGAGAAAAAGGCCACCGTTCATATGATTCATATAGATCCGGCGAAACGGGGATTGCCATGATCCCCTGCGACAAGTGCAGCGCTCCTTCCATCGTCCATCAGAGATACTCGGGGATGCACCTCTGCACCAGACACTTCGAGGAGGACGTGCTTCGAAAGATCAGGGAGAGCATTCGCGAGTATCGTCTCCTCGGCCATGGCGGGCTGATCGCTGTTGCCCTGAGCGGAGGAAAGGACAGCTCGACGCTCCTCTACGTTTTAAATAGGCTCTTCTCCCAGCGGCCCGATATCGAGATCGTGGGCCTGACCGTCAATGAAGGAATCGCCGGCTATCGAACGGAGACACTTGGTGCGGGAGAGAGGCTCGCAAGAGAGCTGGAGATCCCGATCATTCCCCTCAGCTTTCATGAGGAGTTCGATCTGACCATCGACGAGATCGCTGCAAGGAAGACTGCACAGTCGCCCTGCACGTTCTGCGGGGTTCTTAGAAAGACCCTCCTCAACCGCGCTGCAAGGGAGATGGGGGCGATGGCGCTTGCGACAGGCCACAACCTCGACGACGAGGCCCAGACGGTCATGCTCAACTACCTGCGAGGGGATATCGACAGGCTCTTTCGCCTCTTGCCAGCTCGTCCTCAGCCAGGGATGGTCCCGCGCATCAAGCCCCTCCGCAAGGTTCCCGAGAGGGAGGTTGCCGTCTTCGCCATGACCCACGGTCTCTTCGTCCCATCCAAGAGCTGTCCCCACATCCCTCGGTCCATGCGGCTGGAGACAAAGGAGATGATCAACGATCTAGAGGATCGCCACCCTGGAACCAAGTACTCCATAATGAGGGGCTTTTCCAGGATCATCGATCTCCGGCCGGAGGGCTCGTTTAAAGCCCACCCCTGCGAGCGTTGCGGCGAGCCCAGCGGAGAGGGCATCTGCCAGACCTGCCAGCTCCTAGACTTGGTCAAGAGGGGGCAAAGCCTTTAAGGGGATATGAGGAATATGTGGATGCCGGGCCTCGGTAGCTCAGCCGGCCAGAGCGAGTGACTTGTAATCACTAGGTCGCGTGTTCGAATCACGCCCGGGGCTTAATCGAGTTGGGGGCAACTTATGAGATCGATCGTTTTGATCCTCCTCGCCTTTCTGGCCTTTGCGCCGGCGGCGGGGATTCCCGCGGAGATGAGGTCGTCTTCGGTAATAGTGGAGGATAGATCGGATAGAGACTTGCAGGAGCTCGATGCCCTCATATCCGGTGCCGGAGCAAGCCAGGTAGTGGGATCGGGGATCCAAGAGCTATATGGCGCGGGCCTGCAGGATATCTACCGTCCACCATACGCCGAATTCTTCACCACAAGCAATATCTTTGGACAGTTTTTGAATCAGTCCGGCCTGGCTCCGTTTAACCTGACGGAGACGCAAGCGGCTCAAGAAGATGCCTCCTCAAAGCAAGTGCTGGGACCTGTGCGGCCAGCGGGCAAGCTCTTCATGTCTTGCTCGCTCGCTTGAAATCTAGCCGTGTCTTGCATCTAGGACAGGCCTTAGGATTGCTCACCCGCGCCGTCCAACGGTAGCCGCACCTCGGGCACTTCATGGACTTCATATACACCTAGTTGTAATAAGAGTATTAATAACTTTCCATTGATATGATATTTACTCTGGATAATCGCCCCCATCAGGCGTAGGCTTCATATCTCGGCTAACGGGTTATAATATCAATAAATTATTATAAATACGAAGTAAATCTGACAAATCGGGTGATCTTGCAATGCCAAGTTAACTCTTGTTTTGGAGGATAGCGGCTCCAACTGTGGAATCCTCTCCAGCCTGCTCTATCGCGCGCGGACAGCGGCTCGCCCTCCTGCAGGCCATTGGCCCGGGCCCACAGGGAAGCGGTCGCCCGGGTCCAGGCAAGGGCGACTTGATAGGCTGGGCACCCTGGCTCTCAGCATTGCTGGACATCGTCCTGGCTGCCAGCGTCCCTATGGCCACGATCCACCCTGCTTGCCCCCCCAAGCCCAGGGCCCGGGCTGCCGGAGGGCCGGATGCTGCGCCAAGGCACCTGGTTGGAATGCTGGCCACCAGGGAGCTGCAGGCCTCACGCTGTGTTGAGAAAATCACAGACCAACGCCCACCAGGCCGGGAGAGGCTGCGAGCGTCGCACACGTGGCCCAGGCATCGGTGTCCAATCAATTGCTTGCTGACCGGCGGCCCCCAGCGATGCGGACCCGAGGCTGCGGGCGGAGCGATCGTCTGGCCGCAACCGTGTCGGATTCAGCCAGGCGTCCCTTGATCTAGAGCAGTTGGACTCCACCCCGACTGAAGAGGTGAGCATTCATTGAGTGAGCGGAATAATTTTTATACTTTAGATCCGTGACTACTCCCCCGAATGAATTCGGGGGCATCTAGGTTGTATCCCAACCAAG
>CAZWDT010000015.1:0-37868 GCA_964632755.1 uncultured Methanotrichaceae archaeon
CGGTCTAACCTGCCTTTGAAAAGGCAGGGATGCGGCCTGCTCTTTCTCCTCAAGGAGCATTCATTCCCACAGATCCGGATATTGAGAATCCTGCATAAAAATGACTGGGAGGTCGAGATCATCCAGAGGAGACCTTCCCTGACCTCTCTCACCCCCTTTCTCATCCGCTCCTCAGCCATTCCAGGGCTGCCTCCTGGCTCTCGTGGTCGAAATACCTTATATCGGCCAGGTGAAAGGCGCCGGAGAGCTTGATCATCCACTTCTCCCAGCGATTCTCGCCGACCATCGCTATGCGCTCCATCTGGCCGTGGAACCGCCTCCAGGCCTGGAAGTCGTCCCAGGCGGCGTGGGCGTCCCAGCCGTGGAAGTCCTCCATCAGCCAGAAGATGGAGATCTTGCCCCACTTCTCTATGGCCTTCTCGAACTGGGGGACGATCTCCTTGTAGTCGGCATCGGTTAGCTTGCCACTTAGCCTCATGCTGACGACGTTGTCGGCACCCTGATCTATCCTCTCTATCATTACCATACCTCTCTCGAACCATTGCCGACCATGTTTATAAATTAATTATATATGTAACTTGCTCTCTAACATGGTCGAATATGCAACGTCTCAGCATCCGTCGAAGGGGAGCCCTGCAAAAGCGATTAATAGCGAGAGCACAATATTTAGATAGGTGATCCTCTTGAAGGTTATCGTCCGCTTATGCCTATTGCTCACGATGTTGGGCCTATTCGTATCATCTCCATGCAATGCCCTTGAAAAGTCAAACGACTCGATCGTGCTGAACTTCAGCACCTGGCACCCTCACGATAGCGAGGAGGTAGAGCTCGTCTGGATTCCCATGCTAGAAGAGCTGAAGAGGAGAAGCGCTGGACGCATCGATTACGTTCTCTTCGACGGCGAGATGCTTGGAAGCGGTCCCGAGCACTACGATCTCGTGGAGTCAGGCGTATCCGATATGGGATATGCAACGCTTACATGGACTCCTGGGCGCTTTCCCCTCTCGGATGTGCTCTCATTGCCGGTGAACATCAGCGGAAAGGACGTGGCAGCAGATATTGGAAACGCCGTCTACGAAAGGATACTCTACAGGGAGTTTCCCGATGTTTTGGTCCTCGAGGTCAATGGATGCATCGACTCATGCCTCTGGACTGCAAAGCCCGTTCAAACCATGGAGGACGTGCAGGGCCTGAGAATTAGGAGCCCCGGCGGCCAGCAGACGAACTGCATCAAGTCTCTAGGAGCTGAGCCCGTCTTCATGCCGATGGACCAAGTCTATGCAGCGATGGAGAACGGGAGCATCGATGGGATAGTCACCTGCCTGCCAATCGCCCTCGACTTCGAGATCTATAGGGTTGCACCATATGCCACGCTTGCAACCTTCGGCTGCGTCGCAGAAGGCCTCTTCATGAACTCTGAGAGCTGGAACGAGACGCCTGATGACCTCAAGTCGATAATCGTGGAAGTCTGCAACAATCCGTACCGCCTAACGGGCGGCCTTACGAGTGCCACATATATCGAGATGCTGCAAGAACTCGAGGACGATGGCGTCGAGTTCTACAGGTTGCCTCCGGTGGAGGCCGAGCGCTGGTACTCCAGATTCCAGGAGATTACGAGGTTGTGGGCAAATGATCTTGAAGCAGAGGGACTGCCGGCGAGAGAGGCTGCGATAATCTTCAACGAGGAATGCGAGGACCGAGGCGTTCAGTGCGTTGCCTTCCCGCCGGAATGGGCATCGCAAACCTCATAGGGGAGGGCTTTGCCCCTCCTTCCAGGTCCATCGATCGAGCAACCAGCCGTTTGGCCCTCGCTGGCTCAGCCGAGAGTACAGCGCCTGGTCATATTTTCGCCAGCTGCTCAAGGGCTCTGATCTTTTCAATCACCTTGATCATATGGTAATAATCCATCTCCTGGCAGCTCTCGAAGATCCGGATGGCCCCCTTGAAGCTCTCCATGGCATCGTCGAAGCTCCCCATCTCCATCTGAGCGTTTCCGAGGTTGTTCGATATCACTGCGAGATGGTGGCGACGGGCGTCTTCCCCTTTGCAGATCTCGATTGCCCGGCGGAAATTTACCTTCGCCTCGATTGGACTTCCCATCGCCTGATAGACGCAGCCCAGGTCGTTCCGGATTACGGCTATCGCCAGATGAGACGGCCCGTAGATCCTCTCGACGACCTTCAGCGCCAGGCCGATCTCACGACGCGAGGCCGTGAGGTTGCCTAGCCAGAGATGCAGGAGCCCCAAGTTGCGGAGATCGATTGTCGTGATGGAGTGATCTCCATAAGCGTCCCTGTGAAGCGCAAGGGCGCGGGAGATGTCTGGCTCGGCCTTCTCCAGCTTCCGGCGGAGCGAGAGGATATCCAGCTCGGCTTTCCAGATCTCCCTCTCCGTGGCACTGAAATCGCAGTAATCAAGCAAGGTGTTGAGAAAGCTCTTGACGGCCTGCTTTCCAATGACGTCCGTGAAGGGGCCAAATGTCTTACACATCTCCAACAGATAGTTATCGGCGGTTCTCTTCAGCCTAATCTTCTCATCAGCGTAGAACTCGCTTTTCCGAAGAAGCGCTCCCATCAGGCCTCCGGCGATGACCTTTACGATCAGCTTCCCGCCGTCTGGAGGACTCAGGTCGTCGGCGAAGATGATATAGTCGATAAAGGCCGCCTCATAATAGTCATCGCACCCGCTATCGGCATCGCACATCCATCGGACCTCATCATAAGCTATTCTGTCTTAAGATAAAAATGTACTCATCGGCTGTTTATATCCTCGCCCACCCCCGATGTTGCCGGACGGACGCAGATCTTCATATATCAAGGCCGCGCTAATCCTACAAGTCAGATATCCTGGATAGAGGCTTCATCCAGGGGGAGATCTATTATGTCCTTCATAGGCGAGTTCAAGGAGTTTGCCATGCGGGGAAACGTCCTAGACATGGCAATAGGCATCATCATCGGGGCGGCCTTCGGAAAGATCGTGACCTCCCTTGTAAACGACATCGTCATGCCACCGCTCGGCATGGTCCTTGGGGATGTGGACTTCAACAACCTCTTCATCAGCCTCTCTGGTGGAGAGTACAGCACGCTTTCCGACGCCCAGGCAGCAGGCGCCGTTACGATCAACTACGGGATCTTCATCAACACCATCGTCGACTTCGTCATCGTCGCCTTTGCGATCTTCCTCCTGATACGTGAGGTAAATAAGATGAGGAAGCCCGCTCCTGCAGCGCCCGCGCCGGCGACGAAGGAGTGCCCGTTCTGCCTGTCGATTGTGCCATTAAAGGCCACGAGGTGCCCGAGCTGCACATCCCAGCTGAGCTGATCTATAGGCCGTTATTCCCTGGGCGAAGGTTTTAACGTCTCCAAGGGTTCATACGCCAACTCATGAGCCTAGGTCGCCGCCTCTTCAAACCCAAGCCCAGGATCGCCGAGAGCACCCCGATCAAGAACTTCCTGGAGCTCAAGACCAAGCCATATTATATCGTGGCCTCGGTGGAGGTTGGAAATACCACCACCAAATCCATCCTCACTGCCACAAATATGGAGACGGGCAAGACCCAGATCGTCAACAAGACGGTTCGAATGACGAGAGACGTCCGTCTCCCGGCCCCGGGCGAGGAGATCTTCGGAAGGACCATCTGCGGGACGCCTCTGACCCAGGAGTCCATCGCAGAGCTCGTGCGAGATACGCTCTTGGAGAGCCATCGGCAGGCCGCCTTGAGCATAGAGAAGGACCTCCACTTCGTCGTCCGCTCGACAGGGGTCGTTGCCGAGTTCGACTCCCCGGAAGATGTAGGGATATTCATACAGGCCCTCGCCCAAGGCTGTCTCAACGCCGGCGTTCCACCCAGGCTCATGACGCCGGCGATGTCCATCCAGAACATCATGGACCGGTTCAAGCGCTATACCCTCATCGAAAAGATCGTATTCAACGGGCCGGTCGCCTCTGTCTGGCCGCCCATGGGATCGACCGGAGTCGAGATCGTGGCAAACGAGATGGAAGGGGAGCTTGCAACCGCCGGGATCAAGCAGGGGGCCAAATGGACCGACGTGGACTTTCGAAATCCTTGCCTCTCCATGGACTTCGGGACGACCCTCGACGGCAGGATCACGAGCGACGAGTCTCCCTACGCCCGGACCATAGGCAACTTCTGCGGCGTTGCAGGCGCTGTTCCAGATGCCGTAGTCCGAGGCACCGGCCTAGTCGACGCAGATACTGGAACCGCCCTCGATATCTTCGACGGGAAGAGGGGCTCGACCAACAAGAAGGCGAGGGAATACGCCGAAATGATAGACGAGTATGTTAAAATCGAGAAGGTCCCCGTCTCAAGGAAGCGCTATGGCTATGTGCCTGTGGACGCCTCCGCAGCTCGTAAGATCGGTGTTGTGCTCATCGGCTGCGACGTCGGAGAGGACGGAAGCGACCTGCATAAGCTGATGGAGATCGGGGCGGATATCTACAAGCAAGACGGGGAGAAGGTCCTCTCGGGAACGCTCGACCTCGTCTGCGCCCGCATGGCGGGAAGGATGGTAAAGGTCGCGATCGATGAAGGATTGATAAGCTCGAAGACGGCGATAGGCGTCACCGGCCGGGCCGGGATAAGCGGCAACAAGCCGGCCTTGATACTCGATGAGCTCGAAAGGCTCGACCTCTTCGAGATGCCTGAAAAAAATACGGTCTTCGTCGACGACGGCCTTGCCCGCGGAGCGGCAGTGATGGCGAGATGCATGAACTCCATGGGCACGCCGAAGAACCCGATGGGCGGATTGAGGGGCGGCAGGTGCATACTCAAGGAGAGGATGGAGCACGACCTCCAGAAGAACTCCACCGCCGGAGCTTCGTCCATTCGCCGATAGAATAGGGATCTCGATGGCCATATCGAAGGAGGACACAACTAGGGCAAGAGATGGCATGGTCGAGGAGATTCCCGTATCCTTCCTAGGCATCGATAGGGTGGAGAAGAAGGTCTGGATATCGAGGGAGAGGATCCCGATGGAGCGCTTTCCCCCTTGCATCAGGGAGATCATATCGAGGAGGGGCCCTGGGAAGGGAAAGACCAGGTCCTCAGCGCTCCTTGCAGCCTTCCTCGCCCAGGCCGGATGGTCAGAGGAGGAGGCGAGACCTCTCTGGGCCGTGGTCGTGGGGGGAGACGATGTCGCCGGAGAGGAGAGGATATTTCTCAAGTGGTTTGGAAGGATGCACTGCCCGAGCTGTCGAACGCTTAAAGCCAAGGCCAGGGGATACCCACACCTCGGCCTTGCAGGGCTCGACCTCTGCCGGCCAGACGATCTCTGTGCCATGTTTCCCGGCCCCGTCGCCTATGCGGCAGGCATCCCCCGCCCCGAGGAGGACCTGGAGAAGGGCTACCTGTTGGATGCGGGAAGAATGATCATCGCCCATCTATCGAGCTTTCGATCTGGCCGAGAGATCGACGTGGAGATCTCGGAGAGGGAGAGCGCTGCGCTTGAGTCCCTCCTTCGGGAGGGTGAAGGAGATCTCCACTATGTTCCCCGGGGCCGGCCTCGCTTCATCCGGAAGGAGATATTCCAGCCTCGACGATGGCTCCTCTCCGAGAGGCTCTGATCCTGGAACGGATCGGATCGAATCGAGTTCTCGCGGCCTTCCTCTGGAAAAGGTTTATCTGCTAGAAGCTTGAGGGAGACAGGTCCGGGATGTGATCGCATCGATTGAACCGGGCCGAGGTGAAAAAGTTGAAGTCGTTTTATGGTTACATTCGCGATGCCTGGAATTCCCCAGGGAGCGGCTATGTAGGAGAGTTGCGTCAGCAGAGGCTCAAGGCCTGGAGGGGCCAAGGCACGGTGGAGAGGATCGAGCGGCCCACAAGGCTTGATCGGGCCCGATCATTGGGGTACAAGGCCAAGCAGGGCATAACGATCGTCCGCGTGAAGGTGAGGAGGGGGTCCTTACGCAAGTCCAGGTACATCAGGAACAGGAGGACTAAGCACCAGGGCATGCGCCGCCAGGCCCCAGGAAAGAGCCTCCAGCGCATTGCCGAGGAGCGAGCCTCCCGCAGGCACCCCAACATGGAGGCGCTGAACTCCTACTGGGTGGGCGAGGACGGAAAGCAGAAGTGGTTCGAGGTCATCCTGATCGACCCTCACCACCCGGTGATATTGGCCGACAAAGACCTGAATTGGATCGCCCTCAAAGGCCATAGGGGTAGAGCCGAGCGCGGCCTGACCCGCGCAGGCGTTGTTGGAAGGGGCATGTCCAAGAAAGGAAAGGGCACCGAGAAGACCCGCCCGAGCATCAGGGCCAACGCCGGTAAGGGCAAGTGATTCACAGGATAAACTTTCGCGCCTTCGTGGCCGCGACCGAGGACGAGGCCCGGGTTCGAGAGGCCCTGGCCATCTTCGTCCCCCTCGACAGCATAACTGCGACCAAGGTCGCCGGCCATCACGGCAACGAGATCGTGATACTGGAGGCGATGCTGGGAAGGCGAGATGGAAGCCACCTATTCGAGATCCTCAGAGAGCAGCTTACCCCTCAAGATCTATCCCGCCTGCAGAGGGAGATCCCTGAACGGACCGACGAGGATTGCTGTTTCCATATGCGCCTGGACAAGCAGGCCGCCTTTAAGGGGCGCATAGCATTGACCGACTCGAAGGACGCCATAGACGCATGCGCCCATATCGCCACCTATCCCTCCAAGAGGGATGAGGCGGTGAGGATATTGGGGGAGCTGCTTTGAGGTTCTATGGATGCGACATCCATGCCTTTCCCGAGGGATCGGACTCGCCGAGCAGGCTCGCGCTTGCCGCGAGAAGGCTTGGCTACTCAGGTATAGTGATCTCAAATCACAGCGGCTATGAGTTGCTCTTTTTGCCCGAGGCAGTACAACGGGTCAAGGGGATCGATGTCGCCTGGGGAACTGAGGTCGTTTCTAAGGATCAACGGGCCCTGATCGGCAAGACTTCCGCTCTTCGGCGGAGCTATGAGGTAGTGGCGGTCCACGGCGGTTTCGAGGCGATCAACAGGGCTGCTTGTGAGAATCCAAACGTGGACATTCTTCTCCATCCTGAGGCCGGAAGGTCATCCCTCACAATCGCCATGGCCAGATCGGCGAAGCTCAATCAGGTTGCAATCGGCTTCGACCTCAGCCCTATGATCCGCCTTCGAGGTGGCCCTAGGACCAGGTGGCTGGAGCTCGTGGCAAGGAACCTGGCAATGGCCAGAAAGTTTCGACTGCCCATGGTAATAAGCGCCGATGTCAGATCCCATCTCGACCTGAGATCTCCAAGAGACCTGATGGCTCTCGCCGAGCTTGCCGGGATGGAGGACAAGGAGGCCTTAGCGGCCTTGCGCTATCCGGGGGAGGTCGTCAGCCTCAATCGCCGGAGATGGGCAGCCTCTGGGGTGGAGGTCCTTTGAGAACAAGGCTTCCCACCATGCGCCCCAGGCGCAGGTATATGGCCTTCCTCGTGGAGTGCGAGGGCAGCGTGGGCGAGAGGGACCTCCTCTGGGAGATCTACTCGGCCCAAGCGAGCCTTTTAGGCGACATCGGATCCTCTAAAAATCGCCTTAAGCTCATCCGGTTCGATGGACGCTACGGCATTCTTCGCTGCAATCATATCCGAATCCGAGAATGCCGCTCGGCCTTGGCATGTGTTTATGCGGTCGGCGGGTTCCGGGTGTCGCTCATCGTGCTCGGCATTTCGGGGACGATCAGAGCTCTAACAGAAAAGTATATACCGGAACTGGGCAGACTACGAGCCGAATCGGACCATAGAAGGATCGAGATCGAAGAGGTCACAGGATCGATCGCCCGAATAAGGGGCGAGGAGATCGACCTCATTCCGGACAACCAGGATATGACCAAGGGATCGGATACCAGATATTTGGGGCTTACCTCTTTTGACTTAGATGGAGAATGTGACTATGCAGATGGCACCTCAGATGGGTTATGACAGGGCTATTACCGTCTTCAGCCCTGATGGACGGCTCTTCCAGGTGGAGTACGCCAGGGAAGCGGTGCGGCGAGGGACCACAGCTGTGGGTATAAAGGCGGTGGACGGTGTGGCCGTGCTGGTGGACAAAAGAATAACCAGTCGGCTGATGGAGCCGGAGTCCATCGAGAAGATATTCCAGATAGATTCGCATATAGGGGCGGCAACTTCAGGCCTAGTGGCCGATGCCAGGGTCTTGATCGACCGAGCAAGGGTCGAGTGCCAGATCAACAGGCTGATCTACGACGAGAGGATAGGCGTCGAGACGCTGGCGAAGAAGGTATGTGACTTCAAGCAGACCTACACACAATATGGTGGGGTGAGGCCTTTTGGCACTGCGCTGCTCATCATAGGTGCGGATGATGAACGAACGAGGCTATTCGAGACGGATCCTAGCGGCGCGCTCCTCGAGTACAAGGCAACAGGGATAGGAGCCGGGCGGGCAGCTGTCATGGAGGTCTTCGAGGAGAAGTATCGAGTGGATATGTCCATGGAAGAGGCCATTCTACTCGGGCTCGAGGCGCTCTACAAGGCCTCCGAGGGCAAGTTCGAGGCGGCAACGACCGAGATTGGGCTGATCAAGCTGGCCGACAAGACATTTCACAAGCTGGAAGAGGCGGAGGTGGCTTCCTACGTAGAGAGAATGAAAGCCACTCAAGCCGAGGAAGAGGCTTAAGGATGGTTAACGTAGATGAAGCGGTAGCAGCCAGGCTGAAGGGTCACGGGACCGAGTTCGAGGTCTTGGTGGACGCAGATGGAGCCCTGGCCTACCGTCGCGGCGAGGATGTATTGCTGGAGGATATACTGGCCGTCGAGGACGTCTTCCAGAACGCGAGCCGGGGAGATAGGAGCCCCGTCGAAGACTTGATGAAGGCCTTCGGCACAACAGACGTCCTAACAATTGCAGATAAGATAGTCAAGAAGGGCGAGATCAGCCTGACAGCTGAACAGAGGAAGAAGTTCATCGAGGCCAAGCGGCTCCAGGTAATAGCGATCATCGCTCGAAACGCGATCAATCCCCAGACCAAGACCCCACACCCTCCCGGCCGAATAGAGCAGGCGATTAAGGAGGCAAGGGTGAACATCGATCCATCCAAGTCCACCGATGAGCTGGTCAACATAGCAATGAAGGCCATCCGCCCTCTGATACCCATAAGATTCGAGGAGGTAGACATCGCGGTCAAGGTCCAGGCCAGCTTTGCTGCAAAGGCCTACGGGGAGATCGCCGAGTTCGGCCAGGTCGTGAGAGAGGCCTGGCAGAACGACGGCTCCTGGATAGGAGTCATCAGGATCCCCGCAGGGATGCAGGAGGACTTCTATGCCCTCATCAATAGGCTGACCAAGGGGGATGCGGAGACCAAGCTGTTGAAGCGATGAGGGTACAAAGATGGATAGGATCGATCGAACTATTGTGGTGCCAGGCGATATCCTCTCCGAGGACGAGAAGAGGTCCGGGGAGGGGACATATGTCAAGGACGGGAGGGTTCACTCACTCCTCTATGGGTTTGCCAACTACAGGGACAACAGGATCAACGTAATACCCCTGGCCGGCAAGTACGTCCCTGCCTCTGGCGACCACATTATAGGCATAGTCAAGGACATCACATTCTCCAACTGGATCGTGGACATCAGCTCCCCCTACGATGGACTGCTCCATATATCCGAGTTCCCCAAAAGAATAGATTCGGAGGAGATGTCCCTACACCTGCGCATAGGAAGCTCCCTCATGGCCCGTGTGAAGGAGGTAGACTGCACGATGAAAGTTGAGCTGACCGTGAATGACCGGAGACTTGGCCCCATCAAGAACGGCAGGTTGATGGAAATAAGCCACACCAGGGTGCCCCGGCTCATCGGAAAAGGCGGTTCCATGATCGGAATGCTAAAAAAAGAGCTCAACTGCAACATATTCGTGGGCCAGAACGGTCGCATCTGGGTCAGCGGGAACGAGGACGACATGGATCTGGCTATAAAGACCATATTACTAATCGAGAAGGAGGCCCATACCAACGGCCTTACCGACCGGATCGTGGAGTTCCTCAGGGTGGAGAAGGGGAGCAGAAGTTGATCTTTATGGAAGAGAAGATATCATTCATCAAGGACGGCCTTCGACTCGACGGGAGGAGGGCAGAAGAGCTGCGTCCCATCAAGATAGAGGTTGGCGTTCTGGCCAGGGCCGACGGCTCGTGTTACGTGGAGATGGGAAAGAACAGGGTGATCGCGGCCGTCTACGGGCCGAGGGAAGTTCACCCCAGACACCTCCAAGAGGTGACGAGGGCCATAGTCCGCTACAGGTATAACATGGCCTCCTTCTCGGTAGAGGAGAGGAGGCGTCCCGGGCCGGATAGGCGAAGCCACGAGCTATCCAAGGTGGGTCGCGAGGCCCTGGAGCCGGTCATTCTTACATCTTACTTTCCCCGATCGGTGATCGACGTGTTCGTTGAGATCCTTCAGGCAGATGCAGGAACGAGGACTGCTGGGATCAATGCGGCCTCGGTCGCCCTCGCCGATGCAGGAATCCCCATGCGAAGTCTGATCAGCTCCTGTGCCGCAGGAAAGGTCGGAGGAGAGATCGTCCTCGATCCCATGAAGGAAGAGGACAACTTCGGCGACGCCGATATGCCGATCGCAATGACCCCTGCTGGCGAGATAACGCTCCTGCAGATGGACGGAGGTCTTACGATCGATGAGTTCCATGAGGCTTTGGAGCTTGCTAGATCCGGTTGCCGCCAGATCTACGAGGTCCAGAGAAGGGTGCTCATCGAAAAGTATGGCCAACTCGAGGGTGAGAGAGGAGAACGAACGGAGGTGGCCACCTGTGACTAACGTCATATCCGAGATCAGGAAGGATTACCTCTACAACCTCATGCTCCGCGGAGAGAGGGCTGATGGCAGATCCTTCGACGGCTATAGGGATATCTCCATCCAGAGGGGATTCATAGAGAAGGCAGAGGGAAGTGCCCTTGTTAAGCTTGGAAAGACCCAGGTGCTCGTGGGGGTGAAGATGCAGCCTGGAGAGCCCTTCGCGGACTCTCCGGATCGAGGGGTGATCATAACTAACGCTGAGCTTGTGCCCCTGGCCTCGCCCTTCTTCGAGCCCGGACCCCCCAATGAGATGGGAATCGAGCTTGCCCGATTGGTTGATAGAGGGGTGCGCGAGTCGAAATCCCTGGACCTTAAGTCCCTCTGCATAGTTCCGGGGGAGAAGGTCTGGATCATCTTCATAGATGTGCATATACTCGACGACTGCGGGAATATTATGGATGCATCGAGCCTTGGAGCGATAGCCGCACTCCTGAACACGATCGTCCCCGCGAAGAAGTTCGGCCTTGGGGAGGATTATCCATTGGAGGTCAAGGACGTGCCTATCGCGACAACAGCCATGGAGTTTGGCGGCGTCATCCTCTTCGACGCCGATAGCGACGAGGAACCGATAGCCTCAACCAAGATGACGGTGATCACCACCGCCGATGGGAGGATATGCGGGATGCAGAAGAGCGGGACAGGAATGCTCGAGACGGAACAGGTCTACCGCATCGTTGATATAGCATGCGAGAGGGCTAGAGAGATCCGGGAGAAGTTTCTGGAAGTATAATCATGGTCAAGCAGTTCAGGAAAGGTAGGAAGAGCAGGTCGGCTGCCAGGTTCGGTGCCAGGTACGGAAGGAAGTCGAGAAAGATCGTTGCCGACATGGAGGAGAAGAGCAAGGCCAGCTATGAGTGCCCCCAGTGCGGCAGGATGAAGGTAAAAAGGACCAGCACTGCCATCTGGAGATGCTCCAAGTGCTCCT
The DNA here is from genome assembly GCA_964632755.1 of uncultured Methanotrichaceae archaeon. Lineage (GTDB taxonomy): Archaea > Halobacteriota > Methanosarcinia > Methanotrichales > Methanotrichaceae > JAFGMR01. The sequence continues at coordinate 11,755 of CAZWDT010000015.1, forward strand.
TCGCTTTCGCTGGGGGCGCCTACATACCGGTCACATCCGCCGGCAAGTCCGTGACCAAGTCCATGAAGAGGACGATGGAGATCGAGTGATATGGCCTATAGGTGCACCAGATGCAAGAGGACCGTCGAGGTCGACTATGAGTACAGCGGCATAAGGTGCCCCTACTGTGGCCATAGAATTCTCATGAAGGAACGCCCGACGACGGTCAAGAAGATGAAGGCCGTCTGAAAGCGTAATTCCCCAGGCAGGAGACAGATGAGGTGTGATGCTTCGATCGTCCTGGAGACGACGGCCGCCGATGAGGTCTTTTGGGCTCTTGCCTGCGAGATGGATGATGAACTCCATCGAGGTGTGGTCGATCTCCAGCGAGGAGATGGGCAGGTGGAGATCAGGATAGAGGGTCGGGATCTGGCCTCGGCCAGGGCTGCCCTGAATACCTGGATTCGGCTGCTCAAGATAGGATGGGAGATGATGAATATATGAGCACGGAATTGCCTCCACAGATACAGAACCAGCTTGCTCAGCTGCAGCAGCTCCAGCAGCAGGGGCAGGCTCTGGTCAGCCAGAAGAGCCAGATCGAGATCATGATCAAGGAGATCGAGGCCGCCCTCAAGGAGCTTGAGACGGCAGCCGACGATCAGATCATTTACAAGAGCGTGGGAGATATCCTCATAAAGTCGGAAAAGGCCAAGATCCAAGAGGACCTGACGGAGAAGAAGGACATCATGGACCTTCGCCTTAAGACGATGGCAAAGCAGGAGGAGAGGATACAGAGCAGGTTCATTCAGCTCCAGGACCAGCTGAAGCAGGCCTTGGGCGAGGCCCCCCCGAGGGGGGGATAACCTCCATCTTTCGCGGACCCGTGGCTTAGCCAGGATATAGCACCGGGCTTCTAACCCGGGGGTCGCGGGTTCGAATCCCGCCGGGTCCGCCTAACTGATAATTGGGGAATGAAAAATGTGCGAGCTTTCGGTTTACATGGTCGATGGGGAGCAAGAGGAGCTCCTCATGGATGAGGTGGTACACATCTTTGTCTCAGGCGATGAGATCATCATGGAAGGCATCTTCGGGGAGAGCAAGAAGGCCAAAGGGCGCCTTGTGGAAGTGGATATCACCCGAACACGAGCGATGCTTAAACCGGCTTGACGTCGGCCGAGGCCTCATCGGCGGCAGGCGTTCTCTATAGGCGGTAGGATCTCCTTATCGACGGCCAGCCCTATTTATCGAACATGCTCAATACGTTGAGGCAAATTGCCCTTTTGGCTAATCTTCAGCGGAACCGCAATGCCCCTTGATAGTGATCTCTTTTGATCAGTATCCTCACGATATTGAGCAAGTACTATCTCTCCTTATTTCAACCGCGAATGAACGCTAATATTTTGCTTTAATTCGCGTGTATTTGCTGTCCCTCTGAGCTTTTATATTGCGCTTCAATCCGAGTTTAGGCGTGCCGAAGTTGACAATAAGTCCAAGTGTAAGATTGGTAGCCCTCAAGTAATTGAGCAGTTGCTATTTATCGATGGCGGGCTTTCTTTATCGATGGAAAGATCTACTTAAGACTGCAAGCATTATCGATCGACGGCAGGCTTTATCTTATTGAAGGCGGATCTATCGGTACATGAGACATAAGCTGATAACGATCATTCTCTTGCTGGGCGTAATCCCTTTATGCGGGTGCGTCGGCCAGGATGGGAGATCTGCTCCGGATCTGCCGAGGGAGAACCTCCCAATGGGCTTCGCATTCAGAGGGGAGATAAATGCTTCCACCCCCTGGATCAACATGACCGATGAGCTGAAGGAGTTCTACGGCGCAAACGATATCGGAACTGTCAATGCATCGATTGCCTACTACATCTGGGGACAGCCTGGCGTGGACTACGACGCAAAGATCACCATCATCGAGGCAAAGGACGAGGCACATGCGCAGGCCGCAGTCGAGAACTTCCGCCTCCAGCCGAAGTACGAGAAGCCTCCCTTATTTGGAGTGGACCGCTTCGGAACGGCGCAGGTAGGTGGCCAAGACGTCCTTGAGATAAGGGATACGGCTGGAAGAGACCAGATCTTGCGCTACAGTTATCTCTGGAATACTGGTGAGACTGCCTTCCTGGTTGAGGGAAACGGCAATAGGTCGCAGAGCCTGGAGCTTGCAAGCGCCATCGCTCTCTAAGCTCGAAGGATCAAAGGCGGGCCATCTGCGCAGATGGCCCCGATCCTTTCCCAGTAAATGCCCTCGTTGGATGTCCTTTTTCTTCCATTGAGCATGAGCTCGCCCGGACCTCGAACGCCTCACATGGAAGTTTCATCTGCCGCGCACAAGAGCCGTCCTGATGCTTTCAGGCGTCTCTTCTCGCTTCCCACTGGAGGAACTGTCGCTACTTGGATCGAGCCTCGTAGCGGAGCGCGAGATCCGAGCCCTGCCAATCGAACCTGGGCGCGATCCTCCTTTTCGTCCCCGACCCCTTGAGAGCGTGGGCGACGAAGGGAAGCGCGATCGTTGCGTCGACGAAGGCCTGGGCCATCCTAGCCTTAGAATCGACCTTGCCCCACGAGACCGCCTCGGAGAAGGTGCAGCCCGAGAGCCCTCCGAAGTATGGAGGATCGATGGTGTACTGAATTGCGTAGTTATGCCCGCCCTTATCGTTTCCGTGCAACGCGGCCACGACCTTAGTCTGCTGAATGAAGTTCTTCGGAACCCCCCCGCCGACGAAGACGACACCAGTCCTCGTCGACTGCTCGGTGATCTGGGTTATCTCATGGACATCCCTGATCTGATCGATCATCACCTTATGCCCATCTCGCCAAGCCATTACCATGCCTATGCCAATCGAGCTATCGCATAGGGCTGGCACGAAGATGGGAACCCCTGCCCTCTGGGCACTTCCGAGGATGGTGGTCTTCGGCATGTCGCTCCCCATGAGCTCCATCAGCTCCCTGGAGGAGTAGGATCTATCCTGGCTCATCTTCCGCACGAGGTTCACGATGTATCTATCGCCCTTCTGAACGTCCTCCTCTGAAATATATACGTCGAATATCCGGTCTATGCCGCAATCCTTTAGATGGGCATCGTCCGCACCGGGATCGCCCCGGTAGTGAATAACTCCAAGCCCCTCGCAGAGGTCGTGGAATAGGTTCGCACCAGTGCTCACGACGCAGTCGACCATCCGCTCTCTTATGAGGTAGGCTACAACCTCCTTGAGGCCTGCGGGAACCATCGCCCCCGCGAGTCCAAGGAAGATCGTCACCTCCTCATCATCGAGCATGTTCTGCCATACGTCCACAGACCGCCCAAGCTGACCTGCCTGGAACCCCAGCCTGCTCATATCCCTGGCAAGGCCGGCGATATCTCGATCCTCCATGGAAATCGTTGTGTGTTGCCTCTCGCGTTGAGGCAGATCCTTCTCCATATCAACCCCGGTCATTGTCTCGTCAGTGGCGTTGGTGACGTTTAAAGATTGTCCAAGGGGGTTGGAATTTTTATAAAATTGGCCTGTAATGTAGGCTTTATATACCAAAAGAGCACCCTATGGCAGGCCTGGGCAGCGGTCCAGGGTAACTAAGGAGGTGTTTGATCGTTATGATCCAAACTAATAATTCAACTGGAGAGTATGGAGAGGGAAATAGGGGCAATGGCTACTACTGTCGGATACGTCGCGACGGGAGGAGATCTCATGTGGAAGGTTGACGACTCAATCGAACTCTACCGCGTGGACCGGTGGGGAAATGGCTACTTCTCGATCAACCAGTTGGGAAATGTGACTGTAAAGCCCCGGAAGGATCCCAATAGTGAGGTGGATGTCATGGGTATAATCCGCGATCTGGAGGCGGCCCACGTCCAATTCCCATTGCTTCTAAGGTTCCCCCAGATAATAGACGACCGTCTCGATGAGATCAACGGGGCATTTCAGGAGTCGATCTCGGAGTTCAGATACATCGGGAGATATCAGCCGGTCTTTCCCATGAAGGTCAACCAGCGAAAAGAGGTGATCGAGTACATCTTGCGCTATGGCCGAAAGTACAACCTGGGAATCGAGGTCGGCACAAAGGCGGAGCTGATCGGCGCCCTCTCGATGGAACTCCCGCCCGAGTCTCTGATCATCTGCAACGGCTACAAGGACGAGGGATACCTGAAGCTTGCGACGAGCTTCCAGGGGATGAACAACATAATAGTCGTAGTCGACCTATTCGAGGAGCTCCTCGACATCATCGAGCACTCCAAGGGGAAGGTGCCACAGCTCGGAATCCGGGTCAAGCTATTCTCGAAGGGGAGCGGGAGATGGGCTGAGTCAGGCGGCGAGTCGTCGAAGTTCGGTTTGTCCACCGGCGAGACTCTGGAGGTCATAAGGATTCTCTCGGAAAAGGGCCTTCTCGACCGCCTGAAGATGCTCCATTTCCACATTGGCTCTCAGATAACCGACATCCGCAGGATCAAGGAGGCAATGAACGAGGCCGCCCGGGTCTATGCGAAGATCAAGATGGTGGCAGATGTTGAGTACTTCAACATCGGAGGCGGACTGAGCGTGGATTACGACGGATCGCGCACGTCAGAGCCTTCTAGCGCGAACTACAATCTGCGCGAGTACTCGAACGACGTCGTCTACACCCTCCAGAAGATCTGCCAGGAGGAGGGGGTCAGCTGCCCCACGATCGTCTCCGAGAGCGGGAGGGCGATCTCTGCATACCACTCCTTCCTTGTCTTCAAGGTGATAGGAAAGAAGAACTCCAGGACCCTTTACCTGCCCTATCCCCATAAGGGAGATTCCCTCCAAATTGAGGACCTTCACTTTGCCTTCAAGACTATCAACATCGATAACTACAAGGAGCACTATCACGATGCCGTCCAGCTCAGGAGCGAGCTCTTCAGCGCCTTCAACCTGGGAAACATCGGTCTCGAGGAGCGGGCCAAGGGGGAGACGCTCTTCTGGATGGTCTGCCAGAAGGCGGCAGCGCTTGCAAGGCAGGCGGGCGATCCCGCTCCCGAGTTCGCGGAGCTCAAGCGCATAGTTAGCCAGAAGTACATAGGAAACTTCTCCCTCTTCCAGTCTGTACCCGATATGTGGGGGGTCGAGCAGATATTCCCGATAATGCCGCTTCACCGCCACAGGGAGATGCCGAGCGTTGCCGGCACCATCGCCGATATTACGTGCGACTCGGACGGGGAGATCAAGCGCTTTGGAGGCTTGCGGGGGCCGAGGGAGTGCCTTGAGATGCACAACCTCGACGGCGACTACTACATGGGCATATTCCTCCTTGGGGCATACCAGGACACATTGGGCGATTTCCACAACCTGCTTGGCTGCGTAAACGAGGTCCATATCGTTGTTGGTGAGGGGAATTGGCGCATCTGCAACACGATCCCCGGCGATACATGCGATAAGCTGCTCCGGTTCTTCAACTACGATACGGACGAGTTCATAAGGAGCATTGCGGCGCGGGATATCAAGGATCCGGGGCGAATAGCAGAGGAGCTCCGCGTAGCGCTTCAGGGGTACACCTACTTCAATCGCGGTGAGAAGAGGAGCGACGCCGACGAATCGCTCACCCAGGCCGCGCTCTCCTCCGAGCCGGTGAGGACCTAAGAGCCCGGCCAGGGAAGAGGGGTGGCAGAAGGCCGCCCGATGCCCGGCGGAGAAGCGCAGGCCCCTCTGCCTAGGGCTGAAAGCGCGGGCATCTCGCCCTTGCCGCGAGAAGGCCAATGCCCGGCCGGGAGATCTCGTCGAGGAGGATCTCGCGGGCCGCCTTCTCCTCGGCCGGCATCTCGATCGACCTTACGGGAAGCAGGGCCTTAAGGACCGGCATGAGCGAGGGGACCATCTGCCCGCCGGTCATGGCAGCCCTCTCGTTTTCCAGGAGGACTACGAGCACGGGCCTCTCCTGCCAGAGGGCGTTGATCAGCCCCTGGAGCCCGGAGTGGGAAAATGCATAGTCTCCGATCAGCGCGATTCCCTTCTCTGCGAAGCCTGAGGCTACACCAATGGATGATCCAAGTCCGTAGACCATATCGACTGCTGGAGGGTCCCTAACAGCCATTATGCTGCATCCCGCATCCCCCGCAACCATTCTCTCAATTCCTGTAATCGCCTTGTAGAGCGGAAGATATGGGCAGTCGGGGCAGATCCCCCTCCGGCCGGGAAGAGCCCTCTCCTCGTCCTCTGCCGAAGGCAGGGCGGCGGGCCGCTTCGAAGCAGGCGGTCCGTGAGATGCCGCTGGCGCATAGGCAGGCAACGCAAGGCCCGGCGTAGATGGTGGAGCAACAGGCAGCGTGGAAGACGCCGAAGCGGACGGCGCGACGGGCGGCGAGCCGCAGGCCGTCTCCATACGGTCGAGGGCCTTCCTCAACCCCTCGAGGGTAACCTCCCCTTGCGAAAGGTCGCCTGTGAGCCTGCCATAGACCCCGCCCCTCAACTGAACCCTTGATTCTATGAAGGGGCCTGGCTCCTCTGCGACGAGCACCAATTCATGCCTATCTAGAAATGATCTAATGAGGTTCGCCGGCAGGGGATGGGCATAGCCTAATGCAAGCACCGGATAGCCTAGCCCCGCCGCAAGAGCTGCAGGCCGGCCGGCTGCGATTATCCCAATGCTGGAGTTGCTATCGCAAACGATCCTGTTTAGCGAGGAGCTCTCTGATGCCTCGCATGCTATTGGAAAGGCCCTCTTGTAGAAGCGTTGATGCCTGCCGCGGGCTGTGAGGTCCCAGATCTCTCGCCTGAATCCGCCCTCGGGGGGCGGAAGTTCCCTCCTTGCCGGGGGCTTTTCCTCCGAGCTTTTGATCACGCCGGAGGTCAATCTTACGATTGCCGGAGCCCTCATCCTCTCGGAGAGGGTGAATGCTTCGATCAGGGAGCTGTAAAGGGAGGATGCATCGCTCGCATCGAGCAGCGGCAGCATCGAGAGGGGGCCGTAGTGTCTGCTGTCCATCTCGGCTTGCGACCCCTCCGGCCCGATATCGTCTCCGACGAGGACGACGAGCCCCGCGCCTATGGTCATCGTCGCCGATATCACGAGGGGATCGGCGAGGAGGTTCATCCCGACGTTCTTGACTATGACAAGCGACCGCCCGCCGCTTGCGGACCGGCCAAGCGCAACCTCGAGCGCGACCTTCTCGTTGATCGCGATCTTCGCCCCGGCAACAGCCTCGGCAAGGTCGGTTATTGGATGGCCTGGAACATATGTTATCAGGTCCACTCCTGCATCCTCGACAGCCTCGGCCGCGGCCCTGGTGCTGGAGTACATCAACCACCGGGGACGATCGACTCATCGGGCTTCGCGCAGAACGGAAGCGCTGCAAGCGCTCCGATCATCCCGCGTCCGTCCATCAGAACCTCTGCTCCCACATCGCCTGCCGCCTGGATTGCGTCCTCGACCGTTATCCTCTCCGTCCGACAGCGCTTCGCGTAAGCGATGAGGGGAGATGGGTCAAACGCCTTCCAGGCGACGAGGCCTGTCTCCTCGGAGATCGTGTACCTCTCGAGGAGGGCCTGGAAGTCCCTCATAAGGCCGCAAGATCCGCCAGGAAGGGCTGCGAACTCAACGACGGTTGAGACGCAGTTCTGTGTCTTGTGCGGCACAGGAAAGAGCTGTACGAGGGAGTGAGAGACGTATCGCGCCTCTTTCCTGTCGAGCGCTGCTGCAATGTTATGGACGAGCGACCATGTCGCGCCCTCGGTCTTGGAGTCGGTATCGTCGACGCCGATGATGAGACGCTCCCTTCGGGGGACGACTATCGTCCCGCGGGCTACGCGCCCTCCTCCAGACTCGCTTAGGTCGTATCTCAGAACGTCGCCTGCCCGGGCGCGGGAGAGCGTGGCCCCGACGCCCCCGCCCCCGAGGCCCACGTAGGTGATACTAACCTCATCGCCATCGACCCCGACGGCCTCGATCCCTGCCGACCTCTGCGAAGAGACGAGCCCGAGATCGGACTTTCCCGGCCGCAGCATGTAGCGGAACCATTCTCCCAGGTTTCTGGAGCTTATGATCAACGGTCCCTTGGAGTAATGATACCTAGCCCAGGCCGACCCTCCATAACAGGTCGAACGCTCCAGAAGCTCCACCCGATCCTCCCCGACCAGGGCATGGATCTGCCTATAGGCCACGACGTAAGGATCCTCCAGCTGATGCTCCACAAAATCCACCTCAAGGCTCTCGTCCGCTGGATCGGTTATTAATGCGGCGCTTCGGGGATCTGGGGGGTTTTGGACGAGGAGATAGCGATTCGGTGATTGGGGGCTGAGAATGACAGGGCGGAGGCGTATGATAGAATGGGCAGCTGCGCAAGTTGCCAAGAGGGCAGCGACCGCTCGCGGGCTTGGATGGTACTGACTCAGACAAGCTGGAGGATCACTTCACCCCCACTGTTGCCGGCATTGGATCGCTGCGCCGCGCCGGGATGCCTCGCGAGTTTTTCCATAAGAGCCAAAATGACATCCGAAGGGGAGTGGTAGATTTCTATGACTATGTCGAGCCGGAAGATCGCATAGGCGCACATCCCACCTCTGGGGATTGATTATCCTGGCGGGATCTTGAACAATAGATGAGAAACGATATTTGGTGAAACATAGTTCATGCGAAATTGTATCTGCAGACGCCAGATACTGCATTCTGGGCCCAGCTGCTCGAGGGATGCAAGCTGAAAATGTTCCTGGATCGAATGGGGACTGAATTAAATGCAATATGCCAAATTTAAAAATGGGGGCATGGCATATATAAATTCCAAACATTCGGGAATCTTCAATTGCACATTCTTGCATGAAATAATAACATATTGTGATAGAACTTATAATTTGAATATATTAATTATTGATTAGACATTAATCCAGAATATCGGCAACATCATCCCAAGGGAAAACTAAATAAGGTTGGGAAGTTAACATATATCCCCAGTGCCCAATATTTTGTGCCAGACATAAGAGTTAACGAATCAGGAGATGAAATATATGAAAAGAACTATTTCTAAGATGAACTTCTTTTTTGCATTAATAATATTTGCAGCATCGATCCTTTCCTTAAGCATCGTTTCACTAGCGGACGACGGTCATAAGCCGATAACTAGAGATCTCATAGATTTAGTGGAGACGAATCCGGAAATCCAGAACATGTTAGAAGAATCCATCGCAGAAGCTAAGGCAATAAATCCGGACCCGATGACGAATCCCGTTCAGAGCTTGTCGGACTACTACGATTTCATAGACAGTGCATCAGAACTCATCCCACGCGATGTAATTGAGAATCCGTCCAATCTCACACGTGACGAAATATTGCAAAGCATCTGTTACTTTTATTTTCTGGTTGACCAACCCCTTCCCGAATTAGAAAATAAAAGCCTATACAAGAATGCGATTCAGTACTACGAACCTTTTTCCCCATGGTTGCTCAATTTTTCTAGTACATGGGGTGCGTTCCTTGATACCGAAGATTCATGGAACCAAATGACTTATCAGGAGTTTTATAACGACCCGCGCTACGGTTTGCAGAACGATTGGTATGAGTCCCCATCCAACTGGACTACGTTTAACCAGTTCTTCTCCAGATACCTAAAATCGCCTGATGTGCGGCCTATCGCTTCGCCTAGCGATCCGGCAGTCGTTGTATCACCGGCGGATTCCGTCCCTCAGGGAACGTGGGCAATTGATAGCAATTCAAGCATCCAGGTAGAAAACGGATTGGGAGTCAAACTTGTGCGCTATTACAATATCACGGATCTGCTTGGTGAGGACAGTCAGTACAAGGATGCCTTTGCTAATGGCGTACTCACCCACTCTTTCCTGAATGTAAATGACTACCACCGATATCATTTTGCTGTTGGCGGAACAATTAAAGAAAAGAAAAGCATAACGCAAAATGTTGCCTTAGAGGTGGCGTGGGACCCAGAGCAAGGCAATTATGATCCAATCGATTCGACAGGTTGGCAGTTTTCTCAGACCCGTGGTTATGTAATAATGGATACGGGAACATATGGACTTGTGGCACTTATTCCCATGGGTATGGCCCAGGTGTCTTCTGTCAATTTTGAGGATTATGTTGAGGTGGGATCCACTCATGAGAAAGGCGACATGCTCGGGAATTTCCTGTTTGGGGGGTCTGATTTCGTCATGCTCTTCCAGGAAAGCGCCGGGTTTGAAATGACTGCGACGTCAGGTGACCACATTCTTATGGGTGAGACGTATGGCGTGATGAAGGGGGAAACCTGAGCTAAAAAACCGGCGACCGAATTTAATTAAGAGCAAAATTGCGGCGCCGCATCCCAATAGCAAGCTGTGAGGCATATGAGGCGCCGCCGCATAAGCATGCAAAGCAGATTGCGCTTTAATCCATTTGCATGATATATGCCCTTTGTACCTTTCAGTCAACAGGCAGAAGCGCAGCCCTCCGTATTCCTGTAGATCCGGATTAACCGGGACTATGAAGTCCCGCGAGGAGACGCCCCCCGGCCTCAATCACCGCCCGCTCGACCACGCCCTGCAGCCCGCAAGCTCCGTGCCGTGCTATGGCCTAGAAGCGGAAGCGCCGCATAGCCCCCATCGAGCGAGCCGGTCTAGGAGCACCTTCGCGCGTCCGCGGCCCGGGGCGCGCGAGAGCGTGGCGCCGACGGCTACGCCGCCCAGGCCGATCCTCCATAACTGTTTGACCGGCTCCAGAAGCCCCTCGGCCTCGGCAAAGGGCATGGATCTGCCAATAGGCCACAGCCCAAAGGATCCTCCAGCTGATGCTCAACGAAATCCACCTCAGCTATTCGCCCCCGGGATCGCCGCGCCGGGATGGAAGCGCGAGTTCATCCAGCGGCCCTGAGAAGACGACGGGGAGGGGGCGGATATCTACGACAAGATCGAGCCGGAGGAACTGAAGGCGGCATGCCTGGCGGGCTTTCCGCCACCGAGATTATAATCGCTGTCCTTCGATATCACCAGATCATTATTATATGATTATGATCCACATCCCATCTCATGAGGGAATCTGCGATCAAGGTGCTTGGGGACAAAGATGCAGAGTTCGTAGAGATTCTGCGAGACTTGGGTATGCCTCGGAATGCGGCCACTATGCTTGCGTATCTCAAGAACGTGAGCGAAGCCAGCGCTAGGGAGATCGAGATCGCAACTGGCCTCAGGCAGCCTGAGGTGAGCATAGCAGCCAAGGCACTGCGGGAGAAAGGATGGCTACAGGAGAGCGAAGTCAAGCAAGAAAGGCAAGGCCGGCCGATGACCATCTATTCCTTAGGAGTCCCCATACTGGATATCATCGAGCACCTGGGGGAAAAGACGCGGAAGGAAGCCGCCTCCGTCGTGGAGACCATCGAGAGGATGAGGGATCTCGCCCCCTAGCTCCAGGCTGACCTGCGAGTGGCCGCGAGGAGGACCTACCCGTTAGGGGGTCAGATAGGCTTGACTTGCTGCCATGCGGCCAGCATGTCTTGTTGCTCTCTTTTTCGGTTATAATCTGCATGGCAATAGCGCGCAAGAGTGCAGAGTAGCGAAAGCTATGGATAATAAACAAAAAAGTAGGAAATATCGGTGATGAATATGAAGACAATGGCAGTTTAGGGTGTGACGAATCCAGAATTTCGAGTGTTTGGATCGCAATTATATACAAACTCTGTTTCTTTGGGTGCCGCGATTTAGCTATTCGAACTCCTCTTCATTCATTTCAAGCGTGTGTTTGATATAGAAGTTCAAACAATGATTCGCTGTTTAATAGATATTATTGAGGTACTTAATGGCTGGACAATTCAGTGGCACACCCATATACATTCTCAGAGAAGGCAGCCAGCGGACTGCCGGAAAAGATGCACAGAGATCGAATATCATGGCTGCCAAGGCAGTTGCTGCCGCGGTAAGGACCACTCTAGGCCCTCTCGGCATGGACAAGATGCTGGTAGATACCGTTGGAGACGTTGTAATCACCAACGATGGTGTCACTATACTCAAAGAGATGGATATAGAGCATCCTGCGGCCAAGATGATGGTGGAGATCGCTAAAACCCAGGACCAGGAGGTTGGAGACGGCACAACAACCGCTGTTGTGCTGGCAGGAGAGCTGCTCAAGCAAGCCGAGGGATTGCTGGAGCAGGATATCCATCCAACGGTAATTGCGGCAGGCTACAGAGCTGCGTCTGATAAGGCCATGGAGATTCTCAAGGCTTCAGCTGTAAGCATCTCCGCAAAAGATGAGGATCTTCTGATGAAGATCGCGATCACTGCCATGTCAGGCAAGGGCTCTCAATCAGCCCGAGATGAGTTGGCAGTGATGGCTGTTGGGGCAGTCAGATCTGTTGTAGACGAAGACGGGACCGTCGATACCGATAATATCACCGTTGTGAAGAAGGTCGGCGGCGGCACAGCCGACTCCTTGCTTGTGAGCGGAGTGGTCATGGATAAGGATCGTCTCCACCCCAGCATGCCAAAGTCGGTCACCGATGCCAGGATCGCTTTGCTCAACGCAGCCGTGGAGATCGAGAAGACGGAGGTCGATGCCAAGATTCAGATCACCTCCCCAGATCAGCTCCAGGCTTTTCTGGACCAGGAGGAGACCATGCTCAAGGATATGGTCGACAGGATCGCTGCCTCTGGAGCCAACGTATTATTCGAGCAGAAGGGCATAGACGATCTGGCCCAGCACTTCCTTGCCAAGGCCGGGATCTACACCGTGCGCAGGATTAAGAAGAGCGACATGGAGAAGCTCGCACGCGCGACAGGCGGAAGGGTCATCACCAGCATCCATGAGATCTCCAAAGACGACCTCGGAAAGGCTGGCCTGGTTGAGGAGAGGAAGGTCGGCGATGAGAAGATGACCTTCGTAGAGCAGTGCGATAATCCCAAGTCCGTGTCCATCATCTTGCGCGGAGGATCCGAGCATGTGGTCGATGAGCTGGCCCGGGCCATGGAGGACGCACTGCGCGTTGTCGGCGTCGCTCTGGAGGACAAGATGCTCGTTCCCGGTGGCGGTGCTCCAGAGGTGGAGCTGGCACTGAGGCTCAGGGCGTTTGCATCCACCGTGGGAGGTCGCGAGCAGCTGGCCATTGAGGCCTTTGCCGATGCCATGGAGATCATACCCAAGACGCTCGCCGAGAACGCCGGCTTGGACCAGATTGATTCTCTTGTGGCGCTGAGAAGCGCCCATGAGAAGGGCCAAAAAAGCTCAGGCCTGGGCATTGACACCGGAAAGCCCGTCGATATGCTGAAGCTGGGCGTGGTTGAGCCGATCAGGGTCAAGACTCAGGCCATCAACTCTGCAACCGAGACCGCGGTCATGATTCTCCGCATCGATGATGTCATAGCCTCCAAGTCAGGATCTGGAGGCGCGGGTGGAATGCCCGGCGGCATGGGTGGAATGGGCGGAGAGGATTTCGAGTAGGTCCTAACCCCTCATTCAGCGATCCGCAAAGGTATGTTTTTTGATGGCTGCAAGGGCCATCAATAAACACATTTCTGGCCATCTCATGTGGCCGGCTCCAGAGAGCTAACTTCGGCTACGAATATCGTTTTCATTATTGGGACAAGTCCTTAGCCAATATACATCTATTTATCAAAACCAGCATCAATCGATCTATTTTTCCAATCCTTCTATCCCTGGCCTGCAACCGCGTCATACTGGGGCTGGTGATCGGGCTAGGCGGAGGCCTGCGCTATCCCTCCGGCGATCTGAGGCGCCCTCCTGGGGGCCGGGAGAGTGTCTCCATTTCTTTGGGGATGGAAGATAGGCCTCCTGCAGCTGGTAGCATGATCTACCGGGCGGTCATCGATCTCGTGGTAACTCGATGGGGGCAAAGGGGATTCCTTCCCCCAAGCCTTGGAAGTCGGGGTCTTTAGCCCCAGCAGGCGGCATCTGTTCCAATGGCAGTCTAAATATGCCCAAAAGCGGCGGCATAATTCTGTCCACCTGCCAATCCCGGAGTGCCGCTCTCATGCTTGCCCATGCTCCACCAGGATACAAGAAGCCAGGTGCAATCCTTCTCACTCCTGCGACGCACCCTTCAGGATCGTGGAAACTCTTCTCAGGATTATCTACCTGCTTGCCGAAGCGACATATCTCTCGGGAACTTGCATTACATACGGCTTTTGGGAGATGCGCAGCCATAGCGCCACGCAGACCAGTCCTATTAGGATGTTCATCATGCCCAGTACCAAGATCGTATTGCTCCAGTTCAGGGATATTATGGTCATGCCAATGCTTCCCATGAAGATGCCAAAGCAGCTCATCAGGGCCGCAGCAGATCCTGTATCCTCCCTTTGCTGCTCGAGCATCAAATTTGTGCCGGGAGTTCGCACACAGCTCGAGGAGATGGTCGCTGGCAAGAGCACCATGGCCAATATCCATGGCTGAAAGCCGCCAAAACATGATATGAGAAGGCCGCTTGCAGAGACCGCGGCAAAGCAGGCGACGATAATGGATCTTCGATGGTATTTCCTGGACGCTTTCATGTAGAGCATTGGTCCATAGATCAATCCAATGGCATTTATGGCAAAATAATAGCTGTAGACTTGCGCGCTGAGCCCAAAGCCGTTTATGTAAATGTAGGATGACGAGGCTATGAATGCCATCGATGAGACGCTCGGCAAAGAAAATAGGGCGAGCAGAGACGAGAAGCCCGGATTCTTGGCGACTGTCGACAGCCTTCCCAGGGCCTGCAAGATCGAGCCCGTATTGCGTTTCTCTATCGTCTCCTGAAATGCTATACCTCCAGCCAGAGCCAAGAGTCCGATTAAGGCCAATGCCAAGAACACTCCCCTCCAGGACATGATCTTGAGCAGGAACGCGCCAAGGACAGGGGCTGCTGCTGGAGATATCAAGACCATGGATTGGACCATGGCCAAGATCGGCTCTCTTCTCTTGCTGTCATAGACATCCTTGATCATGGCCGTGGCCACGGCAAAAGCGCCGCTGCCTCCGATGGCCTGCAGGATGCGAAATGCTATCAATTGATAAATATCCCAGGAGCTTGCACAGGCAAGGCTTGCTACAAAATATATCGACAGCCCGATCAGCAGCACGGGTCTGCGGCCGTATTTATCGCTGAGCGGTCCCCAGAGAAGCATGCCTGCGCTAAAGAATACAAAGAATAAAATCAATGTGAGATTTGCCAGGTCGGCGGAGACGTTGAAATATCGAGCCATTCCGGGAAGCGCGGGAAGATAGAGGTCTGTTGAGAGCGGAACGAAGGCGCTGAGAAATGTTATAAGGGCTATCAGCCCCTTTTCTCCCAGATATTTCTGTCTGCAGGCAGAAGAGGGCGTGGTCATGTTGAGTCCCTGAAATTTTGTGACGTGGGGCTCCGCCTCTGACAAAGGCCGCCAGCGTAGCGGAGGTCCATATTGGCAGCTCTCGCCACATGCTCAGATCCGTCAGTTGCCATCAAAATCATCCCAAACATGATTTGCCTCTAAAAACCTGTTGCCGCAGACCATTTGGTTTTCAAAGACTGGATAAAACTGTCTACCTCCCTACCCCGGAGTTTCGCTCTCATGGATCTCGCAGAGGCGCGCGGGTTCAAGGCGGCGGCGCCGGACGCGTATCGATTCGCATCGAGCCAGCCCGCGCGGCAGGAGATGGGCGGGGGATCCAGAAGAGATATGGATAACAAAGAAGCTGAGGCCTCGCTGCATGAGTACGCTTGGCAGAATGCGCAACAGATCCGGACATTTGCCTCTCCTCGCCGCAAAGCTTCAGCGCATCCGCATACTCCTCGCGAGCGGGTCCCCGGCGATCTCGACCGCATCCCCAGCGGGCTGGGCGGCCCACCACCACCACCGCGCGCCCGCCTCTGCCCCTATCCCCTCAAGCTCCGGGCTGTGGCCGAATAGTTGCTGCGGTAAAATAGCCTCGCATTCTATGCAGTGGAGCATGGGATTTGTGGGCAAGGGGAGGCGGGAGAGGAGCTTATATTTGTAGTAATAAAATGAAAAGGATAAAATACATAGAAATCCGAATGCAAGATCGATCTTAGAGCGTAAAGGATGAGATATTATGGCAGAGCGCGTTCTGTTTCGTGCGGAGTTCTTCCGGGAGAATGATCTTTATGTTGGCCTTGCCCCAGACCTTGAAGTCTCCAGCTTTGGGGATAGCCTGGAGGAGGCAAAAGCCTCTCTTAGAGAGGCGATGGAGGCCTTTCTTGAAGGAGTGCGGGGCGATGGGGACGCTGGAAGGGGTCCTTCATGAGGCTGGTTTCCATCAGGAGGGTAATCTCTGGATTGCCCGTAAGCCTATCGCTGCGGAGCTGCTCAGTGTGAGCTAGGGCTTTCGATGCAACGGATCACACCGATCCCTTATTGCCTGTTAGTGAGGGTCTTTGAGCTGGATGGGTTTACTGTGAAGCGGCAGAAGGGAGATCACCTGATCCTGACGAAGCCCGCTTAGATGGCCAGGGCTTGGGGCAAAACACGATTTACTTTCGCTCTAAGATATTCGTTCGCTTCGCCTAGCTTCCTGTTCACCAGGATTCGCTTAACCATCGTGATCCAGCAGACCTTAACGACGGAAGGATAGACCAAGCCTGCTTTGTCGCTCATAGGCGTGCCAAGGGGGACCAATATGTCATATGCCCCAGGCCCCGCAGGGACCTTGCTCGATATATATGCAACGGTGAGCTGCATAACATCTGCATCATGATATAACACAAGCGAAGGCCTTAGCTTATTATTGACCAGGTCTGAATACGAAAGAGGAGCTAAAACTATGTCGCCTTTTCTCAGGTCTTCATTCATAGGTGGGCTCATCTGCTATTATATCTGTGATTGAAAGGGCGGTTATCTCCATTAGGCCCTCTATAATCTCCTCATCGGTCTTATCTGCGTCAGAGTCGTAGGGAACGCCTGGCCTTCTGTCTTTACGCTCTAAAACCACACACATAGATATTATCCTTCAGTTCCTGCTATTTAAAGCTTGATCGCCTGGGCTTGTGAGCTGGGCCGGAACCCTTCATCCCAGTAACCAAGGGCGCGATCTCTCGCGGGATGGCATCTGCCAGCCCATCCCGCCTCTGGCGCTAGTGGTTGCGGCATGCGCCGATGACGCGGGAAGTCCGGGATGGCGATGGAGGATCTCATCGCTGGGGGGCGATATGATGCCGCAATGTCCCGGCGGCGGAACGATGGCAGAGCTTCCTTCTTCGGTATGGGCCAAAGGTCCTGCCCTTGCGGGCGAGATGGATGCCCCGGAGCTGTAGACGACGGCGCTCACCGAATGCACGCGACGAAGAGCCTCATCCAGAGCGACGGCACGCTGCTGGCGCGCGAGCATTCGTGCGGGAAGAGAGGGGCGCCGATGGCGGAGATGAGGCCGAGGCGCGATTGCTAAAGGTAGCGGTCATAGGTCTGATCTATGAGACGGACAACCTCTTATTAGTTAAGAATCGAGGATGTGCTACATGGAGATCAAGGAGAAGATGATCAGGGAGATAGAGGGACTCCCCGAGGATCTCATGGAGGAGGCATATGATTTTGTCGCCTTCATACAGACGCGAAGGGAGGCACGCGACAAGAGAGAAGGCTTATGGGGCGATTTCTCACTGAGCACAGGCGCCTTCGATTTCTGGGACGACCCGGAGGAGGTTGAATACTCACAAGATGATCTTAAGAGGAGAGCATGACCTTCAGACCGGGTGAGATCTCGCTCGTTCGCTTCCCCGGAGCGGATCTTCGGAGAGGGAAGTATAGGCCGGTTCTTCTGATATCGAAGATACCCGGCGCTTTCGATGATCTGCTGATCTGCGCCATCACTTCCCAGCTCAGGCACGAGGTCAAGGGTTGGGATGAGAGGATCGATATCTCAGATGACGATTTTATCAGTTCGGGATTGAAAGCGCCGTCGATAATCAGGATTGGCAAGCTTGCAACGGTTGAAGAAAGCGTTTTAGAAGGAGTGATTGGGGAGATCTCTTCAGAGCGCTTGATGAGGATCTTGAATAAGCTAAGGGATCACCTCAAAGAAGAGAGCGCAGCTTATGGATAACTGGCTCAAGGTGATTGACTTAAAATAGCCATCAGAGGGGCATGGGAATGTGGAGGAGCCTGTCATCCAGTGCGCAACATCGACAGGTGAAGCGCAGCCCTGCGGATTCCAGATGATCAGGGTTTGCAGGGACGACGAAGCCTTCGGAGGAGACGCCCTCGGCCCCACCCCCGCGCGCCTGCCCTCCTGCAGCAGCCTCGCCCGAAAGCTCCGGACTACAGCAGAATAGCGGGAGGCGGCGCGAGCCCGGGCGCGCGAGCATTCGTGCAGAAAGAGAGGGGCGCAGATGGCGGAGATGAAGGCGGAGGCGGGATTGCCAACTGATGGCTATAGCCTGATCTATGAGATGGACAATTCTTCGTTGTTGATCACTCCTCCGTTATTCATGCCTCTTGCTCGATCCAGTCCTTTGGATAGGGCTCGTCTTCCGACCTCGGCCCCGCCACCCCTCGTTCCCGGATGGCAGGGCTAGGGATCCAATCCTATATCTGCGGCCACCTCGGCGTATAAGGATTTGAAGCGTACCAGTACTGCCCATACCAGGCGTCGACTCCCAAGTGCGGCGATGGTGCGCTCCAGCCAGCAGCAGGGGGGCATCCCTGGCAGATGACGGTGATATCGGGCGGCTGGCATACAACCTCTGGGGCTGATGGTGAGATGGTGATATTCCCGGCGCTGCTTCCGACAAGCTCCATTCCCTCAAACATTGGAGTTATGATCCGTATATCGTCAAGATCGCTTCCTATGATATCGATCTCCCCCATCCCCCCGCCCGGCGATACAACCTCGATGATATCGGCCTTGCTCCCTATTATGTCAAGGCCCGATGAAAGCGGACTTCCGGCGCAGGCTACGGATACAGTGCATGCAAATAGCATAAGCATCCCTGCCAAAGTCTTCCCTAACCTCATTGCGAAACCTCCATTCTATTAAATGATTGAATTTTTAACATTTAAACTTAATTAAATTCTTGTTGTGGCATTCTAATGGTGAAATATGAAAATATCAAATATTATTAAAACGCGACCACCCATAGTTTTATCACAAGTACCAAGCGGATAGCGTGCCAAAATTGCTTTAATCTGCCAGCTATATCGAGCTGCGCCGCCTCAGATCCCCTTCACCCTCGCATGAGATCATCGCATCCCCTCCTTCATATACTCGCGAAGGACGATCGTCGCATAGCTCCCGGGCGAAAGCGCGAACTCCAGCCATGCGGCAGAGCCCTCCATCCGGTGCGCGACATTGACCGGCATGATCGCAGCCCTCCGTATCCCAGGAGACCCGAGATCCGGGTTCGCAGGTACAATGAAGTCCTCGCGAGAGACGCCTTCGGCCGCAATCACCGCCCGCTCGACCTCGCCGGGCGCGCCCTCGGCAAGCTCCGTCTCATGGCCGAATAGCGGCAGCGCCACAAAGGCCCTCCCCCTCTGGGTGTGCCGGTTTACGGCCTCGATGGTCTCCTCCGTCACCCTCTGGGGCCTCCCCGGATCCGGAGTCCCGCCTTTTACGAAGCAGACGACATCCCCGGAGACGGCGGAATCGAGCGGCAGGCCCCGGCGCATTCTCAGGCTCAGGATCCGGTTGAATATATAGGACTGGTAGGCATGCACGAAGAGCCTTCTCAGGTTTGGTGCGAGAACATTGAAAGACCCCGCGTAGTCCCCTGGATGCTGCTCGAGATAGTTGAGCATGGCAAGCTCATAGTGAAGGTGGGTTGGATAGGTCTTCAAGGCATGCGAGATATCGCGCCCCTCCCAGAGCCTCTCCCTCGCCTCCCTCGTTCCCGCAACCTCCCTGGAATAGGGCTTCGAGAGGTAGATGAACGCCGCAAGCTCCGGATCGCCGTTGACGAGGGCTCGTCCCACCTCGTGGGTTATGGGGCGGATATCGCCGAAGCGTTGGATTCCGAAGTAGTTTGGAAGCCCCCCCAATGAAGTGATCTCTGACGTTATTCGAGAGATCCTCTCCTCGGCATCTGGCGCGAGATCGGCGATTTTAATCCTGAATCGGTTTCCCTGAAGGTCTCCGAGGTTGACCGCCCGGTTGGTCCTTCCGAGGACTTTGATCTCGATGCGGGGAAGGTTAATCCTCGCGAGCGCCTCGGGGGCGAGGTTTGCAATCGCGATTCTCTGTGTGGTCAAGGCGTGCTTGTCCTTGGTTCCAGCCCAGGAGAACCGCTTTTGGCTTATCCGGAGCATCCGTGAGAGCTCCCTGATCAGATGGTGTGTATCCCATCCGGACTTCTCGACCTCCAGGACGAGGTACCTTCCCCCCTCGTAATCCTGGTCTGCGTAGATCTCCCTGACCTCGAAGTCCTCCGGCCGGCGCCGGATCGAGCCGCCTATCCCGGGGGAGTCCGTCGCGTAGAACTCCATTCCGAGAGACGGATCAGGCGACTCGATCATCTCGATACCATCTTGATCTCAGACAAGGCTAAGCTTCCCCGTCAGCTTGTCCATCTCCTTCTTGTGAGCGGGCCCTAGGCCTAGAGCAGTAACTGTGCCTGCGGGAATCTCGGTGAGGCCCGCATCGACGACGATTGCCGCAGGAATTCCCATGCGCTCGGCCTCAACCCTCAGACGGTAGAGGTCTTCCACCGTCCCTCCTCGAAGCACCACCTTTTTCTGCCCCTCCTTCTTCCAGGCGGTCGAGGCCTCCCGGCCCGCCTGCTCGAAGGCCATCACTGCGGCATGTGCAACCTGGACTGCGAGCTTTCCAGGGCTTAGCTTGAGGTCGTCCCGTACAACTATGCACTGCTTGAACTCCATATCCTTCATGGATAACTCCGGAATTCGCGGAAAAATGAGAGGAAGACCCTAGTCCTCCTTGGTCAGGACCCTCACGCTTACAGGGCTCTTTGCGATGTTTCCCATCTTCGCGCCGATCAGGTACTCGAGCCCCTTCTCGGCTGCGATGTCGAGTATCCTCTGTGTGACTACGCCATCGAAGATCACTCCGGAGATCTCGCCGTTGGCCTCTTTGAGCTCCATTGCAAGGTCCCTTACGGCGATGTCCTTCATGGGGTTCTGGTTGCGGTCGAAGAGCCGGGCCGTAAGCGTGCCGCTCAGCTCCTGGACGTGCTGCTTGTACCACTCCTCCTTGGCCTGCTCCTCCATGATGGGTTCGGGCTCCTGCTCGGGCTCTTCATCTCGGTCCCGGGACATGACCTCTCGCGATACCAGCTCGCGGGGGGGCAGCTCCCTCGTGGCCATCCTGGGGACCTGGCCCTCGACCCTTGGTGAGACCTGCCTTATGGCGATCGGCTTCTCCCTGATGAGGCTCTTCCTCTTCGTTGCCACCTCTCGGCGGCGCCTGGGCTGGCTCTTGATCTTGTAGAGGTCGAGCACCTGCTCGACTGGGATCTTCTGCCGGAGAGCCCTTACGATCTCCTTCTGGGTGAGCTCTTCCACGCACTTGCCCTCGGGAGCGCGGGCGACGTAGTCGATGTCCGCTACCTGGAGGAGCTCCTTTATGATCAGCTCACCGCCTCGATCTCCGTCGGTGAAGGCGGTTACGACCTTCTTCGAGCAGAGATCGGCGATCGTGGGGGGAACGTTGGTTCCGCCGACGGCAACGGCATTCTTGATTCCATACTTGAGCAGGTTGAGGACGTCTGCTCGTCCCTCCACCACGAGGATTGCGTCCGACTCCATGACGTTTGGGCCTGCGGGCAGGCTGTCTTTGCCAAGGTGGGTTATCTCCTCGATCCTTACCGACTGCTTTATCTCCTCGGTGATCTCCTCCGTCTCGAGAATATTCTCGTCGAACATCTCCACGAGTATTCGCTTCGCTCGCTCGATGACGTACTTCCTCTTCGAGGCCCTCACATCCTCGATCTTGGATATGCCGATTCGGGCGATGCAAGGCCCTACCCGGTCGATCGTCTCGAGCGCCGCGGCAAGAATGGCCGTCTCCACCTTGTCGAAGCTCGATGGAATGGAGATCGTTCCCGCCGACTTTCCGCCGCTCGATGAAATTTGGACGTCTATCCTCCCAAGCCGGCCGGTCTTCTGGAGATCCCTCAGATCCAGGTCGCTTCCGAGAAGGCCTTCGGTCTGGCCGAAAATCGCTCCCACCACGTCGGGCCTCTCCACTATCCCGTCCGCGGCGATATCGGCATAAATCACATATTTAGTTGTATCAACATTTTGCATATATGACACCCCTTATATTAAAATAGTAAGACAAGCTAAACTCGCACGCAGCCTCTTCGAGTCAGTCGACAGGATCGCCTCGCCAAAAGCTCAGCTACTATCGCGCCCCTTGATCATCCAGATCTGAGGGCATCTCGGGGAGGCGTATATGATCGTGAAAGTGCACATTTATCCAACTATTTCAGTGTCCAGGCATCAGCTTTATGGATCATTGATAGAACTGACCACATTTGAGCATATTCTACTGAGACTTTCAGCCGCAGCTCTTTACCTGCTGGATGCAGGCGTGATGATCATGATGGGCTCAAACACGGTGCTCTATCATTAGAAATTCGCCTAAACTAGTTTAATAATCTTTTGGTGGAGACGATGGTGATATGCGTAGCTAGTGTAGTTTATAATATTAACCCAATAGTACAAACCCATCCCCAATCCGGATCACATCCACCTCGTCGCCTGGCTTGAGATGGATATGTTTTGGCCGCGGCGCGATGACCGCCTGGAAGCTCTCGGGATCCAAGATCTCGACAGCGCTCTCGTCTGCGGCGACGATTACGCTCCTCTTGGCCGATTGGCGCACCGCAAGGACCCTCGCAACGTCTGCCTCCTCCGCTGGGATATAATGCCTCCCGCCATCGAGGAGATCCTCCAATATCGCTCTATGCCGATCGTAACGCTTCATCTCCATAAGCCTCCCTCTAATGGAGATGATGTCCCCCTGCCTAAGCCTCGGCAGCCTCACGAGAATCGTTATGCGGTAGATATCACGGCCGTCCTTCATCCCGACGAGCTTGCTTGACTCGCGAAGGTTGCCCCCCAGTGTTTCATGGAGGAGGGATGCGATCTGCCGCCCAAGCTGGCTTGAGCCCACGACCATATCCACGCCGCCCCTCGTCGGCTTGATCTCCTGGATGAATGCGAGGCGATCCCCCCTGCGATACTCGGACTGGGCTAGCTGATGGGCCGCGTTCTCCGCAGTCGAGATCTCTTCCTGAGTGGGGCTTCGGTCGCTACCCCTGAGCTGGACGACTGCCTCGAAGTACTTTCCAGCCATCTTGCTGCAGCGGTCGCATGCCTCCCTTCTTAGCCTGACCTCGATCTCGCATTCCCCACTTGCCTCGAGCCCGAGGATGCGTCCCTCAACGGAGACCCTGGCAAGATATCTCGTGGAGCCGCGTTGGCTTATCGAAACGTCGATTTGGGCATCCATAAGATCCACGTGTACCCCAACGGAACCTCTCACGGCCCTGAATATCAGCTCCTCCAAGGGGATCTCGACGATCTGCCAGCGCCCCTGGACGAGTTGGCAGCCGCATGTCGCGCAGATGACCATCTCCACCTTTCGAGGGCAGCTCAGGAGCGTGGTCGAGGCGAGAAGGCATTTCGGGCAGAGGCCCTCGGCAGACGGCAGACCGCATCGTGGACAGATGGAGGTCCTCACACTCGAATCATCTGGGCGCAAGGAACTCCTCCAATGAATAGCACGTTCTCCTCAGCCACGCACTGCATTCTTATGGCGCAGCCTACCGAATTCTCGCCTACGAGGTTGGCGATGGTTGCGCGATCGAGGGCCTTTTCGACCTCGTCATGGGTGGCGGGCTCTCGCCCATAGAACTCGGGATAGACCTCTATCTGGAAGGGGCCCTCCTGGAACGACCTTCCAAGAAGATCGCTATCGCAGACGGCGACCATCAGATCCCTTCCGGTGCGGTAGGTCTTCAGGCACATTACGGGGTCACCCCGGCTCGTTCTATCCAGGTTCGTGCTATCCAGGCTCGATCTCTCTTGGCTCAATATCCATCTCCTCAGAACTCCACTACTCTCAGCATGCCGTACTTGGGCTCTATGATGCTCCCGTCCCTCTTGAAGTTGGCTATGATATCCTCTGCCCTCTTTCGATCTATCCCCGAGGCCTCGGCCTGATCCAGCACCAGGTCCATCGGGGCAGATCCCTGCTGTTCTCGGCCAATCTCCTTGATGATATCCAGAATTACCTTGGTCTTATCCCTTGTGCTCTTGCTAACGCCAGTCGCTATGATATCCGCATCCAAAAAGCCGGTCTCAGGGTCCACCCCGACCTTCTTCAGACAGGAGTAGAAAATGTTGATCGCCCTCTCGGCGTCGGCCATCTCGAC
Source organism: uncultured Methanotrichaceae archaeon (assembly GCA_964632755.1). Taxonomy (GTDB): domain Archaea; phylum Halobacteriota; class Methanosarcinia; order Methanotrichales; family Methanotrichaceae; genus JAFGMR01. The sequence continues at coordinate 35,984 of CAZWDT010000015.1, forward strand.
ATCGTTGCACATTCGAAGCCGGGCGCTCGCCTCACTCAGCCTAACCAAGGCCTCAAGCTGCCTTGCAGTGACGGGAACCGGCTTGTTAGTGTCCTGGCCCTGCGATCTGAGATCCACGTAATAGATCTTGAGCCGCTCCCTGACCTCGGGGGATAGGATGGGAAAGACGTTCTTTTTGGCATAGGCCACGTACTTCCTCAAGAGCTCGGGCTCAATATCGGGCCTTATCACTTCCATCGCCCTATTGACGTCCTCGATGGTGATCGCAGGATTGCGGGAGATCTGAGTTGCAAGCTCGCCTGCGAAGTTCGCACGCAGTATATGTTCTGCGATCTTTGAGTCTTGGACGGTGTCCGGATCGTCGGTTAGGACGAAGATCAGATCGAAACGGGACATGAGGGCTGGAGTGAGGTTGATCTGAGGGGCGATCGGCTCGTACTTATCGAATCGGCCCTGCTTGGGATTGGCCGCGGCAAGCAGGGAGCAGCGGGACTTGAGGGTTGCCATCACGCCTGCTTTGGCTACGCTGATCGTCTGCTGCTCCATCGCCTCGTGCAGAGAGCTCTTGTCCTGATTATCCATCTTGTCCATCTCGTCGATCGCAGCTATGCCCTTATCTGCGAGCACGAGAGCGCCTGCTTCGATCGTCCATCTGCCGTCGCCGAGCTCGTCCTTGACAGCTGTTGCGGTGAGGCCTGCAGACGTCGAGCTCTTTCCGGATGTGTATATTCCCCGCGGGGAGATCTTGGTCATGTAGCGCAAGAGCTGGCTCTTTGCGATTCCCGGATCGCCCACGAGCAGTATGTGGATGTCGCCCCTGATCCTTGCACCGTCCGGGAGGCTCTTCGAGAAGCCGGATACTAGCTGCATGGCAAGGGCTTCCTTCACGTCCTCGTAGCCGTAGATGGATGGGGCGATCGACCGGCGGATCCGCTCGTATATGCTTGGATCGCGCGACATCTCCAATATCATCTGCTCGTCCTCTGGGGAGATCTCGATCTCCTCGAACTCCTGTTCCATCATCTCTATTGAGACGCCCTTTAAGAAGAGGTCGAAGTAGTTGCTCTTTCCCGCCTGGGGTGAGGAGCGCTGATAGGACTTGAGGATTCCGTTGATGATCACCCTGTCCCCGGGAAAGATCTTGCCCGAGAGGTCGTCCTCGAGCTCGACATCGAGGGTCTGTGGCTGCTCGCCTCCTCGAAGCTCCTCGGGAGACTCCTGGACTCGCACCTTCTGAGCGTCGACGAACCTTGACTTTGCGATATCGAGCTTGAAGGGGCCCCCGCGGTCGCAGGCCTCGTTCTGGCAGCGTATGTTTCCCTCCTCGAACTTGGTCCCCGTCTGCTCCTTGTAGAAGGTGTAGCCGCATCGAAGGCACTCGAAGGCCGCGTGGGTGATCTTGGGCCTAACCTCGGTTGCAGTTCTGACGAGCCCCTCGATTGCGATCAATCGGCCGATGTGATCGCTTCTGAGCTCTCGCGTCTTGTAATGGACCGGAAGCTGCACTATTCGCACATGGGCATGGTCGAGCCTCACGTCGAATGGGAGGTCGATCTCGAGAAGGGCCTCCCTTGCGGCTTCGAGGAGTTTATCGGGCTCCTCCAGGAGGGAGTCTGCGAACTCGGGGTCGTAACGGTCGAGGTCGGGAAAGCGGATCTTGAGGCTTCGCTCTCCGGGGTAGGACCCTGCAAGCTCGAGGAGGTCGTCCCAGTAGCGCGATCTTATGAACTCCTCCCAGTCGGAGGCGGGATCTGAGGGCATTCAAGCTCGCGCTTTCTGCCTTGGGGGTTAACTCACTTTCGGGTTGGACGAGGGGATTTGTGTAGCGCCTAGCTGCCTTGCCTCCCCTTGCCCGTCCTCTCCTTCCCTTGAGGGCGAAGGGCCT
>CAZWDT010000015.1:37968-44146 GCA_964632755.1 uncultured Methanotrichaceae archaeon
GATTGCAGGCGGATGATATCAGAGAAGTGCGATCTCGATGAGTTCATAGAGGCGATAGAGGATTTGCCCTATCACGAGGTCCTGACGAGCATATTGAAGGAGGGATATGCCTCTCTCGACCACCTCGCCCACAGGAAGAGGGACGGAGCGATAGATGAGGAGATCGAGCGGATCAATCAGTACGGAAAGGCGCTTCGCGACGTAACATTCCTGCTCCAGATGGGGATGAGGCCCGACTACGTAACGAAGAGGGATGTCGAGAACTACAACAAGTTTCGCTGCGTGGCAAGTAGGCTCGTGGAGAAAGGGGAGCTGATGCCTTCGATCCTCGATTTCTTCGACGATTGAAGGCGGAATCAAAACGGCGATTCAAGAAAAGAACAGGGCTTAACAGCCCCCCTGATGCGACCGTCTCGAATGGATCGTCCTACCTCTTTCTCACCTTCAAGAGCGAGCCCTCCTTTGCAACGATCACCACCCTCTCCCCAGCCTCCACGATCTCCACCGCCTCCGCTGCCCAGTACTCGCCGTTGTAGAGGACGTGCCCTCTCGGATCGATCCGGTCGAGGGCCTCTGCCTCCTCCCCTGCAGGTCCCGCGTCAAATGGCTTCCTGAGCCTCGCCTGGGCAACCTTGTATATGGCGAGAGCAAAGAATATCCCCATGATCAGCGATGGCACGACGAACGTCACCGCCATCGACCTCTGGTAGGACCCTGGATAATACCACTGGGGGTAGCCCACAGGCGCAAATAGGATGCTTCCCGCAACAATGCAGATCAGGCCAGCAAGCCCCAGGAGGCCGAAGCTATGGCTGTGAAGCTCTGCCACGATCAGCCCCATCCCGAGAAGGATCAGGAATACGGCGCCTATGTTCACGTCAAACCCGGTCCCGATCAGGCCGAGCGCCAGGCAGAGAAGGCCGAATACCTCGGCGCCTATCCCCGGATTCGAGATCCCAAATATCAGAGCATACAGGCCGATCAGCATCAAGAGGCCTGAGATCATTGGGTCTGAGAGGAGCTGGAGAAGCCAGAGCCTGATGGGAGGCTCGAAGTAGACGATCTTTGCTCCCGCGGTATCGAGGGTGCGGTTCTTCACCGTGAGGCCGTCTATTGCGGCGAGCAAGGCCTCGGGATCGGGGCTGACTTGTTCTATCACGCCAAAGGAGAGGGCCTCTTCGGCGTTCAGGTTGAGGTTGGATAGGACGAACTCCCTCGCAGCAGTTGCGTTTCTCCCATGCCTTCTCGCCTTCTCCTCGATCAAGGCCACTATCGCGTTTGTGGTCTTCGTGTCATTGATCGGCTCCGTCCCCCCTGTTGGCGAGAGGCGGACCGGCTGTGCCGATCCGATGATGGTATGGGGTGCCATTGCCGCAAGGTCGGAGCTGATGAGGATCATCGTCCCCGCAGACCATGCGGTCGAGCCCTGAGGATAGACGTAAGCGATAACCGGAAGCTCCGTCTCCTCGATCAATCGGAGGATCTCCATCGTCTCTTGGAGGCCGCCGCCGGGGGTGTCCAGTATGACGAGGAGGGCTTGGCAGCCCCGATCATCGGCCTCCTCTATCGCCTGCCGCAATAGGTCGTCGCTCGATGGAGTTATGGCATCGTCCAGGTCGATTGCTAGCACCGTCTCCTCTCCCGCCCCCGAGGCCGAGAGCAGCAGAGATAGCAGTGCTATCCAGATGAGAGTCCTTACGATTATGAGATACCTCCCTTCTTCTCGAAAGCCTGAGTGAGCCCAGCAATGTTTCCGACATCCGAGCCAATAGGCGTGACAACGATCAAGTTCTTCTCACGGGCGATCTCGGCGAGCGTCTGCAGCTCCCTCAGCTTGATCGCGACAGGTGCCTCGCCGTAGAGCTTCGCTGCCTCCACCATTTTTATCGATGCCTGGAGCTCGCCGTCCGCCAGTATCACGCGGGACCGCTTCTCCCTCTCGGCCTCGGCCTGCTTGGCGATTGCTCGAAGCATCGACTCGGGGAGGTTCACGTCCCTAAGCGTGACCGCTGTGACCTTGATCCCCCAGGGATCGGTATGCTTGTCGAGTATATCCTGTAGTTTGATGTTCAGCTCTTCCCTATTGGCGAGGAGATCGTCGAGTTCTATCTGCCCCAGCACATCCCTGAGGGTCGTCTGGGCAAGGAGGCTTGTAGCCATTCTGAAGTTCTCCACCTGTATGATGGCCCTCGCTGGGTCGACTACCCTGTAGTACATGACCGCGTCCACGTCTACGGTCACGTTGTCCTTGGTGATCACCACTTGCTTCTGAACGTCGATTGTGACCACCCTCATATCGAGGAGGATAACCTGATCCACTATTGGCACGATTAAAAACAGGCCCGGCCCCTTCACTCCGCTGAAGCGGCCCAGGCGGAGGATCACTACCCTCTCGTACTCCCGCACGATCTTGACAGCCTGGCTGAGGATGACGAGCACCACAACCAGGGCAATTAACCCACTGGATATTTCTGCCACTAACTACACCGAGGGATCGTGGGACCTCACATCTTAAATAACTACCCTGCGAGGGGGGGGGGCGAGGGATCTACTTCTTGAACTCAGTATAACCGCATCTGCCGCAGCTGAGCCGATTGGCGTGCTCTGCCAGGAAGATGCCGTTTCCGCAGCGAGGACAGACCGGCTTTCTGCCCTTGATGGCATCGCCGCTGATCTGATAGTAAGTGTGAATGGCCATCCTTAGCCCTCCACTTCAGCCTTGACCGTGAAATCGTTCCTGGCCACTATGTGTGGATTCTCCACTTCCTTCTTCCTCTCCTCGGTCTCGTAGATCTTGGCATAGCCGATGGTCTCGCGTTTGCCAAACTCGGTCTTCAAGCTATCGACAACCACAAGCCCCATATTGGAGTTCATGGTGGCAGCGATCCTCTCGACTACGCTCTTTCGGGAAGGTGTGGCCGTATCGTGATCGATCCTGAAGCGGATCTCTCGACGCTTCAGCATGGGGTTCACCTTCTCCTCGATGATACTAATCTCCATGATCATTCCTCCGCAATCATCCTATCCATAAGCTCTTTGATGTAATCCTTCTTCTCAATCGTCACGGAGACGAGAACGCTCCCCTCCCCTGGCTGACCATAAACCACGGCCGATCCCAGCGGAGCGTGAAGTATCACAGGGAGAGTCGCTAGATCCTCCTCCCCGTTCACAACAATCTTAAGCCTCTCGTCCCCCAACAAAGCCACCCGTATCATCTCGATCAGCTCATTGCTGAGGGTTGCCGGAGGGTTATCGACCTCCAGCGTTCGATAGGATGGCTGGCTAATGCCATCCCTCACGTGATCGGGAGCGGGCTTCCTCTTCGTCCTGTGATCCACGATGATAAGGTCCGGCTCAATTCCGCCCTCTAGCAGGTAGTAGGCGGTTATATCCCCTACCGCGAGCACCTTCGTTGCCCTTCTCAATTTTTGGGCCATCGCCTCGATGCATTCCAGGCCGTCTCCCCGATAGAGCTCTCCGAGGGGGCGCTTCAGCTCCTCCCTGAGATCGTCGGGCAGCTTCAGGGATCTCAAGCTATCGCACCTTCAAGGCGTACCTGCCGGGAAGGGTTATGCCTAGCTTGTTCGCGACGGTGGAGCCCTTGGGATCGAGCACCACCACATATCCCGACCAGTCCTTGCTCAGGGCAGATGAGCCGCATATGGGGCATATCAGGCCTTCCACGATCCTGTGGCATTCCCGGCAGGCGTTCTCCGTCATTTGACCTCCCCATGCTCAATCTTCCGAGCTCCTTCCAGCCACTCGAGCTTTCCTAGACCAGTCTGTCTCATGGTAAGGCCTATCTTGCTGTCGCGGGGATCCTTCTCGTTCAGGCTGACGGCTATGATCCTTGCCCGAACCTTGTCCCCTTCCACGAGCGACTTATTGGACTCCTTGCTCACCAGCCGCGCGTTCTTCTCATCGTAGGATATGTACTCGTTGGTTATCTGGCTGACGTGAAGGAGGCCGTCGAAGGGCCCAACGCTCAGAAAAGCCCCGAACTTCACGATCTCCACAACCTCTCCCTCGATGATCTCTTGCATCTCCGGCTTGTAGACGATCGCATGAAAGATCACATCGTAATATATGGCGCCGTCGCCGGCCAGGATCCTGCCTTCGCCGACATGCTCCACCCCCAATATGGCAACCATTGCCCCGAGGGTCTTGTCAACCCTGGCCTCATACTTATTACGAAGGGCCAGCTCCACCGCCTCCGGCAAGGGTGCACCCATCTGATCCGGGGGGATCCTGACAACTGCCCCCAGCTTCATCCTCTTGTACATTCAGAACTCCTTCCGCATAGCGATATCAAGATACCGGCACTGGCGCAAGTATACCACGGTGATGCCTCTACTTAATAACCTTTTCTTAAGCAGCTTATCGTTCGTAAAGACCGCCGCCCCTTGATCCAAGGCGAGCTCCAGAAGGACGGAATCGGCGTCCCCCCTCCCCTCCACCATCTGACAACCTTTGATCAGGCCAAGGGCAACTTTCGCTGCGACCTTATCCCTGCCCCTCTTGGCATTCCTTGAGACCGCCTCCAACTCCTCTGCAACCGCCCGAGGCACCAGGAACTCCAGATAACCATGCCGCTCTAGCTCGGAGAATATATCCACCCCGAACTGCTCCGGGACCATGAGGGCGTTTGTGTCGAGGAGCACCTTCAAACTTCAGCCACCGCCTTTTCTCCGAGGGATATCCATTCGAGATCGGTCCCGCCTCTTCATTCTTGTATAGTCCCAACGCCGATGAGCCTCCACCTGGCGCCGATCCGCCGGCTTACGGCAACCCTGTCACCCACATCGGCGCAGACGGGCCTCTTGAGCTGGACCTGGACCAGGCCACCATCCCTCGCGCTTGAGACGACTCCGACGGTCGTCGCCGTTCCAACGTTGAGCATCAATGGCTCGCTCGTATGGATGGGCTCGACGAGGGATTCGTCGCTCACGCCAACCACCCGCTCGAGAAGCTGCATCTTCATGAGGAATGCATCCCAGACGGGGGGGAGCTTTCCGGGCTCTCCAAGCACCTGTCCGACAAGCGTATCGCTCTTGGTCATGGTGGGGTCGAGCTGGGTTCCGACCCCGATCAGACCTCCTGGGACGACCTCCTCTTGGGCCTCCCCTCCGGCCTGGAGGCGGGTTGTCTTGGTCTGTATCGATATCCACTGCTTGCGGCCCTCGGCCTCCACCAGCCGCCCGGGGCAGATCTCGACTAGCTCCCCCGGTTTCAGGAGGCCTTGGATGAGCGATCCGCCAACGACGCCGCCCATGAGCTTCTCCGGCGTTGCCCCTGGACGATTGACATCGAAGGACCTGGCGATCTGGAGCAGTGCGGGCTTCTCCACATCCCTCTCCGGCGTTGGGATTACCTCCTCGATGGCCTTGATCACCATATCGATGTTGATGTTCTGCTGGGCGGAGATGGGGATGATTGGAGCGTTCTCGGCTACCGTCCCCTTGACGAAGCTCTTTATCTGATTGTAGTGCTCGACAACCTGCTCTCGGGATATGAGGTCGATCTTGTTCTGGACGATCACAATCTTCTTAATCCCTACGATGTTCAGGGCCATCAGGTGCTCCTTGGTCTGAGGCTGGGGACATGGCTCGTTTGCTGAGATCACAAGCACCGCCCCGTCCATGATGGCAGCTCCGCATAGCATCGTTGCCATCAGCGTCTCGTGGCCCGGAGAGTCCACGAATGATACAGTCCGCAAAACATCGGTCTCCGCGCCACATTGCGAACACAACTGGTCGACCGTATAGCAGTCAGGCTCCTGACAGTTGGGACACTTCCTGAAGGTGGCATCGGCGTAGCCTAGCCTGATCGATATCCCTCGCTTGAGCTCCTCGCTATGCTGATCTGTCCAGACCCCCGATAACGCCCTGACAAGCGTCGTCTTTCCATGATCGACATGGCCCACCATGCCAATATTAACTTCCGGCTTCGGCAATTCGAGATCTCCTATAATGGTGACGGCCCTAGCTTGGATGGGCCATTATATAAGTACTTCAGGGTCAATTCAAGCCTTAGGCTATTTAAGTTTGTCCTCCGATCTTCATCCATATCCCCAGTCCGCCTCCCTCAGGCGGCATTCGATCTCCCTTTCGAGCAGAACGTATGCGTGACTACTCCCCCGAATGAATTCGGGGGCATCTAGGTTGTATCCCAACCAAGG
>CAZWDT010000016.1:0-44115 GCA_964632755.1 uncultured Methanotrichaceae archaeon
CGGTCTAACCTGCCTTTGAAAAGGCAGGGATGCGGCCTGCTCTTTCTCCTCAAACTCCCCTCTCCTTGTCCTCTGATGCCAGACGGATCAGGGGATCGACGGCCTCCGGCGATGCCAGAGCCGCCAGAGCCAGTAAGTACAGAACCCGCTTTGTTCTTATTTCATCCACTCTCCTGGAGATGGTGGCGGTCATCATCAAAGAAAGATGTATCGATTCCGGAGGGAACGGTCATCGTGATTTGTCAATAGGCTGTTATTTATAGCATTAACTCCCATGTTTTAGGGGATATATTTAGACAGGTGGCCAATGCATATTGATTCAGGAAATGACGTATTCTCTAAATGCAAGGGATCGGATTTTCGATTATCGATATCAGTCTGCCCGATTCGAAGAAAACTATCCCCTACTCATTGGGAGTTAAGGTTTGAAATATCAAGATGAAGACGGGATAACGAAGCTCAACTGCCCCGCAAAACATGCCGGCCTAATTGATCATGTCTGGAGCCTTGGAGAGCTCTTGACTTTTCCGTACTACAAAACTAGAGCCGATTAGCGGTTCACGACCGAGACAGCGGTTGATCGACTTAAGTTAATGTAAAAACGGCGAGGGTTCACTTCATCCCCGACCTGAAGGTCGGGGTATTCGTGACCCTCCGCACTCCCAATGTAATAAGTGGGGGTCAGGCCGGATACCCTTGGAGGTCAAGTACCAGCAGCAGATCTCCGAGAGGGACGCAAGATCGTTGCATTCGTTCATGCAGAAGGATGCAAACCGCGATCCATTCGGAGTGCTCGTCACATTGAACGACGAGATCGACCTTGAAGATCCCGATATCGTCGCCCTGCCCCTATCGTCGCTCCTGCTGATGAGATGATTGCTGCTTAAGAGCCATCCCCTCCTCGATCTCCCGGGCAACTCCTGCAAGGGCCATCCACCGCCCGGTCATGGCGGAGAGCATCCTCGCCGCGCGAGCCTTGGCATATGGATCCTCCTGCCAGTCCAGGCCCTCGTAGCCCACGTCCATCAGTATGAGGCCCTCGGGAGGCGCCGCCGGAGCTCCGCGATTGATCGAGGAATCGAGAAGCTCCTCGATCCAGTCCAGGCTACGAAGCCCTGATCCGACCGCCTCGAGGGCGCCTGCTATGCGCCTTACCATGTTCCAGAGAAATCCTCCTGCCCTGATATCGAAGATGACCATGCTGTTCCTCTCATCGATATCGATACGCATCACTTCGCGAACGGTATCCTCCTTGGTCGAGGAGAAGTTCCTGAAGTCGTGGGCGCCGAGCAAGAGCTCGCCCGCATCCCGCATGGCCTCCAGGTCGAGGCCGGGGTGGTAAAGCAGGTAGCGATACTCACGCCACTCTGCGCTCCATCTCGCGGAGAAGCCGTACGGGGCCTTCGACCAGGCCCAGGTCCATATCTCGGGAGGAAGCCTGCTGTTGATCACACGGGGGCGGGCAAGGCATTCCGCCTCCTCCTCGATGTAGAAGTCAACCACCTGGCCTAGCGCGTTTACCCCCCTGTCGGTCCTTCCTGCGTAGCAGAAATCGCCCTTCTCGACGCCGATGTTCAGCAACGCCACCCGCAGGGCCGACTCGATCGTGGCAAGGCCTGGCTGGCGTTGGAAGCCATAGTAGCTGCCCCCGATATAGGCAAGCTTCATCGCCATCTTCATCCTGCCACCATCCAAGAAGGGACTCGAATATCCCCGGGATCGGATACGACCTCGATCTCACCATTCCCTTCGGGCATTCTATGCCACACTAGCGTCCTTGGATATCTCGAGGATCGGTTATGACGCCGGAAATAGCGCTTGCCCCGGCCGTTGCAGGCGAGCAGAGGTAGACCGAGGCCTCGCTGCTGCCCTGCCTCCCGACGAAGTTCCTGTTTGAGGTCGAGAGGCAGACCTCGCCTGGGCCGAGCAGGCCGAAGCTTCCGCCCATGCAAGGTCCGCAGCAGGGAGACTCGACGAGGGCGCCTGCCTCCATCAGCCTCTCCAAGAGGCCTGCGCGCAGGACCTTGAGGTACTCCGTGCGGCTTGCCGGGATCACTATCATCCTCACTCCTCGAGCGACAGGCTCATTCCCCATCAGGCGGCATGCAAGCTCTATGTCCTCGAACCTTCCGTTGGTGCAGGATCCAAGGAAGACCTGGTCTATCTTGGTCCCGGCCACCCGGCCTACAGGCTCCACCCGGTCGACTTTGTGGGGCAGGGCCACCTGGGGCTCGAGGTCGTCGACATCCCAGGTCCGAACGGTGCAAGGGGCATCGTCATCGCCTTTGATGGGATTGATCTCTCGCTCGCCTGCCCTCTCCTCGATATAGCGCAGCGTCACATCGTCCGGCTCCACGAGGCCTGCTTTCCCCCCCATCTCGATTGCCATGTTGGCCATGGTCATCCGCTCCGCCATATTCATCGCGGAGACCGTCTGACCTTCGAACTCGCAGGCCATGTAGGTTGCGCCGTCCGCCCCCATATCCCCGATCATGCGCAAGACGAGGTCCTTGGATGTGACGAAAGAAGGCAGCTTCCCTTCCGCAATCAACCTAAGCGTTCGTGGAACCATGAACCAGAGCCTTCCTGTCGCGAGGACCGAGGCCATATCGGTGCTGCCGATGCCGGTTGAGAAGGCACCCAAGGCCCCATATGTGCATGTGTGCGAGTCGGAGCCTACGACCAGCTGGCCCGGGAGGACGTGCCCCTTCTCCGGCATCACCTGATGGCAGACCCCTTCCGATACGTCGTAGTTGAGGATGCCCTGTTCACCAGCGAACCGGCGAAGCATCTGGTGATTCTCCGCAGCCTTGATGCTATCTGCCGGCACCTGATGATCGAAGAGCATCACTATCTTTGAGGCGTCCCAGACCCTGCCATCTTCTCCGGAAATCTCGTAGAAACCCTTGACTGCCAAAGGACCGGTGATGTCATGGATCATCGCGCAGTCAATATCCGCCATCACGAACTGGCCAGCACGGGCCTCTACCTTGGCGGCTCTGGAGAATATCTTCTCCGAAAGGGTCTGACCTGTCATGACCTGCCCCATCTCGGGCAAGGTTAATAAATTTTGACCTCCGCTCGGCCCGGCCGGGCGCTCGATGCATGCTCGATGCCTGGAATTATCCAGCTCAAAGGGTTTAAATAATGCAGATTTGTAACCGTCATTGCGCGTAAGGATACATCAAAGACGACCAACCCAAGGAGCGATTATTTTGAGGACCAAGATTTTGCTGGATGAGGAAGACATCCCCAAGAGATGGTACAACGTTGGAGCTGACCTGCCGACCCCCCTCGATCCGCCACTGAATCCGGCAACGTGCAAGCCCCTGCAGCCTCAGGATCTGGAGGCTATATTTCCAAAGTCGTTGATCAAGCAGGAGGCGAGCACTGATAGGTGGATAGACATCCCCGACGAGGTACGGGATATCTACCGCCTCTGGAGGCCAACTCCCCTATTCAGGGCATTCAAGCTTGAGAGCGCCTTGAAGACCCCGGCCAAGATATATTACAAGTACGAGGGGGTCAGCCCTGCAGGAAGCCACAAACCTAACACCGCTGTGCCCCAGGCCTACTACAACATGGTGGAAGGAATAGAGAGGATCGCAACCGAGACCGGCGCTGGACAATGGGGCTCGGCGCTAAGCCTTGCCACATGCTTCTTCGATATGGAGTGCACGGTCTATATGGTGAGGGCGAGCTACGACCAGAAGCCTTATCGGCGGAGCATGATGAGGACATGGGGGGCGGAGTGCATCCCAAGCCCGAGCGACAAAACCGAGTCGGGACGAAGGTTCTTGAAGGAGTTTCCCAACACCTCGGGAAGCTTGGGGATGGCCATTTCAGAAGCGGTCGAGGATGCCGCCACACATGAGAATACCAATTATGCGCTGGGATCGGTCCTCAACCACGTCCTCCTCCATCAGACCGTCGAGGGCCTCGAGCTCAAGAAACAGTTCGAGATCGCAGACGACTTCCCAGACATCATCTTCGGCTGTGTCGGAGGGGGCAGCAACTTCCCGGGCATGTGCTTCCCCTACATCCCGGATAAGCTGAAGGACCATAAGGAGATGCGGATGGTGGCTTGCGAGCCTACAGCCTGCCCGACGTTGACCAAGGGGCTCTATGCCTACGACTTCGGCGACACCGCCATGCTCACCCCCTTGCTCAAGATGCATACTCTGGGCCACGACTTCGTGCCGCCTGGAATCCATGCAGGCGGCCTGAGGTATCATGGAGACGCCCCCCTGCTCTGCAACCTCGTACATGAAGGGCTGATCGAGGCCCGCGCATTCCATCAGAACGAGGTATTCAAGGCTGCGACGACGTTTGCCAGAAGCGAAGGAATCATCCCCGCCCCGGAGGCGGCCCATGCCATCAAGGCCACGATCGACGAGGCCCTGAAGTGCAAGGAGTCCGGAGAGACGAAGACGCTGATGCTCTCCCTCAGCGGCCATGGCCACTTCGACCTATCGGCCTACGATGCCTACTTCGATGGTTCGCTTGTCGACTACGAATATCCAGCTGAGCTGGTGAAGCAGTCCCTTGCAAAGCTTCCCCGTGTCTGAGCCCTTCAAGGAACGCCGCTTAGGCTTCTTGATTAATCCAATCGCCGGCATGGGCGGCAAGGTGGGGCTTAAAGGGACGGACGGCCTCTCGGAGAGGGCAAGGGAGATGGGTGCAGAGCCGGTTGCTCCAAAAAGGGCAATCGAAGCCCTGCGCCACCCCGGTCTTCGCGGCTCCGCCCTCTTTCTCACAGCCTCCGGCGATATGGGCGAGGATGCCTTGAGGGAGGCCGGGCTCGCCCACCGGGTGGTCCATAGGGCCAATGACCCGAGCGGCCCAGAGGACACTATCGCAGCATGCCAAGCGTTCGTCCTAGAGGGAGCGGAGCTGATACTATTCTGCGGCGGGGACGGCACCGCCCGGAACGTTGCCTTTGCGTCAGGTGAGACGCCGATCCTCGGAATACCGGCGGGCGTGAAGATGCACTCGGGGGTCTTTGCCGTAAGCCCCAAGACTGCAGCAGGCCTTGCGTTTCGCTACCTGAATGGAGAGCTCCAGACGAGGGAGACCGAGGTTGCCGATGTCGACGAGGAGAGCTATCGGTCAGGCGTCCTCCAGACGAGGATATACGCAACTGCCAGAACCCCATACCTCCCAGCGTTAGTCCAAGAGAGAAAGCAGGTATACTCTTCTCCAAACGAGGACGAGTTCAAGCGCGAGATCGCCTTGTTCGCCAATGAGTTCATGAGGGACGGGTCTGCCTATATTATGGGCGCCGGGACGACCACGGAGAGCATCGCCCGGGAGATGGGCGTTACGAAGACACTTCTTGGAGTCGACGTCGTTCGCGAAGGAGAGACCATACTGATGGACGCTTCTGAGAGCGACCTCCTCCGGCTGATCGGAGAGATTCGGGAGGAGGGGGCAAGGGCGATGATCATAGTGAGCCCTATCGGTGCCCAGGGTTTCGTTCTTGGACGCGGAAGCCAGCAGATCAGCGCGGACGTTATCCGCCTGGCAGGTCCGGAGAACTTGATCATCGTCGGAACGCCTCATAAGCTAGCCGAGCTTTCCCATCTCTTGGTGGATACGGGCGATTTCGACCTCGATTGCGCCCTCTCAGGAGAGCGGCAGGTCGTCTGCGGGTATCGGCTCGCCCAGCGGAAGAAGGTCATTGCAGCAGGCGACCTTCTCTGATGGTGGTGTTGAATATGGGATGGACGAGGATCTCGATTGCGATTGCGGATATCACGAAGATGAGGGTCGATTCAATTGTCAACGCCGCAAACAACACGCTTCTCGGGGGAGAGGGCGTGGACGGCGCAATCCACAGGGCTGCAGGGCCGGGACTGCTGGAGGAGTGCCGTCAATTGAAGGGCTGCCCCACTGGAAAGGCGGTTATTACCGGCGGCTACAACCTGCCTGCCGCCTGGGTTATCCACACGGTCGGCCCCATCTGGAGGGGTGGCGGCCAAGGAGAGGATGAGACCCTGGCGAGATGCTACAAGAGCTGTCTCGATCTTGCGGTAGGCCGGGGCCTGAGCACTATCGCCTTTCCCTCGATAAGCACAGGAGCCTATGGCTTTCCTCTTGAAAGAGCAGCGCCCATAGCGATTCGGGAGATCGCCTCGTTCTTGAAGAGAGAGGAGTCGCTGAAGAGTGTGATCATGGTCTGCCATGAGGAGAAGGCCTTCAACTGCTACCTTGGAGCGCTTCGTCTGCAGATCGGCCGAGAAGAAAAGAGTAGCCCCAAAGCTTCCGAACTCGAATAAAGTGTAAAGGGGGAAGAAGCCCGATGGGCCAAGGGGTCAGTCCTCGGGCTCGCAGCGTAGACAGCGATAGGGGTCGAGAGAGCTCCTCACAATCTCCTCTGGGATATTCACGTACTTTCTCACAAGCCCCACAAAGAGCTTCTCCTGAGTGTGCAGATCCATGCCATAATGGTCGCCCAGGCCGGTCTTCTCGAACTCGTGGACGATGAGCCTCATCTGGATCTTTGTTATGCGGTAGGATGAGGAAAGGCCTGCCACGACGTTGATGTAGTATCCAACACCTCTGGGCTTCTCCGAAGAGATCGTCTTTATCATACCGCACTTGACGCAGTAGAGGTGAGGCCGAAGGCCGCGATCCCTTCCCATGTACTTGGAAGGGAGCCACACCTTCTCAGTCTGTCCGCAGTCAATGTGATCACATCCCATAACAATCACACATGTAGCACGAGCCATGCCTATATATATTAATCGCAGGCACGGCGAGATCGATTTGATCCCCCTCAGCTTTTAGAGATCAATAGTATCTTATTTAGCTAAAGTCCATTGGATTAGAACCTAACATTTAACACATATAACGTTCGAGATGAGAGCATGCCAAAGCCCGAGCAGATCCCCATTCGGAGGCACTTGAGCCTGGGGGAGATCGACAGGAACATCAGAATGCTCGAGAGATATGCAAAGATCCTGAAGCGGCTCTACTTCATAAGGTATCGATATCAGGGTCTGAGCGTTGATGAGGCGGCAAGAAGGGTCGAGATCACCAAGAGCGTTGGATACACCTGGCAAAACAGGTGGAACGAGATCGGATACGAGGGTCTGAGCCCCAGACATGCGGGGGGAAGGCCCTCCAAGATGACCGATCTGCAAAAGGGTCACCTGTGGGAGATATTAAGAGATCGTGACCGATTCACAACTGCCGAGGTGAAGGAGATGATATTCCAGGAGTTCGGCGTCGAGTATACGCCCAAGCAGGTGAGGATGATACTGCGCAACCTTGGACCGGGGCATTGCAAGGAGCCCTGCCCCAAAAAAGGCGATTCGTGATGAAAGGAGATCTGTCGGGGGCTTGCCAACTGAGCGATGCAGAGCCTGCTGATCGGGAGAGCCTGGTCTTTCGAAGCCCCCGTGTTGTGGATGGAGCCAGGATCCACGAGCTTGTGAGATCGTCTCCGCCTCTCGATATAAACTCGCCATATTGCTACCTCCTGCTCTGCAGCCATTTCTCAAAGACCTGCCTGGTTGCCGTTCTTGATGGGCGGATAATCGCCTTCCTATCGGGGTACATCCCACCCGAGAAGGATGACGTCTTCTTCGTCTGGCAGATCGCAGTCGATGCGAGCGAGAGAGGCAGGGGGATTGGAAAGAGGCTCCTATTGGAAGCCCTGAGGAGATCGGCTCGATCTGGCTGTCGCTATCTGGAGACGACTATTACGCCCTCCAACCGGGCATCGAGGGCGCTATTTCGATCCCTCGCCAAGGCCACTTGGGCTGTCATCCATGAGAGCCCTTGCTTCTCTGAGGAGGACCTCGGGCAAGCTGGACACGAGGCTGAGATGCTATTTACAATTGGCCCAATCAAAGAAAAATAAGGTGATATTATTATGAATGATCTTAGCACAATCGATCGTCTTGAATCAAAGGTTCGAAGCTACTGTCGATCCTTTCCCACGATATTCAATCGAGCAAGAGGAGCTGTCATCGAGGACCAGGACGGCAGGAAATACATCGACTTCCTGGCAGGCGCAGGGACGCTGAACTACGGGCATAACAACCCGGTCTTGAAGAGGGAGCTCTTGAAGTATATCGAATCAGATGGGATCGCCCACGGACTGGACATGGCAACAGAGGCCAAGCTGGACTTCCTAGAGGCATTCGACACCTTGATACTGCGTCCCAGAGGTTTGGATTATAAGGTTCAGTTCACAGGCCCGACAGGCACGAACGCCGTTGAGGCCGCAATGAAGATCGCCCGAAAGGCGACTGGACGCCAGACCGTGGTCTCATTTACAAACGGGTTCCATGGTGTGACGCTTGGATCGGTCGCGGCAACCGCGAACAGCTACTTCAGGGAGGGATGTGGTATACAGCCTCAAGGAACAGCCTTCATGCCCTACGACGGTTACATGGGCGATGGTGTCGACACCACCGAGTACCTCGACAAGATGCTAACCGATGGAAGCAGCGGCCTCGATCAGCCCGCGGCCGTGATCGTCGAGACCGTCCAGGGGGAGGGGGGGATTAACGTTGCAAGCAACGAGTGGCTGCGCTCCCTTGAGGAGGTCTGCCTCAAGCATGACGTCTTATTGATCATCGACGACATCCAGATGGGTTGCGGACGGACCGGCACCTTCTTCAGCTTCGAGGAGGCGGGGATAGCCCCGGACATCGTGACACTCTCCAAGTCATTGAGCGGATATGGCATGCCCCTATCCTTGGTGCTGATGAAGCCCGAGCTCGATATCTGGAAGCCAGGCGAGCATAACGGCACATTTCGGGGCAATAACCTGGCCTTCGTAACTGCCAAAGCCACCCTGGAGCATTACTGGGTCGACCGGAAATTCTCAAGCGAGGTCAAGAGGAAGGGAAGGATCATCAGGGAGAGGCTAGAAAAGGTCGCCAAAGAGGAGGGCCAAGGGCACCTCTCGGCTCGGGGCCGGGGCATGGTCCAAGCCCTGGACTGCGAGACTGGCGAGCTTGCTCGAAAGATCACATCGAATGCATTCGATAGAGGGCTGATATTGGAGACCTCTGGATCGGAAAATCAGGTGGTGAAGTGCCTCATGCCCCTGACCATTGGCCACGACGAGCTAGGAAGAGGCCTCGATATCCTCGAGATGAGCGTGTCAGAGGCGATAGGTAGCCTTGCGGTGAAGAGCTTGGGAAAGAGCGTTTCGGAGATCGAGGCCTTGGTATGATCGTAAGAGCACTCGGCGAGGCGGAGATGACGGGGCGGCGCGTGGTTGCCGAGAACTGGGAGAGCACACGTCTTCTGCTGAAGGGGGATGATATGGGCTTCTCCTTTCATATAACCACGATATACCCGGGGACGGAGACTCCCATCTGGTACAAGAACCATCTGGAATCGGTCTATTGCATCGAAGGGGAGGGGGAGGTGGAAACCCTGGAAGACGGCCGAGTCCACCCAATCCGCCCCGGGACGATCTACATACTGGACAAGAACGACCGCCATCTTCTCAGGGCAAGGACTACGCTGAAGCTCGCCTGCGTGTTCAACCCTCCGCTCAACGGATGCGAGGTCCACGACGAGGACGGCTCCTATCCGCTGCAGGCAGAGGAGATCGTTTGAACTGAGACGACGACGGGAACGCAATTTGCGAAAGCCGCCACCCAGCCTCAGGCGTAAAATGCGTTATGCTTTTTGCATGTTCAGCTTCGCGGAAGCGAAAACGCCATCTCATCATTTCGATCCTGGCCTCCCACTATTTTAGGCACATAGAGCCGCAGCATATCGATCTGTTGTGCCTAATCAATTGAGAACTCAGGTTCGATTGGATCGTAGCTCGAAGGCCAGGAGGATGGATATGGGCTCGACTCCCCGAAATGCTGCAAACTCATCGAATCACGGACCGCAAAGAATATATACATAATAAAATATCTTAGTATGTATGAGCAGATCTGCTGGAGCCGAAAAGATAGGTAGATCATTCTGGGATCTGGTTCATGAGGACTTTGTAGAACGCCACCCTAGGATTTTCTTGATTTTTATATTGATTTTAATATGTATACTCCTGGCCCTCGCTGCAGCGATCTCCTCGCACATCCTCACGAGCGCATATGGCGATGAGGCAAATCCCCTCGAATCTGCGACGAGGCTTTCCTCATCCCTTGCCGCAATCCTCGATAGGCTACCACTGAGCCTCGATCCCGCGAAGAGAGGACCGCTCGCCGAGCCGACGCCTGAAGGTGCAGCGGCGCCTCAACTGGATCTGCGGGAACGCTCGAATGATCAGCCGATCGAGGAGCGCGCCCTCTATGGATTGGAGGCTGGCTCTTCGGCCGAAGCTCTGCCAGATGGCGAGGCTGCTCCTGCAGATCCATTAGCACCGGATCCAGAGGCAACCGAGCTCGGAAAAGAGCGATTGGCCGAGGGAGTGAGGCTTGCCGAGGCAGGTCTATTCGCCGAGGCCATCCAAGCATTCGACGACGTCATTGCCCAAGATCCAGAGGATGCCCTGGCCTGGCGGTACAAGGGGATGGCAAACCTGGCCCAAGGGATGGATGATGAAGCGGTCTTTTGCCTGGAGCGCTCCCTCACGATAGAATCAGCAGACGGAGTCGCATGGTACTCGCTAGGAGTTGCCCTCCACAACATGGGGAGGCATGAGGAAGCCCTCGATGCCTACGACCAGGCAGTAGCAATTCCCGGAGGCTGGCCCGAGGAGGAGATCTTGACCGGTCGCGGCATGGCGCTAGGCGAGCTTGGCCGCTATGATGCGGCGCTTACGAGCTTTGAAGCGGCCCTTGCCATCGATCCATACCTTACAGAGGCCCAGTACGGGAAGGGATACGCCCTTCTCGCCCTTGGAAGGGAGGCGGAGGGCGAGGAGGCCCTCCTCCTGGCAGAGGAGATGGAGGTTGCGAAGGGATCGATCGCCCAATGATGGAGGCGCTCGGATCCAGCCATCGAGAGGCCGAGGGAGAGGGAGAGGCGTTCGATTGGGACCGCCTCCTATCAGCACGCAGACCCAAGGTCCCTTTCGCACAAGGACCGAAGCCCAATTCTACGCGTTGACTGCTAGCTCCTCGCGGAATGCAGACCGATGCTCCTTTCTATACATAGACCGCAGTTCCCTGCGGCACGTAGATCTCCTTCGTCTCGCCCGGTGCGAAGTTCATGACCTTGCCGTAGAAGAACTGGCCGTCGAAGATCTTCACATCGTGGTTCATACCGCCTCGAAGGTTGAAGCTGTACTCGCCGTCGAGCACGTCGCCTGCAGTCCCCTCCTTTCCAATCCGCTGGCCGTCGAGGTAGACGTCGTAGCCCTTCATGGGGGACTTGAGGATTACCCTTGCATCTCCCGCGCTCAGGCCGGGCATGTGCGTGGTCGAGGCCGCGGGCTGGACCTCAGCCGGATAAGTAGAGCCAATGAAATCGGCCGGGAAAGCAGAGCCGCCGGACTCGGCCGGCGGCATATCGATCTCGCTATCTCCACCGGTTGAGGCTGCGACATCGACTATCACCACGTTGCTCGGCTGGTCGTCCTTGATGAATAGCAGAATATGGCGGCCCACGCTTCCTGCATGGAAGCTCATGCGATTGAATCCTTGGAAGAAGCTGTACTGATGCCTAAAGACCGAGATCTCGTCAGGAGGGGTCTGATCTATCCCATAGAAGTCCGCCATGCCACCCTCAGAGACATCGGCGACAAGCCGAATCCATGTGCCCAAGGGGCAGACTATCGACCGCCTCCAGCTGTTGCCCCCTTCGACCCAGAGATCGTTGGAGGTCGTGTACGACTGCCGGTAGTTTCCATAGGTGATGGGCTGGGTGCTTTCGAAATATATCTGCGAGGGTTCATCGCCAGAGATATCGAAGCGGACCGGCATTGAGATTAGGCCGCCTTCCACCGCAGGGCCGCTCTCGTAGTAGTACTCCCTGTAACTTGAGAAGAGCCCCTCGAAGCCTTCGCTGAAGTTGTAGCCGAAGCTCGTCTCGGAGCTGAACCAGGGAGAGGAGGAGTCCGTCATGAACATAGATCCTGAACCGGCATCCAAGGCCGATGCCAAGGGGAGAAGGAACAGAATACACAATCCAAATCTTATCCGATGCATATTACCACCATAGAAAGGTGGCCCGTCCATGGCTTAAGCCCTTCGGCCCTTTCGCCATTCATAGTCGCATCGCATCGATCACAGCCCCCGGACGAAGTAGCGGGCAGCTTCTCGAAAGGCTTAAGTCCACTCGGGACACCAGCAATACCAGGAAGTCATGGAGGATAGATAGAGATGCCATATAGATGGGTCAAGATGTCCCTTTTGCTGACAATTCTTGTCCTCTCCACCTCGGCGATTGCCGAGGATGTGGAGGGCAACGTTGGAACGAATGCCTCATACGACCTGGTCATAACGAACGCGAGCTTCGTTGCAACCAGCCCCGAGAACGAGAACCTCAACGAGGAGTGGGTGGAGATAGAGAACCAGGGTACGACCATCCAGGAGATGACCGGATGGACGCTTGCCGATGAGGCGAACCATGAGTACCAGTTCCCGGAGGGCTTCGCACTCGCGCCACACGCCATGGTAAAGGTCCACACGGGTTCTGGCGAGGACACTACCGACTCCCTCTTCATGAACAGCAGTCGGTCCATCTGGAACAACGATGGCGATGTTGCAACGCTCTTGGACGCATCAGGAGCGACCGTATCCCAGTTTCCAGCCCTTGCCTGAGCGCCGCCGAGGCGGCACTCGATAATTTTTTTGATCGAAGATCCATGCCCCTTGACCGATCTCTGCAAGCGCAAGGGAGATATGGAGACCGTTATAGTCACGTATAGGTCGCAAGTCAATGACAGATGGAGGCAGAAAGAATGAATTACACGGAAATGGCCGAGATTATGCGAAATGCATTGGGATCGAAGGAGAACCCTGTGGCAGTAACCCTATTTCGAGATGGGTCGAGTATCCCCTCCAACCTGCTGGAGATAGAAAAGCCCCTTCGCTGGTGCGAGATGATCCAGGGAGCGAGGCTGCGGGGAGAGACATCATTTGCACACGAGCCCAACCACTCCTGCAAGGGCGGCGCAGCAGGCCTTGGACTCCTGGAGATGCCGGAGAATATAAGCTCTGGAAACCTCTACTTCTCCAAGCTCAACAAGGTATCGTCGACGGGGTCCGGGGCGAAGATCGTCTCATCCATGCCCAAGCAGCCGGTGGGAACTGTGGCAACGCTTGCAACTCCCCTCTATAAGGCAACGATGAAGCCGGACGTTGTGATATTTGTCGGAAATCCCCTTCAGGCGAGGAGGATCGTCCAGGCCGCCCTTTACACGGATGGAGGCAGGGTCAACATGAATACCGCTGGCATCCAGTCCTTCTGCATCGATGCCACATCGTCCCCCATACTGAAGGGCGAGGTCAACATATCGCTTGGCTGCGACGGCGCTGCCAAGAACGCCAACCTCGAGGACTCCGTTGTAGTCGTGGGAATCCCCTTCGATATGATGGAGGAGATCGCAGGCGTGCTGTTGGAGAGGGCCGAGGGCTGGAATAAGTGGATGCGTCCCTAGAGGACCTGCCAGCTGAGAAGGGCTCCGCCGTCGATCGCTTCGATCGATCTAAGCTTTAGACGGGGAAAGTCCCTGATGAATCCAGGGCCGTCTACGAGCGTTGGAGCGCCCCTTCCGCCAATGATCACCGGTCCTACGAAGACCGAGATCTCGTCGACCAACTGGGCCTCAATCAGGGACCAGTTCAGCTCTGCCCCCCCCTCAACCATCAACCGCGAGACACCGCGGTCATATAGCAGGCCCATGAGGATTGAGAGGTCCACCCTGGATTCGCCAGAGCGCACTATCCCGGCGCTTTTCGATAGCTTTGCTATCCTCTCTGCTGAAGCGCTCGCTGATACGGCGATGATGCAGCCCTCCCCAAGGATGCTAGCCCCTAAAGGAGTGCGCGCCATGCTGTCGGCAACGATTCGCAGGGGATGCTCGGGCAGGCCTCGGTTTTTACGCTCGCTTCTTAGGGCAGGCGACCTTATCCTCAAGTGTGGATCGTCGGCAAGGACCGTTCCCACGCCGACCATTATGCCGTCGCTTCCTGCTCGAAGCGCATCCACTCGCTCCCGATCGAGTGGACCCGATATCCTCACCTGCTCGCGCGAACGAGAGCTGATCTTTCCATCGGCGCTCATGGCACCGTTGATGAAGACGAAGGGACGGTTGTTTTGCATGACCGCTATTGATAATAGAGAGGTTAGATAAGCCCTTCCCGAGGTGATGTGGGATCAAACCGATCGAACATTCCGAGGTCATCCTCTCCGGAACGGTGATCGCAGGGGAGGAGTTCCAGACGATCGAGGGCTACATCTCGATAAAGGACGGCCTGATAGCCGAGGTCGGCGAGGGGAAGGTGGACTGCGATTTGGAGGGGATAATCTGCCCGATGTTCATTAACGCCCACTCCCACATCGGCGACTCCGCCTTCAAGGATCCCCCCTTTGCCCCATTGGAGCATCTGGTCGGCCCAGGCGGCCTCAAGCATCGATTGCTCGAAGCAACGCCGAGGGAGGAGCTCGTCAAGGCCATGGCGGAGAGCATCGGCTGGATGAGGGCGACTGGGACCTCTGCCTTCGCGGACTTTCGGGAAGGCGGAAGCCCTGGCGTTGAGATGCTCCTAGAGGCGCTTGAAGGCCAGCATGCGATCTCCCGCATCCTCGGAAGGCCTGATCCGGAATCGTTCGAGGTCCATCCCGCCTGCTGGGGCGTTGGGATCAGCTCCACCAGGGATCATCCCAGCGGATGGGCGGAGGAGGTTTCCGAGAACGCGAGAAGGGCTGAAAAGAGGATCGCAATCCATGCGGGGGAGGCCTCGATGGAGGACATTGGAGAAGCGCTTCGTTTGGATCCCGATATGCTCATCCATCTGACGCAAGCGACGCCGGAGGACCTTCGGGAGGTTGTGGACAGAGGAGCCTCGGTCGTCGTCTGCCCTCGCTCGAACCTGGTCACGGGCGCCGGCCTTCCGCCGGTGCGAAAGATGCTGGAACTCGGAATCCCCGTAGGGGTTGGGACGGACAACGTCATGCTCAACTCCCCCAACCTATTTCGCGAGATGGAGATCTTATCCAAGACGTATCTCCTCGAAGATAGACAGGTATTTATGATGTGCACTCTGATTGGGGCTGAGATCCTGGGCATCGAGAAGAGGGTTGGTTCCATCAACGTGGGGAAAGAGGCCAGGGTTATGGTTATAGATGGAGGATCTGTGAACATGAGGGGGTCCATGGACCCCCTGGCAAGCGTTGTTAGGCGAGCCGAGACCACCGATATATTGGCGGTATTTTAGGTGTCATTATGTTCGAGAGGATATTGATAGCAACTGATGGATCTGAGACGAGCGATAAGGCGGCCAAGGTTGGCGTGGAGATCGCCCGCATCTCGGGAGGTCGAGTGACCGTGGTATACGTGGCCGACACGGGGAGGCTCAGCCACCTTCCCGACGATATGATGCTTGTGAGCATTAGGGATCTCTTGCTGCGGGAGGGAGAGACCGCAACGACCTACGTAAAGGAGCTCGCCAGGAAGGAAGGGGTTCCCTCCGAGAGGATGGTTGTGGAGGGCAAGCCCAGCGATGAGCTGCTCAGGGTTTCGAAAGAGAACGATATCGATCTCATGGTCATGGGAAGCGTCGGCCGAAGCGGACTGGATCGATTCCTTCTGGGAAGCGTTGCAGAGAAGGTGGTCCAGCACGCAAAGGTTCCCGTCCTTACCGTGCCGGGGGATAGGCCTTGACCATCCTCGTCAAGGATGTGATGGTTAAGGACGTGGCCTATGTGGCCGTTCCCGGATCCCGGGACGAGGTCCTCAAAGTCCTAAAGGAGCGCTGGCTGTCAGGAGTTCCCGTGGTGAAGGATGGGGCGGTCGTCGGGATGATCACAAGGGCTGATCTCCTTAGAAACCTCGAGGAGGACCAGATCGCCATGCTGATGAGCCGCAATCCCTATGTGATCAAGCCCGAGAACACCCTCGTCGATGCGGCAAAGGCCCTCCTCGAGCACGGGATCAGACGCCTTCCCGTGGTCGATGGAGACGAGCTTGTGGGGATAATCACCGTCGCCGATATCGTGAGATCGATCGCCGACATGTTGATCGACGTTCCCATAAAGGGATACTACGGAGGAGCAGTCGTCGTCGTCTGGTCGGAGATGCCGCTTCCAGTCGTCGGGGCCGTGATGGAGTACGCGGACGTCCACGCCTGCCCCGTCCTTGACTCCGACCTGAACCTAGTGGGCATCGTGGCTGACAGGGATCTGATCGCGACAACCGTAATCGAGGACTCGGTCGAGAAGGCAAGCGAAGGCACCGCCCCTGACGAGGACGAGTGGACCTGGGAGAGCATGAGGGATACCATGTCCAGGTACTACGAGGTGCGCCGGATGACGCTCAAGAACATCCCAGTCAAGGATGCAATGGTCCGGGCGATCACGGCAATTCCCGCAAGCAGGGTGAGCGAGTGCGCAACGATCATGAGGCGCGAGAAGATCGATCAGCTGCCGGTCGTCAACGCCCGACAGAAGCTGATGGGAATCCTCCTCGACCGCGACCTCCTGAGGGCCTTTATCAGGCATAAGGAAGCATAAGCTCCAATCATTCCCCAAGGGCATCCGCGCATCGTTCGAAGCCGACCGGAAATCGAACAAGAAGGCGCGGTCATGCGAGCTGTCTCGATGGACAAAGAAGAATCGAGGGGCAAATGGAGATCGATGGGTATATTATAAGGGAGATGATCGATGGCGAGGTTGCTCTCGCCATCGAATGGGCGGCCGATGAGGGCTGGAACCCGGGCGTGCGCGACTCCGATTGCTTCTATGCCGCCGATCCGCACGGCTTCTTAGTTGGGATCTACGACGGCCTGCCCGTCTCATCCCTCTCGGCCGTCTCCTACGGCAGCGACTTCGGCTTTCTCGGGCTGTTCATAGTGAACCCGGCCTTTCGCGGCCATGGGCTGGGGCAAGAGATCTTTCGGGCCGGACTTGCCCGCCTCGATGGAAAAGTGGTCGGACTCGATGCCGTCCTCGAGCAGGAGGAGGCCTATTCCAGATGGGGATTTCAAAGGGCCCATCTCAACGTGAGGTACCAGGGCTGGGGCGGGGGAGATCGCCCAGCCTCGACGGAGGTCGTCGCCCTCTCGAATGTTCCCCTCGATGAGATCCTCGCCTACGACGACGGGCTCTTTCCAGCCGCGAGGCACGAGTTCGTACGATGCTGGATCTCTCGACCAGGGTCGAGGGCCCTTGCGTTTGTGGATGGAGAGGAGATCCTTGGATATGGGGTGATGCGGCCATGCAGGCTCGGCTACAAGATAGGTCCCCTCTTCGCCGATAGCTATGATGTAGCGCTTGCCATCTTCCAGGGGCTGCGGTCGTTGGTCTCGAAGGACGAGCCGGTCTTTCTCGATGTGCCCCTTCCAAACGGCTCGGCGGCCGAGCTTGCGTCATCGCACGGAATGATCCCCGCATTCCGAACGGTTCGCATGTACAACGGCAAGCCGCCGGAGATTCCCTTGGATCGCTGGTTTGGGGTGACGAGCTTCGAGCTTGGGTAAGCGAGCGAGGGTCCGGCATTGCCGCTGCTGGAGGAGCTGCTGCCGGGCTTGTCGCGGCGGGCTTAGAGCCAGGGTAGAGCGACGCAGCATGTAAGGGCAGGTGGTTGGAGGTGCCGCCTGTTGGAGGGATGGATGTTGGTAGAAGAGGTAATCATCGACGAGATGATCGTGCATATTCTGGATACGTCGCAGCCTGAGCCGGTTTTATCCGAGATCTCCCTTCCGCTTGCTGGGAGGCCGGATCTTCGAAAGTACTTTGAGTCCCATATCAAGAACTCTATCGAGGACTCCGCAGCAAAGGCTGCCATATTCAAGGGAGAGAGTAAGGGCGGGGAGACAGAGTCGATCTGCCTTGCGGTCATGGGGGGAAGGCTCTCGCTCATCGAGGGGTCTCAGGCGCTTGCTAGAATGCTTTTCGCAATCATGGCTAAGGACGGCAGGATCTCGCCCGGTGATCTTGCAGTATGCCTATTTCGAACGAGCGGCGACTCCTCCCCTTACCTTGGCCTCTTGAAGATCGATCCGTCGCCCGCATACGCCCATACGTTCGAGGAGAGGGATGGGAAGCGTCTCGTCGGCTTTGCGATCAGGGAGAAGGTGATGCCGAGCACAAAAGAGAGGCTTCAGAAGTGCGCCTTCGTTTTACCGGTAAAGGATAGGGGGATTGGGTACCACATGATCGTTCTTGACCGGCAGATCAAGCAGCTCGATGGGGAGACTGCCCAGTTCTTCTTACAGCGATTCCTAGGCGCTGAGCAGGCGATGGACGACCGGCAGAAGACTCGCAACTTCTATTACAGCCTGATCTCCGCGAAAAACGACCTTTTAAAGGTGGGGAAGATCGATTCTGGCGTTGAGGAGAAGCTTAGCAAGGCGATAGAGGTTGCCGTCTCCTCCGAGAAGATCGAGATCGGGCGTTTTCTCCAGGCCCTCCCCCTGAAGCCCGATGAGAAGGCCTACATCGAAAAAGCCGTATCCCAGAAGGTCCCCGATCGGGAATTCTCGCTTGACAAGGAGTTTGCAGAAGGGCTTATCAAACACAGGCGCTTTCGGGGCAAGCACGGCCTGAAGCTTGAGGTTGAGAAGGATCACTTCGATGACGTGGTCAAGAGCAGGGACCAGATAATGCTCGGAGGAAAGAAGCTTACCAGAGTCGTCCTCGAGGTCGAGGACTGGAAGGAGGTTCCCTGATGACAGAAGGCTCTCCAAGGGTCCCGGCCGATATTCCAGGCGCAGAGCCGCTCAGAAAGCTAGGTCTGCTGCTCGATATTACGGAAGAGAAGTGGTCTCTTGCGGAAGGGCCGGAGAGGATCGTTCTCGACTGCAAGGTAGAGGCAAGCCGCGCAGAAGCCCTCTCCATCGAGAGGGTAAGGGACCTTGTAGAGGCCTACGGAGGCGCTCTCTCGTGCCAGCTACTGCACGAAGACCTCCCGCTTCTCAGCCTCTCGAAGGAGACTACGCAGGATGACCTTGACCGATTCAGAGACGAGATCCGGCCTTCGGCCTCTCCGCCCGCTGTCGAATCTGCGCCCCCAAAGCCTCGCCAGTTGAGAATCGATCTCATCCTCAAGAAGCAAGAGCTCATCAAGGACCGCCTGGGAGAGCCGGCCGGATGCAAAATCCTCCTTTTCCTCAACCAGTTGGCCCTCTCAAACCATCTCCGAGATCCGCTTCCCCGCATCGAGAAGATGCTTTGGCCAACTGACAATGCAATGGCAATCGTCATTGTCCCCGACCTCGATATATCGATCGAAGGCAGAAGCCTTGCGATAATTGGAGGAGAGGGCTTTCAGGACCGGCTCGGCGTGATTCTGAAGAGGGCACGTTCGAGGGCCGGTCGGAAGAGGCTTGAGCAGGTCTACAAGGACTCTCAGGAGAACATTCGCTGGACCTACCCCTGGCTCAAGAGGATGACGCCTCTTCATCTCAAAATCGATGAAGAGAAGGCAAAAGCTGCTGGAGACGAGGTAAGCGATATAGCCCGCCTTCTCGCCTGCCAGCAGGTCAACTCAGCCATAATGTACCTCGCAGACATGACTCTTGGAACAGCGGAAGAGCCTGTCCAAGAGCCGCTCCAGGCCACGTTCTCAGGCGACCAGTCGAGCCTCACCATCCCGCTTGTAAAGCCCAGTGAATCGAAAGCGACCCTTGGCGATGCTGCCATTCTGATCAAGCTGATCGAGTGGGCGTACAATCCAAAATGGGCAAGCGACCGCCTCGCCCTCGTCCAGATAGCCCTGATCAAGTCGCTCAAGGGCGAGGCGCAGGATAAGCGAAGCGCAAGGCTCGTCGAGAAGGCCCCCGAGATCCTGAAAGCTGTTCGCTGGGACTGGAAGAGCTTTGCCGAGGGGAAGATGGACGAGTACATGGCAGGCGTCCGGGACCTCGAGGAGGACCTTGCCAAGACGACGGAAGGATTCGCCGACCAGATCTCGGAGATGATCAAGGGCCTCTCCGACACGATGCTTGCTGCAGTTGGCGTGGTTCTCGGAACGTTTATCGCAGCGCTGTTCGAGAAGGAGTTCAATCCCGCTATCTTCAGGGCGGGGATGTGGCTATATGCCGTCTACGTACTTCTCTTCCCGCTGCTCTTCAACATGGCCGACCAGTGGGAGCGCTATTCCTCCCTCAAGGAGGGCTTCTCCGGCCGCCGCCTGCGGTTCGAGGGGAGGCTCTCGAAGGAGAGGGTAGACGGGATAGTAAAGGGCCTCGTCGATTCTGCCCAGGGTCGATTTGTGCGCTGGTTCTGGGTTACGGCTGCGGTCTACGTAGGCGTGATAATCCTGGCGCTTGCGGCTGCGGCCGTGGTTCCGGGCTGGATGGCGGGCGAGCCGCTTCCAACTGCATGGGAGCTTGCAGCGCGGGCGGCTGGATGGGCGTGGGGCTGGATCGAGCCGCTTGGAGGTGGGGGGTGAAGGAGAACACTGGCGGAATCCCCAATTGGACCGGGGCAGCTTTCGAGCTGCGGTCTTGGATTTTCCATATTCATAGGTATATATTCCAGATGGGAAAAGTAGGACGCCGAGGTGGAGACGTGTTGCAGCCGGTGAACAATGAGGATTACACGGGATCTGCAGCAATAGGCCATCAATTTAAGTAGAATAAGTGTTAGAGATTGTGGACATGGGGACTCGTATTCTGGCCAGGTATGAGGATAAGGTATTGAAGCCGGTTGAAGATCTCGATCTTGAGGATGGGGAACTCGTTGAGTTACAGATCTTTGAGAGCGCAACGAGGAAGATCCTGGGATTGGTTGGATACTGGGAGGGCGTCGACGAAGTATTGGATCATTATGAGACGTATCTTCATTGACGCGAATATCTTCATCTACATCCTCACCGCTGATCCGCGTTATAGTGATAAGTGCTTTCAGCTATTAGAGGGGGTGGAAGAGGGGAAGATAATGGCATTCATATCCACTTTGATCGTCAACGAGGTCTCTCACGTCTTAATGGTCCTGAGGGCAACTGAGCTTGTTGGAGCATCTGACCTAGGGGCAGTATTTCGTACATTGCCGGATGTTAAAAAAGATTGCCAGCAGAAGGTCCGTGTATTTTATCAATACCTTGATTATCTCATCTCCCTAGGCTCCTTAAAGGTGGAGCCGATTGATTACACCATTGCCTGCGCATCCATCGAATATGCCGAGAGGTTTGGTCTCCTCCCATCGGATGCAGTGCATGTGGCATGCTGCTGTAGATTGGGAATTGAGGAGATGGCCACAAACGACGGAGACTTCGAAGCAGTCGAATTTCTGCGGCTCTGGAAGCCGATATAGCAATCGTCCATGCTCGATCCCTTCACAAGTCTAGAGCCTATAATCCATTGGGCATCGATCAGGATTGGGCTTCTATGTGTCTTTTGCCGAGTCGATCCGCCGGGAGACGGGCCATGAGCGTGACCGCGGGCGGGATCGCCGGCTGGGCCGGGGCAGCCTTCGAGCTGCGGCTCGGCGCTGAGTTTTGCGTCCACATGCTCGCAGGCGACGAGGCTGGTCTCTCGCCCGGCGCAGTATCGCAGGTGCAGCCCCAGGCGCCCAAGGCCGTCGACGACATGGTCGTGCGCTTCGGCTCGGGCAACATCTGGGCGATCCAGGCGAAGGCAGGCGCATTGAGCCTCTCCTGGGAGGGCGAGTTCGGCAAAGCCTTGCGGCAGCTCTTCGGAGGGGTGGCCTCAGGCCAGATCGATCCTGAGGACCCAAGGGACAGGGCCATCCTTGCTATCGAGGATGCGGCATCAGGGACGATCAAGGCCTTCGGTCGCTGGCTCGAGAAGGCCCAGAAGCAGGCGAGCCTAGCAGACCTAGAGGAGGCTTCCACCAGCAAGCAGGAGAGGGAGTTTCTAATGGAGATCAAGGCCCTCCTGCAAGCGCCAGACGGAAAGCTCCTCTCCTTCCTGAAGGCCCTCCACGTCAGGCAGGCCCCCTCGTTCGAGCAGATGGCCGAGAACCTCCGGGGCATGCTCGTACGATCCTGCGGCGTTCCAGCCTCGCAGTCAGGATCTGCTCTCGACATCATCCTCGCACAAGTCGTCAAAGCCGCTCCTCTCCGGGGCCAGATCAAGCCAAAGGATCTCATCGCTGCCCTCGGGAACATCCCCGCGCTTTGGCCGGCAAGCGAGCTTGCCTTTCGGATCCTCGACCGGCCGAGAGAGGAGGATATCGACAGAAACCCGGTCCGGCCCGCCTACGTGAAACGGCCGGAGATAGCCGCGGCCGATTCAGACAAGGGCGTCCTCGTAGTCGGGAAGAAGGGCGGCGGAAAGACGAGGGCACTTGCACGCCTCGCGGGCGGCGATATGCCGGCGCTTGTGGTCTACGGCGACATCCAGGAGGGACAGGTCGAGATGCTCCTTGCCGCCGCCCGAAGGCTTGACCGCAAGGGCCCATACCAGCTGATCTGGGACGACGCCCAGAAGAGCCCGAAGGCATTCTCGCAAGCCCTTGAGAGGCTGGCTAGGAGAGGGGGCAAGGCGCGAGTGCTTGCCTCCTGCCGGCTGGAGAACCTGCGCCAGGTACAGGAGGCCGTCCACGAGGACCTCCTGGGGCGGCTTGCGCCAATCGATCTGCTGGACCTTCAACTCCCCCAGGCCCTGGAGATGGCCGGATCTGTGGCCCTGGCACTCGGCCTCGATATGGACAGCGACGCCCGCATGGCCCTCGCCCGCCACATCGTGGCCGGGGATGGCGGGCCGCTATTCGCTCTCGCTTCTGCCGCCCTCATCAAAGAGAGGCTGGGCGGGGTGAATCGGGTAAGGGCTGGAGATGTAAGCGGCCTGCCCGGGGACCTGGTGGCGGTCTGGAAGACGCTCTACGCTGGGCTCGAAGACCGCCCACATATGCAGAGCCTGCTTCGCACTCTGCGGCTGCTGCAGGAGATCGAATGCCCCGCTGAAGAGAAGCTCGTCCAGCTGGTCTATAAGGAGCTGATGGAGCGGGGCCGCGAGGATCTCCGCCAGGCCATCGTAGCGCTGGAAGGCCTCTGGATCCGTCGGGAGGAAAGCTTCATCCTCAGCCATGCGGTCTCGCTGGAGGCCGTGCCTTGCGAGGAGGAGCTG
Source organism: uncultured Methanotrichaceae archaeon (assembly GCA_964632755.1). GTDB lineage: Archaea > Halobacteriota > Methanosarcinia > Methanotrichales > Methanotrichaceae > JAFGMR01. The sequence continues at coordinate 23,121 of CAZWDT010000016.1, forward strand.
CTGCATGAGCTAGAGGATCTGGCCCGCGGCGATGGTGATAACCTGGCCGTCGGGCTCCTGAGGGGATCGCTCTGCATCTACTTCCAGAAGAAAGTGCCTATGGCAGTAGACAGCCAGACGAGGAGTGATCTTCTACAAAGGGCATCGGATTTTGGGGATATGGCGATTGAGAGATTTAGGCGTCTCGGGTATGCGGCCTATCTGGGCACTGCCCTATCCGAGGCATCCAATGCCCTGAGCGAACTTGCACGCCTTGAAGCGAGACCTGAGGGGCGCCAGATGCTGCTTCAAAAAGCGATCGATTACGATGAAGAGGCCATCGAAATTTGCAGAGGAATGGGACTGATAGCGATTGTATCTATGTCTCTCAACAACGCCTCCAATCGTTGCAGCGACCTCGTTGGACTTGAGACTAATCGAGACAGAAAAGAGAAACTTATGCAAAAGGCGATCATCTACATCGAAGAGGCCATCAATATTCGTCGATCCCTAGGCCTGATGGCAGATGTGGCTGATTCCCTAAATAACGCCTCTATTCGCTACAGCGAACTCGCTGGATTCGAGACGAGTCAGGAAGGACGATGGAAGCTTCTAAAAAAAGCGGTCGAGCATATCGAAGAATCGATCAAGATTCACCGTGACCTGGGACTGATGGCAAATGTGGCAACGTCCCTTAGCAATGCCTCTAATCGTTACAGCGAACTCGCTGGATTCGAGACGAGTCAGGAGAAACGATTGAGATTTTTAAAACAAGCAACTATCTACATCGAAGAGGCCATTAACATTCGTCGTGACCTGGGACTGATGGCAAATGTGGCAATATCCCTCAGCAACGCCTCTAATCGTCACAGCGAACTCGCTGGATTCGAGACGAGCCAGGAAGGACGATGGAGACTTCTAAAAGAGGCGATCAGCTATATCGAGGAGGCCATCAAGATTCAGCGTGACCTGGAACTGATGGCAGATGTAGCGGCCTCCCTCAATAACGTTTCCAATCGTTACAGCGAACTCGCTGGATTCGAGACGAACCAGGAGGGACGATGGAGACTTCTAAAAAAGGCGACCATCTACATCGAAGAGGCCATCAAGATACGCCGAGGACTGGGATTGAAGGGCGACCTGGCCATCTCATTGGGCAACGCCAACCACTGCTACATGGCGATGGCAGGGGAGCTAGACGGCCCGGAGAGGGCGGCCTTCGTGAACCAGGCCCTGGAGTACATCGAGGAGGCAGTCCCCCTCTTCCGGGAGCTCGGACCTGTGAAATACCACGCCCTGGCGCTTAGGGTGGCAGTCATCACCCACCTCCCGGCCGGCGTCCCCGACCGCCCCCGCCTGGAGGCGCTGCTCGCTGAGGGCGAGGCGCTGGCCGGTGCGATGGGCAACGCCGAGGCGGCAGAGTTCCATCGGCAGGTGCGGGCCCGTCTGGAGGAATGAGGCCGCACCGCGAGACCGAGCCACGCGATGATCGCTTCATGGAGATGAGGTAGATATGATCATAAACCAGATAGATCTGAAGAACTGGAAGAACTTCCGGGAGGCGAGTGTCCCTTTAAGCCTAAGATCCTTTGTCATGGGCCTAACCGGCATAGGCAAGGCAAACCTCCTTGACGCAATGCGCTTTCTTGCCGACATCTCCCGGCCGGAAGGCGGCCTCGCTTACGCGCTTTCCGCTCGCGGAGGGCTCGATAAGATCAAGTTCGCAGCAGCGAAGAAGAAGGATCTCGTCGAGATCGAGGTTCAGCTTGCCGATTCGCCATTGTCGGGAACGTATCTCCGCTACGCAATAGGCCTTGCGATGGATAAGCAGGGTGAACCCATCATCGCCTACGAGAGGGTGCGAAGGAGCGGAGAGCTGATCCTGAACCGGCCGGACAAAAAGGATGCCGAAGATCCCTCGCGCCTTGCAAAGACCGCCATCGAGGAGGAGAGCTCGAACGAGCATATAACCGAGATCACTCGATTCTTTGGATCCATCCGCTACCTCGACTTCGATCCGATGCTCTTTCGCTATCCCCATCCGTTCCCTCCGGCTGACATACCAGGAGACCCATACGGCCGAAAGATCCTGGAGCGCATGAAAGAGATGCCCGATTCTGAGAGGAAGAAGAAGGTGAAGATCACCGAGGACCTGCTGAAGCTCGCAGTACCGCATCTGAGAAAGCTCGTCTTCGTCCTGGATGAGGCGGGATCTCCCCACCTGGAGGGAACAGTCGATATCGGAAGGCCAAGGGCTGTACACAGGGAGGACAAGCTGTCAAACGGCACTCTGAAGGGCTTTGCGATACTCTGGTCGGCAATGGAAGAGGGATCGGTCTTACTTTTAGAGAAGCCTGAGGCCTATCTCAATCCCGAGGCGATCCATCGCCTCTGCCTCTACCTTTACATCTCGACGATTAGAGGAGATAATCAGCTCATCATATGCACCGACACAGCGGAGTTTCTCAAAGACGATATAGGCAGGGTGGCTGCAAAGGATGTCACAATCCTCGTCCCAGGAAGGGAGAAGGAAGGGACGATGGCTTTTCCTGCAACCTCGTTTCCAGAGATCGTAGAGGAGATGGAGGGAAGGGGATGGACCGCTGATGATGTTATTCCATCCTACTCCAACACTCTTACGCCCGAGCATGCGGGAATCGAGTACGAAGAAGATTTTTGATCTCGACCCGGGCAGGTGCGAAGGGGATTAGGAGCAGGAGAAAGAGGGGCCGGAGGAGGGAGAAGAAGGGATGTCGAGACAAATGGACCGCCGGATCGGACGACCGACTTTTCCATGCAGCAGTCGATGGTCCTGCAATCGAATGGCGAAAGCGCTCGATTGGCCGCGCCTCGCCGGCTCAAAGGGATGCTGGATCCTGCTCCACCTGCTCCTTGCAGCGCAGGCGCTCATCCTTCTGATCGCCGCGGCCAATCCCTGCGCCGGGCTTGTCACTGTCCCGGTAGACGTCCCGACCATCCAGGAGGCGATCGATGGTGCCTGCCCCTGCGCCACGATCGAGGTTGAAAGCGGCATCTACAGGGAGAACGTCGTAGTTGACCGGCCGGTCGTCCTAAAGGGCGTTGATTCCGGAGGCGGCAACCCCATAATCGATGCAGGCGGCTGGGTGAGCGGGATCTCGATTCAAAGCGACGGCGTAACCGTCTCTGGATTTGTCATCACAAACTCAAACCTTGGATCCGGAATCGAGGTCAAGTCAAGCTGTAATACGATCTACAACAACACGATAACGAAAAATGCCCTAAACGGCATGAAGTTCGTGGGCAATCTCTCGGAGAACATTGTATTATGGAACAGGATTGCCGATAACGGCTTTTCTGGAATCGTCTTCAAGGATGAGGCACGGAAGAGCACTATCGCCGGAAACAAGATAGAGGGAAACGGATTTTCCGGCCTCAACTTCGCCGGAAGGGCGGATGAGAACCTCGTCTTGATGAACGAGGTGAAAGATAACGGCTTTGTCGGGATCCAGTTCCAGGAGTTCGCCGAGGAGAACATCGTCTCGGCAAACTACGTCGAGGGAAACGCATTTGGCGGAATCGATGTAAGTGGGGGCTCTCAGGGAAACCTGATCTCTGACAACTGCATAATGAAGAACACGTTCACAGGCCTCTCCCTCTCTAACGGGACCTCCGGAAACCTCATGGTCGCAAACAATCTCCTCTTCAACCTGGAGCACGACGCATACGACCTCGGGTCCGAGAACTGCTGGGACGACGGCACTATTGGAAACTACTACAGCTCCTGCTCGTGCTTGGACGAGAACCGAGACGGCATCTGCGACGATCCTTTCCCAATCGATGGCGGATCGGCGATGGATCATTTTCCCCTCGCATTCCTTGGCGCCGCGTATATACCTCCGGAGACCTTGGCCCCCCTCAATGGCTAGACCGGCGTAGATACGATGAGATGGATGGCTACCATGCGAACCAATGCGATTCGAACCTTTTAAATAAACCGTGTGTAATTTGGGGTCGTGATTCTCTAATTAGTTGTCTTTTTATGATACGGGTATGTGAAGAGTTCCCCCAGCCACCATACGTGGTCAGTCAACCCTTGAGCCCATGCAGGACATTTGTATTTCGTCACTCCAACTTCATTAATATACTTTAAGCCACGATGCTTTCTGTGAAAATTGAACTTAGATAGATCCTTAACTCCCAATGAGTAGGGGATAGTTTTCTACGAATCAGGTAGCTTGATATCGATAATCGAAAATCCGATCCCTTGCATTTAGAGAATACGTCATTTCCTAAATCAATACGCATTGGCCACCTGTCTAAATATATCCCCTAAAACGTGGGAGTTAAGGTTAAAGATAGGCGGATTATTCTATCCCTGCTCGTCAACTACGAGGGCTATCCATTCTCGTGGGATATACTTGAGGATTATACATCTGATGTTAGGACGCTTAAGGAGAATGCTGATCGATGGGCCGAGCGGTTCGAGTTTCCGAAACTCATCATGGTTTTTGATCGCGGAATGGTATCTGATGACAATCTCCAACATCTCGAAAAGGATGGCGACTATCTTTACGTCACCGCTCTGGACAAAGACCAGCTTGCTGGGGTCGAAGGTGCTAATTTAGAGCGATTCGAGGCAATTACAGAAGAAACAGCAATAGATAAGATAATATCCGCAGGTTTTTCAAGATATGATGATTCTACATACTATGAAGACCTAGGCGTTGATCGCGATGGTAGACGTCATGTTTTGGTATTCAATTTAGATCTTCTTAAAGCGCAACAAAAAACAAGAGAAGATCTTATTGAGATTGCTCTAAAAGAGATATGCAAAGAAAAAAATGAAAACTATTAAGTGCAAAAAATAGCAGAAGGCTGAAACCTACGGAACGAAGAATCGATAAAATTCTTGAGAGGCTTAAGATGAATAGGTGTGTAGGATACAGCCTCGAAAAAATAGATTTAATCGGAAGAAACAGCTCAACAATAGCGAGTTTTGATCTTAAATACTGGAGAAAAGCTAAGGATATTGAAAAGAGGCAATTGACCGATGGAATGTGGATGCTTGTTACGAACATCTCTGATGCTGTCAAACCAGAGGAATATCGGCTTGGCCCGGAGGAACTCATATCTGTTTATCGGAACAAAAATTGGGTAGAGGAGGCGTTTAAAGAAGTTAAATCGTTTCTAAAGTTCCAGCCAACTTTTGTCTATACCAACGAGCATGTTCGTGCTCACTACACTATATGCATCCTATCTTACTTGCTGGATATAACAGTCACAAATAAAATCCGACAAAAACCGATCGAAGATATTAGCAGTGTGGAGAAGGTTCACAATACGCTGAGAAGATGCGAGCTGGGGTTAATAGGGGGTTAATGGTTCAAAACGTTGTGAAAAAAAGCTTATGCCCCTAATAAATGGGCAAAAAACCATACTTAAAATGTTTAATTGTGGTTATTTATCAGAGAGCAACTACCTGAAATCGATGGGTATTGGAGGCGTGTAGAACAGACTCAAAAAATTTGGTGTTTTACTGCTATCGATCTAAATGAGATCTGACGAAGATGGGTTAAATCGAATACCCCGCAGCTTGCTGCGCGGGTGCGCTGCCGCCGCTTCACTAGAAATAGCTTTAAATCTAAATAAGGCTTAATAGTCTTCGGTGAAACTAAATGAAATATAGCAAAACGTTGCTGAGTATGACGGCGCTCGCCGCATGTCTGCTAATTGGCATTGCATGGGGAGCAGACTATTTGGAAGGAGGATACGTTGAAAGTTCCAGTGGCAGTGGCAGCGTAATGGGATCTAGCGGAGATTGGATTAGCCCCAACATGGGCCAAGGATACGTTAGAGGCCGCTCGATGGCGGATCCAGGGATAGCTGGCATGCTGCAGTGGCTCGATGCACCAGTCCCCACCTTACCCTGGTACAACCCGGATCTCATCTTTTATACGAATCCGGTTGCTGACACCACTTTCTCGCCCTTCAGAGAATATTATGCAACTACAGGCACGCTTGTTGTTGGTGGAATAATAAGCAATCCTACCAGGTTCGATATAACGCAGAAAACACCCACCGCTGTGTACTACGGTGCAGGTGTAGGGTTGCCATACTCCCAGTATGAAGCCACAGTGCCGTCCAAGACCAACGACCTCTGGATCCAGGGAGCAACAAACTGGACACAATATGTGATATGCCCCGTCGGAACCTGGTTACAGCTAATCGCCTACGCACCCGTTGCAGGACCCGCAGGCTTCTATGAGATGACTCAGACCGACACAATCAGTTCGAAATACAACCCATATCAGTTCAACGAAGGTTATAACACCATGAACTTCTATGCTGACCAAGTAGGGAGACATATGCTCAACTTCGTGGTAAACAGCCAGCCCAGCAACACAGTCATTGTGGATGTGCTTGCCCCAGCAGAGCCCGGGTCAACGACGTCAATATCACATACAATGTCTTAGAGGTAATACATCACTGAAACAAAAGATGTGAGATTGATGGTTGGCACATTTTGGCCGCCGAGGGTCAATGCTATCAATCTCGCATATTTCTGCTAGGCAATAAAATGCTGCACAACTGGAGAGTTATAGAATGGTACACTGGACTGAACCCCTGTTGGTGGACAAAAAGTTAAGCAACGGTATTTAAACCCCCCTCCATCTCAAATTGTTCTGGCGACCTATACCCAAGGGCTGAGTGCAGCCTCTTCTTATTGTAGACTTCCTCAATGAAATAGCTAATGTTCTCGAGAGCTTCATGAAATGTCGTGTACTCATTCAAATATACCTCTTCCGATTTTAGCGTTTTGATAAAGCTTTCCACAAATGCATTATCATATGGGTTTCCTCTTCTGCTCATGCTTATTTTAATGTTATGATCCGTTAGGCATTCTTTATACCCATTGGATGCATATTGAACCCCTTGATCAGAATGATGAATGAGCCCATCAATAGATTCAGTCCATCGATTTTCTAAGGCCATTTTCAGAGCATTCATGGCTAGATCAGCATCTATTCTACGATCCAGATCCCATCCGATGCACATTCTGCTAAACAGGTCTAATATCACAGCTAGATAGGTTCACTTGCTTGAGAGCTGGATATATGTGATGTCCGAAGCCCAAACTTGGTTTGGCCCTGTGATCTCAATATCCTTCACTAAATTTATGTATATTGGGAGTCCATGGTCAGAAATAGTCGTAACCGGCCTGAATTATCTCTTTGAACATAGCAGATTATCCTCCCTCATGAGCCTCAATGCGTGCTTGTGATTGGTCGAATATCCTCGAGTCCTCAGCTCTATAGTCACGCGCCGATAACCATATCCAGGAAATTCTCGTGCAATATCCAGGATCTGATTCCTCAGATCCAATTCAGCACCATTTTGAGAGACTTCGTCACCGTGTCGATTCATCCATTTGTAGTATTCACTTCTGCTCACTTCGAGTGCTTTGCAAGCTCTGCACGTCGGCAAGATAAGGCCATTAGATAGTGATTCTTGGATTATCATGTACCTCGTCCCAGCCTCGACCTTGCTCGCCCCTCGCAAACCCTCTGCCCCAACACAGACAAGGCTTTTTTTTAAAAGTTCGTCCTCGGCATAAAGCTGGCCGAGAAGCCGTTCCAGCTCATCAACTCGCGCGCCCTCTTTATGCCTCCTGCCATTGCCCCTAAAATGCGCCCTCTGGGTTGCTGGCAAGCTCGTCCTTCCACCGACAGGGCAAACTGGGATGAATGCCACGCTCCCGGGCTATCTGAACCAGCGGTTTCCCGCTATCAAGCTCGGCTATAACCGATAGCTTGAACTCGCGGTCGTATTTCCGCCGCGTCTTTGTCATGTGACCCCCCCCCCCCGCGGGTTCACATTGCTTAACTCACTGTCTACTCAATGGGGTTCACTCCACTTGTTGCCTCTACATCTCTTAAACCAGTCGGTGCCTGATCTCACAAATGCCCCCCCGGCCGCGTTTCCCCTTTTTCAAGCCTTGTTAGGATCGATCCCATCCTTCTGCCCAACTCCCCCCGGGAAGAGAACGGGCCGATTCGCCCCACCATCGAAAAGGTAGATATCCGATGGGCATATTCTGCCCCTGGATGCTTAACTTCAACGTCATTCTCGAGGGCGCTTGGCTCGTCCGAGATGTGAAATCCGCCGACGATGCGATAGGCGTCGCGATATCCGAGGCAGGAAAACGGCTGAACCAGAAGAAGCTGGAGTTCGTCGAGGTGGAGGTGGGCGAGAGCACCTGCCCTCACTGCAACGAGCCTTTGGACGGGGTCTTCCTCGTCGCTGGAACGGCCCTCGTTGGGCTGATATTCGAGATCAAGATCTTCAACGCCGAGAGCGAGGAGCATGCAGCACGGATAGCCAAGTCGATGATAGGCCGAGCACTCGGGACAATCCCCCTCAGGCTGCTCGATATATCCGACATGGATTGAAGCGGCGGGGAGGCCCCCCTCACCGGCAGCTCGCATTTGATCGGCCCCAGTCGATCTCCTTTTCGCGTATCGCCCTTGCGCTCTCTCTCGCGTCAACGGAGACTAGCTCCTCTGCCACCCATGCGGGCAGGTACTGCTTTACGCCGCTAGGTCCCAAGCTGTTGAACCGACGGTCGCAGAATAGGATCACCCCCATCTCCGACTCCGCCCTGATCACGCGCCCTGCCGCCTGGAGCCCTTTGTTTATCGCAGGAAGCGTGTATGCTATGAGGAGGCCCTTCTCCTTTCCGTACTTTCTGGAGTAGTAGTCGTTGATCTCCCTCTGGATCTCGTCGAAGACGCCGAGCGGAAGCCCAATGACTGCAACGCCGCTTAAAGCCTCCCCCTTGTAGTCGATTCCCTCGGCAAGCTTTCCCCCGCATACCCCCATCAATACCCCCCCCGATAGGCAGCCCTGGCGAAAGAACTGGTCGAGGACAAGTGGCACATCCTCTGCCGCGCGCGGCTCGGAAAAGAGCCTTTTATTGGCCTTCCTGGCGTAGGCGAGCGCGAATTCCCTGTAGCTGTTCATCATGGCGTAAGAAGTGAAGAAGAGGGCGACGTTTCCAGGAACGCCCATGACAACCGCCCCTATGTGGCTTGTGATCTCCCTTCGGTTGTCCGCATCCTCTCGAGAGCCGAGGCGGGTCGTTGCCCGCTTTGCAACCATTAAGAGCCGGTTCTCCCTCGGGAAGGGATTGGGAAGGCTGAGCTTTGTTGCCCGACCCTCCTCGCCCAGACAGTAGAGCTCGTAGGCCTCCAATGGCGAGAGAGTGCCGCTGAGCATCACAGTTGCGTTCACATTGTCCGTTATGCGGCGTATCACTGGCGCGGGATCGATTCTCGTCACCTCGAGACGGGTCCAGCGCCGATCACCGGATGAGGTGCTCGATACCTTCGCTTGATAGGACCTGTCCGCCTCTGCCTGCTCGATCTCCATCAGGAAGAGGAGCACCTGGGCGAGGTTTGGTTGGATCTCGCCCTGGAGGTTCTCGGAGTCGCCCTCGGCAAGCCTCATCTCGGCGACTGCAAGCGAGACCTCGGAGATGTTGGATAGGGCCCCCTCGATATCATCGATCCCGTCGTAGAGAAATCCCCTGAACATGTCGGTGTCGAGAAGCGCTTCGCCTTCGGGCATGCGAGACTCCCTGGATAGTATAAAGCGCTTGAGCCTGGGTAGGAGGAGGCGGATCGCCTTTATCCCTTCGCGACGCCACATGGAGTCAGCCTCCGCGAGCGTTGCCTGCCCAAGCGCCTTCTCGAACTTCCCGACCTCGGTCTCGGCGAGATCTATCATGCGAATGGTAAGAGCCCGGGTGTTCATCCCACGCACAGCATCTCCGAGGTTATGCGCCTCGTCGACGAAGACCGTCACCTTCTCAGAATCGAGCTCCAGCCACTGGAAGATGATCTCCTGGAAGTCGGGGCTGAATAGATGGGAGTAGTTCATTATGATCAGATCGCTCGTCTTCGCATAGAGGGCCATCACCTCGTAGGGGCATAGCCCCTCGCATATACCGAGAAGGTCTTCAGGCGCATTGATCTTCTTCTTCAGCCGCTCGACTGCATCCAGGGCAAGCGTCGAGCGGCGAAAGAAGACCTTTCCGTTGAGGTCGAACGCCTCCCTGCTTCGAAGATAGAAGGGGCAGAACGTGCGACTACCCGGCATCTCCTCCGGGATCGAGTCCCTCTCGGCGATGTATACGCTCTCCTTTCCCCTTCTAAGCTTCGTCGTCATGTAGTTCTTGGACCACTCCTTCAGCCGAGAGCATGCGGAGTAGACGCTCTCGCCCCCGAACTCATCGGCGAGAGGGCAGACCTTGGCCTTTCCAACCATGTAGGAGACTTCGGGGCGGTGACGGGTGCTCCCCCAGATCCTCCCGAGCTCCCCTAGGTAGATATCGATCTGGCTTACGGTGCGAACGGCAACCACGATCTTGCCGGGGGCTGCCGCGAGCGCGGCCGATATGCAGCTAGTCTTGCCGCAGCCTGTAGGAGCATCCAGCATGAGTATTCCATGATCCCCTCGTCGAACGGTATCGTAGACGGCATCGAGCATCCTGTCCTGGTAGGGCCTGAGGGACGGATAGGGGAAGTAATCCATGTACACGGGAGGGAGGTCTCCCTCGTTGGTGATAAAACCTACCTCTGAAGATGGGGGATGCTCTGAAGATGCGGGGAAAAGATTCAATATCTTCAAAGCCCAAGTGGATGATGGGAGTTAGCATGAACAGAATATTTCCCATTCTAGCCGTGGCTGCATTTCTTCCTTTTGCCAATCCAGCCGCTGCATGGCCCAACCACCCAGACGCCCCAAATATGGAATGGGGAGATGACCTGCTCCAATCGGTCATTGAAAAGCTTCCCGCAGCCGACGCCGCAGATGCCGTCACGCCATCAATCGCGGGCGCGGATGGATCGAGCGAAGCAGATGATGGCCCAGCGGCAGAGGAGGCTTCTTTCGAGCACGCGCCAGAAACGCTCCGATTCTGCGCTGCCCTATGCAACCAGGCCCCCTCCAAGAACATGACGCTCGGCGAGCTCTGCGGCCTGCGATCTAGCAACAACTCGTCGATCGTGCCCAAGCTCGATGAGTCCATTGCCTTGCTCTGCCGAGAGCTATTGAACGGATCCGCCTGCAACGACTGCGAAGAGGGGGACACAAATTGCGACGGATCTTGCGACCTTGGCCAATATCCGCTAAAGGCGTTCTGCAACGAGTCTTTCTGCATCGAGGCTCTCGCAAATGCCTCCCTAGGAGAGGCTTTCCTTGACGATGGTGCTCCAGATGGAGCTGCTAATGGAACAACACTAAATGGAGAAGCCTCTTTCGCCCTTCTCGACGCCTCACCGGAAGATGCCTCGGCCGTTGGAGTCGAGCTCGATGGAGGCTTTCAGGGATACTGGGGGATGACCGCAAGCAAGGAGGGCTTTGGCAAAAGCAGCATCAACTCGCACACGATGCTTCAGGGAAGCTTCGATCTGGAGAAGAGCGTCTACTTCCATGAGTGATCTGTGAGGTCGTCGTTCTGCCGGAGGTATTGATATACCATAGGGCGAATTTACCAACCTATGATTCATAAGGGGAAGAGAACCAAGGGCGGAAGCATGCCCACGGAGCTCCAGGAGAAAGTAGACCAGCTGCTCGAGGAGTTCGTCCTCGAAGTGGACAGGATATCGGAAGAGCGCCACTTGCAAAAGGGCATCGCAAGGGCGAGCCTGCCTTGCAGCTTAGTGGTTGTCATGGACGGCGAGAACGTCTTCGTCCTCTCCCAGCTCCAGGCGGAGAACCTCTCTTCCACCTACATCTACGCTCCCGAGACCCATCTTCTCCATGAGAAGGCCCTGAGCTCGGCCAGATGGGAATTCGGCTTCGATGACCCCTTCGTCCTCCAGTTCGAAAGGGACCTCCTGGACCGAGAGTGCGATGATCGCAGAGGCGATCTTGCGGCCAAGGCCGCAAGCTTCGTCGACTCCGAGTTCACGCGTTTCATGTGGCTCTTGAGCTTCCTCAAGACAAAGCCAGCCTTCGGCTTGCCCCCCTTCGCAATGGACGCGAACCTCGCCTATCTTCTCATCCCGAATGAGAAGGAGGATCTCCTCAATGCAGCCGAGGCCGCCCTCCAGGCAAACAAGCTCATCCCAACGAGATCGGGCGGGATATTGGGTAGCGAGAGGTCCATCAAGGATATGTGGCGCTCGCTCATTAGGGCGAGAGTGGTGATCGCTGACGTTGGAGGCCTGCAACCCGATGTGATCTACGCCCTCGGAGTTGCCCACACCCTCGGCAAGGAGACCGTCTTGCTCCGGCCGGAGGAGGGATCGGCAGCCGTCGAGCTTCCTCACACCGTCGAGATCGCCTACCGGGCCGATCGAGAAGGCCTCTTGAGGCTGGAAAACGACCTTGCCTCTGCCCTGAAAGGCATCGTTGAGCCGCTCTCTTTGTGAGAAGAGATCGCAAGGCCGCATCCCTGCCTTAAATGAAAGTGCAGATGACCCCGGCGGAGAACTGGGCGAGTGGATAAGACAGATGCCCCCAACTTCAGTTGGTGGAGGAGTCACGAGGAAAAGGATGGCTGGATTGGGGCTCCTATTGACCTCTTGGGCCTTGTTTTGTCATGTGGGGAAGCCCTATAGAGTTATATACGACCTGCAGTAATACCGGAAACCCTGCTCAGTTGACAGCTCATGCTTCAGGCGATTCCAGGAGGGTAACAGAGGTTGAAAAAGATACGGTTGGCGGTTGCCGGGGTAGGGAACTGCGCTAGCTCACTGATTCAGGGGATTGAGTACTACAAGAACGTGGACAAGGGCGACTGCATTGGCCTGATGCATTACGAGATCGGAGGCTATAAACCAGGGGATATCGATGTGGTGGCAGCCTTCGACATCGATGTGCGAAAGGTGGGGCATGATGTCTCCGAAGCCCTCTTCGCTCCACCAAACTGCACAAAGGAGATCTATCCAGACGTCCCCAAGAAGGGCGTCATAGTGAGCATGGGGCCGGTGCTCGACGGAGTTGCGCCGCATATGAAGAACTATCCCGCCGATAAGACCTTCATGACGGCTCAAGATGAGCCCTGCGATGTGAGGAGGGAGCTAGAGGAGTCCGGGGCCGATATCCTCATCAACTATATGCCCGTCGGCTCCGAGAAGGCCACCAGGTTCTACGCTCAGGCCGCGCTGGATGCAGGAGTTGCGTTTATTAACTGCATGCCGGCCTTCATAGCCTCCGATCCGGCCTGGGCCGCCCGCTTCCAGGAGAGGGGGGTGCCGATCATAGGAGACGACATCAAGTCCCAGATCGGGGCTACAATCGTCCATCGAACGCTCGCCAAGCTCTTCAAGGATAGGGGTTGCAAGATCGATCGCACATATCAGCTCAACACGGGCGGCAACACCGATTTCCTGAACATGCTAAGCCGCGACCGCCTGAAGTCGAAGAAGATATCCAAGACAGAAGCCGTCCAGTCGGTCCTCGACAGCCCCATAAAGGACGATGATATCCATATCGGTCCTAGCGATTACGTGGCCTGGCAGAAGGACAACAAGATCTGCTTCCTGCGATTGGAAGGAAGGATATTCGGAGACATTCCCATCAACCTGGAGCTACGCCTCTCTGTCGAGGACTCGCCAAATAGCGGAGGCTGCAGCATTGATGCAATCCGAGTCTGCAAGCTAGCCCTGGAGAGGAAGGTAGGAGGCCCCCTCCTCGAGATATCAGCCTACACCATGAAGCACCCTCCAGAACAGTACTCGGACGAGACGGCTAGAAAGCTCCTGGAGCAGTTCATCCAAGGCGAGATCTACGAGAGGGAGGTTCCGGGACCAGCCCATCCCCAGATGATCCCGGTTAGATGAGGGCAGCCCCCCCCCCCTCAGCCCCCTCCTCCAAGGCGGCCAAGGAACTGCATGATTCCACCTCGAAATAGGGGAATCTTTAAAGCCTCGGGGACCTAGTTGGCATTATGCACATGCCAGTTGCAATAAGCAGTGAGAGATTGGGACTCTCGCTGCTCATCCTCATCCTTATCATAAATCCCGCATGGGCAGGATGTGCCACCGGCGGCGGGTTCGAGTGGCTGAGCGGGATAGAGATCGGATCCGATACGCAGACGCCCGTGGGTTTCGAGCGCCCCAACATGAACGTGCCTACGGCCAACATGGATATGCCAAGCGCCGGTTCCAAGGTTAGCCCCAATAACACATCAAACGCCTCGACCGATACGAGCGTTGCTGCGACGCCTGTGGCGAAGGATCCCCCTAGCATTGCTGGCAGATGGGCCATGAACCTCTCCGATGGATCGGTCAGGGAGTTAGAGCTGATGCTCTACTCAGCAGGGAGCGTGGTCTACGGAAAGGGCAACCTCAACCAGGAGGGCCTTGTCGTTCCTGTAACGACCAGGGGAACGCTTGCCGAGGAGACGTTGAGACTAGACGTCATCTCAGCCGTGGACGGCGTGCTCTATACGGAAGAGAACCTGTACAGGCTCGCGCTTCAGGTTGGAAACGGCACAATGAACGGCACCTATCAAAGCTATCGAGTCACAGGGCCTGAGGGCCAAGGAGAGGCAACCGGCAGACGGATAGCCTAATGGAAGCCGCCTTACCCTCACGAAGGGATAAGAGCCCGATAAAATTCCAAGGCGCATTGGAAACGCCTTTCCCCCTTTTTAGAGCTGGCCGCCAATTCTATGAGGATAGCTCCATGGATCTCCCTAGAGGATATCCGAGAGGACGCTAGCGATGATATGGCTCGTTATGCATTATCTTGAAAGCCCTGTATATCTGCTCCAAGAGGAAGAGACGGGCCATCTGATGTGGAAGCGTCATCCTCGATAGGGAGAGGACAAGGGAAGCCCTCTTCAGCACGGCGGGGGAGAGGCCAAGCGGCCCTCCTATCACCCAGCTGATATCCGACTCGCCTGCCAGAATGCGCCCCTCGATCCAGCGGGAGAGCTCCAAGGAGTCGAGCGCACGGCCCTCTCGCTCCAGCGCCACAACCGGCTCTCGGCCAGTCCGGCTCAGGATCGCCGACCCTTCCCGGTCCTTGATCTTCGCCTCCTGAGCCAGGCTTGCGCCCGCTGGTATGGGTTCATTCCCCACCTCAGCAATATCCAGGCGGGTGAAGGGAGCAAGCCGCCGTGAGTAGTCCATAAAGCCCTCCTGCCAGTGGCGCTCCTTCAGCCTGCCCACGACAACTATCCTCGTGATCATGGGATTACTTCGGCTTACGATCCTCCTGCCAGCTCCTCTATGATCTCCTCCACCTCTTCATAGCCCTCTTGGTAAAACTCCTCTTCGTCCGGCGCAAGCTCCTTCAAGAGGCGCAGGAACTCCCCAGCGTGGACTTTCTCCTCGTCCGCTATATCCAACAGGACGGCCTTTGCCAGAGGATCATCGATCGACTCGGCAAGCTGTACATAGAGCTGGACCGCTTCATACTCGGCGGCTACCAGAAATCTAATGGCTCTTACGAGCTCCTCCTTGGAGAGGAGGCGGTCCTTAATCATTCCAGAGAAAGGATTGGCAAACTCAGGCATTTTATTTTTCCCCCAAGGAATCGTTCAGGACATCCTGAACGATTCCTTATAACCATATGACCGTATGAAGGATATAACTTGCGCCGCGATGCTCGTCGAGCAATGGCAGCGATCACAGATAAATGCAAGGAGGGGACTCCCACTGCCACGCTGGAGCCGGGTTATGACAATTATCTGGCAGTGATGGTTCGTGGCCGAGATAACGGTTTATGGATGAACGATGTCCATGCATTGGTAAGTCCAGTTGCGGGCAGCTGGAGATCGTTTGGAGGGATAATATCGGCGATCCCGGCTGCACACTCAGACACCTCCAGAAGGACACATACATTTATTCGCGGTAGCGATGGGTCGATGTGGGAAAATGTCTTCAGCAGCAGTCCCTTGAATCCGGGTGGGGCTCACTGTTACTGGCAAGGTGGGACTATCGCCGCTTCGCCAACCGCTTGCTTGAACGGGATCACCTATGCTAGCGTCCAAGGAGTTGATGGGGACATCTGGTGCAAGCGTTACCCTACATAGGTGGCTCTGGCTGCCGAAGCTGGCAGTTTTGAGAAGGTTGAGGCTCCAGGAGAGGTGGTACAAATGGTCGAAGGAGGAACTGGTGCATCGATAGCCTGAGGCAAACCGAGCGACGGCGCACCACGCAGCTTGCTGCAAGGTGCGCCACCGTTTGCCTACTTAACGCAAGATCGCAAGGTTCTGTAGCCGAAAATCCCAAATTATAGGGAATATAATCCTTTGTCCTCATCACGTTCGTTCCATTCCAGCCTTTACAACAGCAATCCGTGGGGCATGTGATATGCCGCCGCATGAGTATGCCCAGAAAATTGTGTTTCAATCCTCGAGTTGAACATATATCCTCTTCCAATCCGCAGCTTGCTCCCAAGTATCAGGCTCTATGATGGGATGGACATTCTCACTATTCACAGGAGTGGCTCGAGCGATTATGATGTCTGCAGGGGAAGTGGTTAACGGGAGCACGAACTTGGACGAGATCCAGAGAAAGATCTTATGCTTGTTAGGATCGGAATGCGAAAAGCATTGCATGGAGCAATGTTGATGCGGAATGTGACTCACAAGGCTTTTAATACGAGTTGAGGCCATCTCAAGTGCATACCCCATGATACATCCCATTCCATGGGGACTGCTGATAGTGACAGATCTCGGTGGTGGACATCATAAAGGATAGAACGCTCATCTCATTCCAATCCGCGGCGGTGGTGACCCTCCTCTTCCTCCTCGGATTCGCAGCGATCATTTTCTTTCTAAGTGATGACCCACCCATGCGCACCGTCGTCAACGACTCACTAACCGTCGTCATCAATGGGCTTGCAACAATCTCACTCTTCTATGCAGCAGAACGCTCCAAAAGGTATGGACAAAGGGTGCAAACTGCCTGGACGATCTTGGCCATTGCCCAGCTCTGCTTCACCATGGGGGACTTAATATGGGCGATCTTGGAGGTTGTGCTCCATCAGGATCCCTTCCCATCACCCGCCGACGTTCCATTCCTCGCCTACTACCCGCTCTTCATGATCGGCGTGCTATTATTGCCAGCTGGTGATCTCCGCAGCAATGATAAGCTCAAGATGAGCCTCGATGTGGCCATTGTGATGATCGGGGCCTCCATGTTCTTCTGGTCCATCCTGATCGCCCCCAGCATCGCTTTGGTCGATGGGGGCGACGCCATGGCCCTGATCCTCTCCGTGGCCTACCCAATGGTTGACCTCCTCCTCTTCTTCGCCCTGATACAGCTCCTCTTTAGAAGGCTGAACCGCGAAGGCCTTAGACCCTTCCTCCTCCTGGCAGGGGGGGCAGCCGCTCTCATACTTGTCGATACGATATTCATGTACCAGTCCCTCCAGGAGACCTACGTGCCCGGCGGCCTCCTCGATATAGGATGGGTTGTGAGCTACTCCTTGATGGGATTAGCAGGGATTGCCCAAGCCATTTCGAGCGATCTCGACGATGGTCGCAGTCTTTTGGAGGATGCTAGGTATGGTCAGTTAGGTTGGCCCCTCTTTCTCCCCTACGTATTTGCTTGTGCAACCTATCTCTATCTTGTCTGGAGCTCTTATCATCCTCAGCCATTGAGCTTCTCCACGATGGCTGCAGGGGTAGGAGCCATCATCGGAATGGTGATTATCCGGCAGATTGTAGCCCTGAAGGAGAACATCTCCCTCTATGTCTCGACACTTCGCGAGATTCAGGTCAGGAAGAGGGCTGAGGAGGAGGTCAAACGCCTGAACGATCGCCTGGAGGTCAGGGTTGCCGAGCGCACAGCACAGCTCAAAGCCATTAATATAGATCTCCAGAACGAGGTCGCAGAGAGGAAGGCGGCGGAGGAGGCCTTAGGCGAGAGCGTGAGCCGATATCGCCGCCTATTTGAGAGCGCCCCTGTGGGGATTGCCTCGATCGATCTTCAGGGGTGGTTGGTTCAGGCAAACTCGGCCATGTTGGCCATTCAGGACTGGCCTTCCCAGGAGGTGGCAAGGGAGATCAACCTCCTTTACCATCCCCTCATGGTGGAGAGCGGCTTTGGGGAGAGGTTCCATCGATGCATACAGGAGGGGAAGGGGATCTCCTTCGAGCATAGCTATAGCTCCGGCCAGGGTCTCTATAAGCAGCTGAGAACTCATCTCACCCCGGTTAGGGATGGCGAAGGAAGGATGATCGAGATCCTTGCAATCGTCGAGGATATGACCGAATCTCGAAGGGCGGAGGAGGCTTGGAGGGAGAGCGAGGGGCGATTCCGCTCTCTGGTCGACAACATGCTGGACGCTGTGATCATACTGGACTGGGATGGCACCGTGCTCTTCGCAAACAGGGCGGCGGCCAGCCTCTGCGGCATGCCCCTCCCTGCGGATCTGGTAGGCACCAATGTCATCCAACTCGTCCATACCGAGGCTCGGGAATCCTTCGCCAGTGACATGGCCGAGGTCAGGGAAACGGGTGGGGGCCACCTCTCCGAGTACAGGATAAGGGATATGAGGGGCGAGGAGAAGTGGGTGGAGGCGATCAGCACGGTCGCGTTCTTCAATGGCAGGCAGATCGATCTTATAAACCTGAGGGAGATCACGGATCGAAAGCTCGCCCAGGAAGAGCTGAGAAAGAGGGGGACTCTTCTCTCCGGGGTTGCGACTGCGGCCAACGTCTTGCTGGTCCAAAAGGACCTGCTAGTAGCGATGGACCTCACGCTTAGGCTGCTTGGAGCCGCCACCAAGGTCGACAGGATCGCCATCTATGGGGTGCAGGCCTCCCCCGCTGGGGGGCATGTCATGATCTCCCGCTGCCATTGGGGCGAGGGTCGGCCGTCTTTGGAGAACATCTCCCTCGAAGAACGCCTCTCTCGGTGGTACGATCTATTGGTCGCGGGGAGGATCGTAGCAGGCCCGGTCTTGGACCTCCCCCCTCAGGAAGGGGAGGTCCTTGAATCGATGGGGATCACATCCATCCTCGTAATACCCATAATGATCGAAGGAAGGCTCTGGGGATTGCTGGACTTCGTCGACCTTCGCTCTTCGCGGTCTTGGGGCCCGGGGGAGGTATCCATCCTCCAGGCAGTCTCGGCCTCCCTCGGGGGGGCGATTGTGCAGAGAGCGAAGGAGGGGGAGATGCGCCTTGCGAGGGACGAGGCAGAATCTGCCGCAAGGGCGAAGTCCGAGTTCATGGCGAACATGAGCCATGAGATCCGGACACCGATGAATGCGGTCATCGGCATGGCAGATCTCCTCACGGATACCGATCTCTCCCCTGATCAGCTCGACTACGTGGAGACCATTAGGAAGAGCGGGGACGCTTTGCTGAAGATAATAGACGAGATCCTCGACTTCTCCAAGATCGAGGGAGGAATGATGGACCTAGCAGAGGAGTCCCTCTCACTTCATGATCTGTTGGGGGATGCGCTGGATCAGGTGGCTGTGGCGGCCTCGGAGAAGGAACTGGAGCTCCTTCATATGCTCGACGACGATGTGCCCATATCGATTCAAGGGGATTCATCAAGGCTCCGTCAGGTCCTCGTCAACCTCCTCAGCAACGCGGTCAAGTTCACGGATAAGGGCGAGGTCCGTGTGGATGTATCGGCCGTCTCCGAGGGCGATGACATCTTCACCATCCATGTCGCTGTGAGGGACACGGGGATAGGCATCTTGCCAGAGGATCTTTCGAAGCTCTTCAAGTCTTTTAGCCAGGTAGACTCAACATCCACCCGTCGATACGGGGGAACGGGGCTCGGGCTTGCGATTAGCAAGCGGCTGGTGGAGAAAATGGGTGGAAGCATCTGGGCCGAGAGCAGTCCAAGCGTTGGAAGCACCTTTCACTTCACGATCAAGGCAAGGGGCATCAAGGACCGGCGTTCTTCACCACCGGAGCTGAAGGGCAGAAGGATTCTCGTCGTGGACGACAATGGATCCAGTCTGGAGATAATCGCTCGAATGCTTCGATCCTGGTCCGCGGTCCCGGCCACGGCATCGTCTGCTAAGGAGGCACTTGCCATCCTCGGCAGGGAAGATCCATTCGATCTAGCAATTCTGGATATGGGCATGAAGGGGATGGAAGGCCAGGCTCTTGCCCGGGAGATCCGCCAGACCTTCGAGATCCCCCTCATCCTCATGGCCTCAATCGGCGCCCGAAAGGGGATCGATGAGGGCATATTTGTATCCGTGCTGACTAAGCCCATCGGATCCGCCGCGCTCCAGGGAGCCCTTCTTCGGCAGTTCGCTCAAAAGGAAGTGTCCGATGCGGTCCAGCCCGCTCGACAGGGCTCTATCCAGGTGGTCGATCGCGATCTGAAGATCCTCCTTGCCGAGGACAACCCAGTGAACCGAAAGGTTGCCCAGGCGATGCTTGCCCGTCTGGGACACAGGCCGGATCAGGTTGCAAACGGTCGCAAGGTGATCGAGGCCCTGGAGGAGAAGGAGTACGATATCATCCTGATGGACATACAGATGCCCGAGATGGATGGGATCGAGGCCACGAGGGAGATTCGCGAGCGTTGGGGATCCAATCCCTGGATAGTGGCCATGACCGCCCACGCGCTCGAGGGCGATCGAGAGAGGTTTTTAGAGGCAAGGATGAACGACTATGTGAGAAAGCCCGTGAAGCTCGATGAGCTCCGGGCAGCACTGGAACGCTACAAGGCAGATCGCTATTGATGCTGATGAAAGCGCGGATCCAATTTGGGATCTCCATTAGATGCTAATGCCCCTTTCGCCTGCTCTTTGCATCCTCCATCTTGGATTGGATCGACTTTACCCACAAGGCAGCCTTCTCATAGAAGAACACCCCGAAGAACCCAACGACCATGGCCAATACCACAAGCACCACCAGGAAGGTTATTATCCAGTTTATCCAGGACATGATCCTCGACTCCATGATTCGCTGCCGTTGGAATGCGACGAATCGAGCAGCACATTGCCTCTTTTTCTTCCCCTATAAAAAATATGGCTTGCCGATCTCGATTGAATGATTTCGGAAAGGGGCAGCGCATAATCCCCTTGGGGC